>CAZEFM010000126.1:0-8493 GCA_964511575.1 uncultured Phycisphaeraceae bacterium | reverse complement strand
CTTTTGACGTTTTTGATGTACTTGTAGAGCGTGCCGCGCTTTGCTTTGAAGGGCGGGGCCTGCCATTCGCGGGCGCGCTTGTCCAATTCGGCCGGGGGGATGTCGATGTTGATCACGCGCTGGTCAGCGTCGATGAGGATGCGGTCGCCGTCTTTCACCAGGGCGATGGGGCCGCCTTCCTGCGCTTCGGGGGTGACGTGTCCGATGATGAAGCCGTGCGAGCCGCCGCTGAATCGGCCGTCGGTGATGAGGGCGACGTCCTTGCCGAGTCCCGCGCCCATGATGACGCTGGTGGGGGTGAGCATTTCGGGCATGCCCGGCCCGCCGCGCGGTCCCTCGTAACGGATGATGACCACATCGCCCTTGCCGATGCGGCCCTGCTCCATGCCGCGCAGCATGTCCTCTTCGCTGTCGAAGCAGCGTGCGGTGCCTTCGAATCGCAAGCCTTCCTTGCCGGTGATCTTCGCCACCGCACCACCGGGCGCCATGTTGCCGTACATGATCGTGATGTGCCCGGAGGGCTTGATCGGGTTGTCCAGCGTGTGGAACACATCCTGACCGGGCGTGAGGCCCGGCAGGTCGGCAAGGTTCTGAGCGATCGTCTTGCCGGTGACGGTCATGCAGTCGCCGTTGATCAGGCCGTGCTCGAGCAGGTACTTCATCACCGCGGGCGTGCCCCCCACCTTGTGCAGGTCTTCCATGACGTAGCGCCCCGACGGCTTGAGGTCCGCCAGGAACGGCACGCGGTCGCTCACCTTCTGGAAGTCGTCGATCGTCAGTGGCACGTCCACCGCACGGGCGATGGCGATGAGGTGCAGCACCGCGTTGGTCGAGCCGCCCAGTGCCATGGTGATGACCATCGCGTTTTCGAACGCCTCGCGCGTCATGATGTCGCGCGGTTTGAGGTCGGCTTCGAGCAGACGCAGCACGGCTTTGCCGGCCTCGATGCACTCGGCGGCCTTGCCCGGATCTTCCGCCGGGATGGAGGAGGAGTAGGGCAGGGACATGCCCATGGCTTCGATGGCGCTCGCCATGGTGTTGGCGGTGTACATGCCGCCGCACGCGCCCGCGCCGGGGCAGCTCTTGCGAACGATATCCTTGCGCTGGTCTTCGGTGATGCGCTTGGAGAGGAACTCGCCGTAGCTCTGGAACGCCGAGACGATGTCGCGTGGCTCCTGGCTGCCGTTGAAGAGCGTGCAGCCGGGCTTGATCGTTCCGCCGTACACCATAAGCGCGGGGCGGTTGAGTCGCCCCATCGCGATCATGCAGCCGGGCATGTTCTTGTCGCAGCCGGGAATGGCGATCAGCGCATCGTACCACTGCGCGCCCATGACGGTTTCAATGGAGTCGGCAATGAGGTCGCGCGATTGCAGCGAATAGCTCATGCCCTCGGTGCCCATCGAGATGCCGTCCGACACGCCGATGGTGTTGAACCGCATGCCCACGAGACCGGCCGCGACCACGCCCTCCTTCACCTTCGCGCCAAGGTCGTTCAGGTGCATGTTGCACGTGTTGCCTTCGAACCAGTTGGCGACGATGCCGACCTGCGCCTTGTCCATGTCGGCCTCGGTCATGCCGGTGCCGAAGAGCATGGCCTGCGAAGCGCCCTGCGATGCGGGCTGGGTGATGCGGGAGCTGTACTTATTGAGCTTGTTGGTCGTGGTCATGGGGAACTCTGGGATTCAATGACTTGAACCACGAAGAACACGAAGGTTACCAGGGAACGCAGGGAAGAGAACAAGGAAGGAGAAAATGTGTGGTACGGTTGAACGCCCGCCCGCCACATCACTTGGTTTCTTCCCTTCTCTTCGCCTTTATCAAAAATCCTGGTGGTCTTGGTGTCTGGTGGTTTCTTTATCTCACTTTGCCTGTGCCGGTTGCTTTTTCTCGGCGGTGGCGTCGGTTTTGCCGTAGGTGCGGGCGCGCGGCTGAATGAGCGGTTGGGGCACATCCTCGAAGGTGATCTGCGGTTTGCCGCTGGTCGGGTCGTACTTGCAGACCGTCGTTTTGAGG
Organism: uncultured Phycisphaeraceae bacterium; assembly: GCA_964511575.1. Classification (GTDB taxonomy): domain Bacteria; phylum Planctomycetota; class Phycisphaerae; order Phycisphaerales; family Phycisphaeraceae; genus CALKHT01. Next base: position 6,480 of record CAZEFM010000126.1, on the reverse strand, counting down.
AAGTTGGCGTCGTCGCGCTCGGGATAGTCCGTGCGGTAATGCGAGCCGCGCGATTCCTTGCGTTCGATCGCACCGGCGAGGATGGCCTCGGCGTACACCATCATGTCGCCCAGGGCGCGGGTGAAGCTGAGGTTCTGGTTGGTCCACGTGCTCGTGTCGCTCAGGCGCACCTGCTTGTACTGGTCGCGAAGCTCACGCAGCCGGTCATACGCCTTGCGCATGATCTTTTCTTCGCGTACGACGGTGGCGGCGTTGGTCATGACGTCGCCCATCTCGCGGTGCAACTCGTACGGGTTGGCGTGGCCGGTCGATTCGATCAGCCGCCGTGCCTTGGTTTCCTCCTGCGAGACGTACCGATCGAAGATCGATGCGGGCAGGTCGTTGGCGCTCTTGCCGATGTTGCGCACATGGTTGACGACGGACAGCCCGCAGAACAGGCCGTCGAAAATGCACGACAGCAGCGCATTGGCGCCCAGTCGCGTGGCACCGTGGTACTGGTAGTTGACCTCGCCAAAGGCGTAGAGCCCCGGGACGTTGGTCATCATGTTGTTCGGCGCGCCGAGTTTCATGCCCTTGTGATCGTCGTTGGCGGTGTAGACGGTGTAGAGCCCGCCCATGGAGTAGTGCACCGCGGGGAAGATCTTCATGGGAACGAAGCGCGGATCGTCGCCGGTGAACTTTTCATAGATTTCGAGGATGGCGGCGAGCTTGTTCTTGGTCTCCATGGGCAGGTGGGTGATGTCCAGGTAGACCATGCGACCGCCGCCGATGCCGTAACCATCCTGACAGACGAAGAAGATTTCGCGGGTGGCGATGTCGCGCGGCACGAGGTTGCCGTAGTTCGGGTACTTTTCTTCGAGGAAGTACCATCGTTCGTTCTCGGGGATGTCGCGCGGGTCGCGTTGGTCGCCCTTGTTGCGCGGCACCCAGACGCGGCCGCCTTCGCCGCGCGCCGATTCGCTCATGAGCCGGCACTTGTCCTCGCCGGGGATGGCGGTGGGGTGGACCTGAATGAATTCGGGGTTGCCCAGCCATGCGCCGGCCTGATAGCAGCGCGCCGCTGCGCCGCCGGTGCAGATCACGCTCATCGTGCTCTTGCCGTAGATCAGCCCGCACCCACCGGTTGCCATGACGACGGCATCGGCGCGGAACGCGCGGATTTCCATCGAGCGCATGTCCTGCGCGACGATGCCGCGGCAGACGCCGTCATCGTCGATGATCGGCCAGAGGAATTCCCAGAACTCGTACTTGGTGACCTTGCCTTCCGCTTCGTAACGGCGGGTCTGTTCATCCAGGGCGTAGAGCAGTTGCTGGCCGGTGGATGCGCCGGCGAAGTGCGTGCGCTTGAAGAGCGAACCGCCGAACAGGCGCAGGTCGCGCTGCCCTTCACGGGTGCGGTTGAAGGGCACGCCCATGCGGTCGAGCAGGTCGATGATCTTCGGCGCGTGGTGCGTCATCTCATAGACGGGCGGCTGATGGTTGAGGAAGTCGCCGCCGTAGAGCGTCTCATCGAAGTGCATGAACTCGGAGTAGCCCTGCTGGCGGGCGACTTCGTTGGCGGCGTTGATGCCACCCTGGGCGCAGACGCTGTGGGAGCGGCGCACCGGCACCATCGAAAAGAGGTCCACCGGCACACCCGCTTCCGCGACCCGCACCGAAGCCGCGAGCCCGGCCAACCCCCCGCCAACCACAATCACTCGCTGTCCACTACCGCTTGCCATATCGGATCCTTTTGAGCCTGGTTAGCCACAGATGAACACGGATAAACACAGATGAAGCGGGAAACCGAACCGGATCGGACGGCCGACCCAATGTGCTTCCATTGACGATTGCGTTAAACGAAGGTGCCTTTATCGGTGTCCATCCGTGTTCATCTGTGGCTAGAAATATTCAGTTTCAGTGTTTGGATGAGGCGTCCTGCTGCTCCTGCATTTGTTCCTGGAGCAGTTGGGCACGCTGGTTGTATTCTTCGGCGGTGATTTCGCCCGCGTCGTATTGCAGATGCAATCGCACCAGTTCACGATGCGCTTCGGTCACTTCGTAGTTCATGGCTCCCCAGACCGCACCGAGGGTGAAGACGGCGAGCACCGCGCCGAGGGCGGCACAGAAAAAGCCCCATCGCTGCTGCGAGGCGGGGGTGAGCGTCACGCCCCAGGTGATGGCTGCGGTCCACAGGCCGTTGGCCCAGTGATAGACCACGGACAGGCCGCCGACGATGTAGAACACGACGACGGTCCAGTGCGCCTGCAGCGCCATGGCGGTGGTGGCGGCGGCCATGGGCTGATCGGAGGTGGCGCCGTTGAGCATGAAGGGGGTGTGCCACGGGCCGATGCTCCAGCCCCATCGCAGCGTGGCGATGTGCAGGAAGATGAAGATCAGGGCGATGATGCCGGTGATCCGCTGCAGGCTGTAGCGCCAGTTGTCGCCGAAGTCGTACTTGTCGACATTGGGTTTGGCACCGACGAAGGTGTAGACGACGCCGAGGCCCGCGTGGAAGGCGATCGCCAGCCACAGCCCGATTTCGATGAAGAGCAGGGCGGGCATGCTGTGGATGAACGCGACCTCGTGCTGGAAGTCACCGACGAGGATCTGGAAGTTGGTGAACAGGTGGAAGATGACGAAGACGCCCACCGGCACGATGCCCGTCAGCGAGTGCAGCCGACGAAAGAGGAAGTAGTGCCGGTGGTAGAAGGAACGTTCGTTGGTGGCGGGTGAGGCGTGTTCAGGCGTGACGGAGGCCATGGTTTGCAGGTTCCAGTTTGAGTCGGCCACAGTTGGACACAGGCGGACACGAAAACGTTGCCGCTACATTAACGCAGTCTTCGTCGGTGTGCATCTGTGCCCATCGGCGGGTTGAAAGTCATCGTGCCGCGGAAGCGATCTGGATGTAGCGACTGCGCAGCTCATAAAGCGTCTGATTGAGCATCGTCGATTCCTCGTCGCTCAGATTACCTTTCGTTTTGTCCTGGAGCACGGCGAGCATGTCGATGTGGTGCCGGGCGAGGTCCAGGTGCTGCATGCGCTGTCCGGTGGAGGGATTAGGAATCGCGCCCATGGCGAAGAGCGCCTGGGTCACCAGCGTGCTCACCAGGGTTTCGAAGTTGGCGGGCGGGATGCCCCCGGCACCAGCGACCCCGGCTGAGGCGGACGGCTGTTGTTTGGCCTGCTCGGCGAGCTTCTGGCGCTCGGCCGCCGCCTGAGCCTTCCAATCCGTGTCCACGTGAATTTTCGGCTCGATATCGTCCTTCGACATCGGATAAGCTCCTTACAAACGGCAAGAACCGTCCGGAATCAGACGGCGGAACAAGAAGTATAGACATCCGGCCATGACGTTGCGAGCGACGGCGACGACGTGGGCCGAGGCAGTGGCACGGCGGTGGGATTCAGCCTTGTTGGTGGGGAGATCGGCAGCGGCGGACGTGGTTGCAGGAGGGGCATTGGGGCAACTGGCGGGCCGTGGCGGTCGGTGATACAATGCCCGGCTTGAGATGAAACCGTCGTCCCGGCGGCCGATGCGTATCAGCGGCCTGTTGGGGCAGCAACCCGTGACGGAGTGAGGTTCATTATGGCCGATTTCAATCAGTTCGGTGGTCCGCCGCGTTCCAAGCTGCTGACCGTGTCCAGCAACGGCAAGACGTACATTGATTACCGCCGGGTCGACGACCTGCGTCGGCTCATGACGCCGAACGGCAAGATTCAAAGCCGCAAGCGCACGGGGCTCAACGCGCGTGAGCAGCGTATGGCCGCGCAGGCGATCAAGCGTGCCCGTTACATGGGCCTGCTGCCGTACACCTCGGCGACGCTCTGATAGCAGGTAGACGGCACGTGACCAGGGCGGTGCCGTTCGCAGCGATCGCCCTCGGAAAAGCGCCACCCCGGGCATGTTCCCGGGGTTGTCTGCTGCGCCGACCGTGCAGGCAGCGGCTATCATTACCCGCCGAAGCTCCGCCGACGCCCGCCGCGCCGGCTTCTCAACACGGAAAACCGAATCCACCATGGCCCTGACTTCGATCTCCATTCGCGGCGCCCGCGAACACAACCTCAAAAACATCGACATCGACATCCCCCGTGATGCGCTGGTGATCATCACCGGTCTGTCCGGCAGTGGGAAATCGACCCTCGCTTTCGACACGATCTACGCCGAGGGGCAGCGCAAATATGTGGAAAGCCTCTCCGCGTATGCGCGGCAGTTCCTCGAGCAGTTGCAGAAGCCGGATGTGGAACAGATCGAGGGCCTGCCGCCGACGATCGCGATTGAGCAGCGGTCGGCCTCGCACAACCCGCGGTCGACGGTGGCGACGACGACGGAGATCTACGACTACCTGCGCTTGCTCTTTGCCCGCACGGGTCAGCCGCGCTGCTGGCATCGCGAATCGGACGGGTCGGTATGCGGTCGACCGATCGAGGGGCAAAGCGCAACGCAGATCATCGATCAGATCACCGCGATGCCGGAGGGCACGAAGCTGATGCTGTTGGCACCGCTGGTGCGCGGCAAGAAGGGGCATCACAAGGAAGTGTTCGCGGCGATGGTTCGGCAGGGGTTCGTCCGCGCGCGGGTGAACGGCGAGATCATCGACCTGCGTGAGCTGAAGAACGGCACGCCGCTGACCACGAAGAAGGAGCGTTACCAGGCGCACAACATCGAGGCGGTGGTGGACCGCGTCGTCATCAAGCAGGACAAGGAAGGGGCGGAGGCGACACGATCGCGCGTGGCGGATTCGGTGGAGTTGGCGCTGCGGCTGGCGGACGGGTTGGTCATCGCCAGTGTGCAGGAGCGCGACGGCTCGTGGTCGGACCGCGTGTTCAGCGAGAAGTACGCCTGCCCGATCCACCCGGAGTGCAACCTGGCGGATCTGGAGCCGCGGCTATTCAGCTTCAACAGTCCGCATGGGGCGTGTCCGAGTTGCGGCGGGTTGGGCACCATTCTTGAGTTCGATCCTGAACTGATCGTGCCGGACAAAAACGTTTCGCTGACCGAAGGCGCGATCGAGGCGTGGCGCAAGAACGGCAAGCGAATGAACGTCTGGTACAACCGCCTGTTGCGAGCCTTCTGCCGCGACTTCAAGGTGGACGCCAGCGCGCCTTACAAGAAGCTGAGCAAGTCGATTCAGCGGATTTTGATGTACGGCACCACGCCGCGCGACGAGGGGACGTACGATGCGTACTTTGAAGGCGTCATCCCCAATCTGCAGCGGCGGTGGGACAACACCGACAGCGAGTTCGTCAAGGCACGCTTGCACAACTACCTGTCCGAAGCGCCGTGTGAAACGTGCAAAGGCGCGCGGCTGCGCACCGAAGCATTGAACGTGTTCATCGAAAGCCAATCGGCGGGCAAGGCGGTGAACATCGCGCAGGTGACGAGCCTCACGATCGAAGACGCGGTGGCGTTCTTCCAATCGCTCAAGCTCACCACGGAGCAGCGGCAGATCGCAGCGCCGATTCTCAAGGAAGTGACGGCGCGGCTGGGGTTCATGATGAGCGTGGGGTTGGGCTATCTGTCGCTCAACCGCGCGACCGGCACGCTGTCCGGCGGCGAGTCGCAGCGCATTCGACTGGCGACGCAGGTCGGCTCGGGGCTTGTCGGCTGCTGCTACGTGCTTGACGAACCGACGATCGGCCTGCACCAACGGGACAACGACCGGCTCATCACCACGCTGCGGCACCTGACCGACATCGGCAACACCGTCATCGTCGTTGAACACGATGAAGACACCATCCGCGCGGCGGATTACCTGATCGACATCGGCCCCGGGCCGGGCAAGCACGGCGGGCAGGTTGTGGCGCAGGGCACGCTGGAAGAGGTGCTCGCCGATCCCGATTCCGTCACCGCCAAGTACCTCACGGGTGAGTTGGAGATTCCCACGCCCACGACGCGCCGGGCGGTGGATCACAAGCACGCCATCGTGGTGAAAGGCGCGCGCGAAAACAACCTCAAAGGCATCGATGTCGCCTTTCCGCTGGGCGGGTTGGTGTGTGTGACGGGCGTGTCCGGTTCGGGCAAGTCGACGCTTGTCAATCAGATTCTGCTGCGCGGGGCGCGACGGCATCTGCTCAGCTCGCGTGACAAGCCCGGCGCGCACGATGCCATCACCGGATTGCACCACATCGATCGCATTATTGAGGTGGATCAATCGCCGATTGGTCGCACGCCGCGCTCCAACCCCGCGACGTATACCGGCACGTTTGATGCCATTCGCCAGTTGTTCACGCGCACCAAGGAGGCGAAGGTGCGCGGCTACCAGCCCGGCCGATTCTCCTTCAACGTCAAGGGCGGCCGCTGCGAAGCGTGTCAGGGACAGGGCACGAAGAAGATCGAGATGCACTTCCTGCCCGATGTGCACGTCGAGTGCGAGGTGTGCAAAGGCAAGCGATACAACCGTGAAACGCTGGAGATTCTCTATCGCGGCAAGTCGATCGCCGATGTGCTGGACATGACGATCGAGGAGGCGCTCGCGTTCTTCGAAAACTTCCCCGACGTGA
>CAZEFM010000125.1:0-8556 GCA_964511575.1 uncultured Phycisphaeraceae bacterium | reverse complement strand
TTTCAGGAAAGGCGGTCGACAGACGACGTGACGGGAGGGGTTGCGCCGGGGTTCTTTTTCGGCCGGCGTGTGTCGGCGGTATGCTGCTGCGGGATGTTCGGTCCCGAAAGGAGACGATGTGGATCAGCATTGGGTCAGGTCGCTGGTGCGGGCGGTGCTCGTGGCGTTGCTGGTGGCGCTGGGAGCGCTGGCGGCGGAACTGCTGCTGGTGCGGGCCGGGCTGACGACAGGCGTCGACACGGCGGCTGTATCGTCCGCGGCAACAACGCCTACACCGACGGATGATGCGGCCGCGACCGAAGTCCGCCGTGCCGCCGACGGCGCGGCGCTGTCCCTGGCGGTGATGGTGCGACGGTTGGCGTGGAGTGCCGTGGTCCTCAGCCTCGCCTGGCTGGCGTGCATCCTCATCGACCTGTTCTTCTGGCGCATCATCATCGAACGGCACACCGGGCTGCCCGCGCCGCGACTGGGCGTCGCCATCGTTCGTGTTCTGGTGCTGCTGGCGGCGGTGGGCGTGATCGTGGGATACGTCTTCCAGCAGTCGATCGATGCGCTGGTGGTCAGCTCCGGTGTGGTGGGTGTGGTGCTCGGCTTCGCCCTGCAGCGGATGATCAGCGACTTTTTCAGCGGCATCGCCATGAGCGCCGAGAAGCCCTTCACGGTGGGCGACTGGATCGAGGTGGAAGGCGAGGCCGGCCGCGTCATCGAAACCAACTGGCGGGCGACCCGGCTGGTGCGCCTGGACCAGGTCATGGTGGTGGTGCCCAACAGCTTCATCGGCGAGCGGAAGTTTTTGAACTACGACCGGCCGAACAAGTATTTCCGTGCTGAACTGCCGGTGACGCTGGAGCATCATGTGCCGGTGGCGGATGCCAAGCGCGTGCTGATGGCGGCGATCCGCGCGACGCAGGGTGTGCTGCCCACGCCGGAGCCGGACATCATCGTGACGGAACTGGGCGAGCGCGGGGTGCGATACATGCTTCGCTATTACGTTCGCACCTACGACTTGATGAACCATATTACGGATGGGGTGGCGACAAACGTGACGAAGCACCTGTGGCAGGCGGGCATGTCGGTGCCTTATCCCAAGCGCGATGTGTTTCATGCGCCGATGCCGCCGCGACAGATCGATGAGCGTGCGGAACGCGAGGCGTTGCTGGCGCGGGTGGATCTGTTCGAGACGTTGAGCGAAGCGGATCGGGCCGAACTCGCCGCGGCCATGACCCGCCGAACTTATCAGTCCGGCGAGATCGTGGTGAAGCAGAACGAAACCGGGGCGTCGATGTTCGTGCTGGTGCAGGGGCTGCTCGAGGTGCGCGTACAGGCCGACGGCCAGACGCAGCGGGTGGCGCAATTGACGCCGGGCCAGTTCTTCGGCGAACGGACGCTATTGACCGGCGAAGCACGGATGGCAACGGTGGCGGCATCGACTGAAGCGATCGCGTACGAACTGAGCCACGAAAGCATGCGCCCCATCCTCGAACGACACCCCGCATTCGCCCGCACGCTCAGCGAGGTGCTCGCCCAGCGCGAACACGAACTGGCGGACCGTGCCGTGGGCAACGGCGGCACCATCAACCGTGCCGCACGACAGGAAAGCTCCGCCCAGATGCTCCGACGCATCCGCAACTTCTTCGGCCTCGGGCACGACTGAGCCGTTGCTGTCGTGAGGCCGTTTCAATCCATGCGATCGTCATCGTTGAGGATGAGTTCAGACCTGTGTTGCGGAGGTTGACGCCTTCGGTTGTGGATTGTCGCGCTGCGTTGCTGAAGTTGGGTTTTGCGTTTACAAATGGCGCATGGGTAAACGTCAATCAAAGTTGAACCGGATGAGCAAAGGGATTACCGCGCCGCGGGGTTTTCAGGCGTCGGGTGGTGTTTGCGGGATCAAGGTGTCGGGTCGACCGGACCTGACGCTGATCGTGGCGGATGCGCCGTGTGTGGCGGCGGGGGTGTTCACCACGAGCCGCACCCCCGCTGCGCCGGTGCTGGTGGGGCGGTCGCACCTTCGCAGCGGCACAGCACGGGCGATCATCTGCAACAGCGGCAACGCCAACGCCTCGACAGGTGATCAGGGCAAGCGTGACGCCAAAACGATGTGCCGACTGGTGGCGGAGCAAATCGGCTGCGATGCGCGGCAGGTGCTGCCCAGTTCGACCGGGATCATCGGGGTGCCGCTACCCATGGACAAGATCGAACGCGGCATCGCCACGCTGGCGGGGCGTCTGTCACGCGGCAAAGTCGCGGACCGGGACGCGGCCGCGGGCATCATGACGACCGACCTCGTGCCCAAGAGCGCCTGTCGCACGGTGCAACTGGGACGCGACACGGTGACGCTGGCGGGCATCGCCAAAGGCAGCGGCATGATTGCGCCCAACATGGCGACGATGCTCGCCTTCATCACGACCGATGCGGCGATCAGCGCGACAATGCTTAGAACGGCGCTGCGCATGGCGGCGCAGGCGAGCTTCAATCGCATCAGCGTCGATCAGCACACCAGCCCGTCGGACATGGCACTGGCGCTGGCAAGCGGCGTGGCCGGGCATCCGCCCATTCAACGGCGCGGCAAGGCGTTCGATCAGTTCGTCGCGGCGCTGACCGATCTTTGTCGCGATCTGGCGTATCAGATCGTCAAGGATGGCGAAGGCGCGACACGGGTGATGCGTGTGGTGGTCGAAGGGGCACGCAGCGAACGGGAAGCCGACCGCGTCGCTCAGGCGGTGGTGAACAGCCCGCTGGTGAAGGCGGCGGTGCATGGCGGCGATCCCAACTGGGGACGCATCACGACCGCGGCCGGATACAGCGGCGCGCCGATCGTGCCGGAGAAGATGTCGCTGCATCTGGGCGATGTGTGTGTGTATGAAAAGGGTCAGCCGTTGGCGCTGTCGGCATCTGTTGCGCGGCGGTTGCAGCGGATCATGCGCGACAAGGAAGTGACGATCCGCCTGTCGATCGGGCGCGGCAAGCACACCGTCGAGTGGTTGGGCTGCGATCTGTCGAAAGAGTACGTGACGATCAATGCGGATTACACGACGTGAGAAGCGTGTGATGCGTATTCTGCCGTAGGTAAGCGGCCGGTCTGCCTTTCGGTCGGACCGGCCGCGTGACCATGACAATGTTGCCGAACACCTCCACGTTAACGGTGGGCGACGATCCGGTGGATCGGTTGTCACCCGGCCGTCGCGTCGGGGATACACTTACATGCGGTCCAGCCTCGCTTGTTTGGTAGCTTGCGCCGGAACGCCTAAACTCTGAATCATGAAAGAAGTGGCGATCATCGGGGCGGGGCCGATCGGCCTGGAACTGGCGGTGAACCTGAAACTGCTGGGTGTGGATTATGTGCACCTGGAAGCGGGTCAGGTGGCGCAGACGATCACGTGGTACCCGCTGCACACGACGTTCTTCTCCTCGCCGGAGCGCATCGCGATTGCCGGAGTGCCGCTGCAGACGCCCGACCAGTCCAAGGCATCGCGCGAGCAGTATCTGGCCTATCTGCGTGGCGTGGTGCAGGAGTTCGACCTTGCGATCAACACGCACGAGCGCGTGGTGAACATCGAGCGGATCGATGGCGGGTTTCGACTGACAACACAGCGACCCGGTGGGGAAGCACAACATGAGGCGAAACACGTCGTCGTGGCGATAGGGGACATGCATCGGGCGCGGCAACTGAATGTGCCGGGTGAGGATCTGCCGCACGTGAGCCACTACTTTCACGAGCCGCACGCGTACTTCCGCAAGCGTCTGCTGATCGTGGGTGGCCGCAACTCAGCGGTGGAGGCGGCGATACGGTGTCATCGGGCCGGGGCCAAGGTGGCGATCAGCTACCGACGGTCGGCGTTCGATGAGAAGTCAATCAAGTACTGGCTTTTGCCGGAGATTCAGTCGCTCATCAAAAAGGGGGAGATCGCGTTCTATCCGAATACGCTGGTGAAGGCGATCACGCCGACACACGTGACGTTGTGTTCGAACGAGCAATCCAGTGGCAGCGAGCCGGCCACACAGGATGTCGCGGCCGATTTCGTGCTGCTGCTGGTGGGGTACGAAATGGACCCAACGCTTTTCGAACTTGCGGGCGTGCGGCTGGAAGGCGAGAACGGCGCGCCCGTCTTCGACCCGGCGACAATGCAGACCAACGTGAAGGGCATTTACGTGGCTGGTACGGCCGCGGCAGGCACGCAGGTGCGCTTTCGCCTCTTTATCGAGAACTGCCACCCGCACGTGGCGCGTATCGTCAAAGCGATTACGGGTAAAGCCCCTGTGCCCGGCCGGATCAACCCCGTGGCGGAGCAGTACGCGCTGCCGGAAAGCTGAACGTTATGGCTGGGCGTCGTTCTGGTCGCCGTCCTCACCGTCGCCGTTGAACCGTGCCGCCGCCTTAGCGTAGGCCCGTTTGAGATCTTCCATCGCGGCTTTGAGGTCGGGCTGAACGTCCTGCCACGTTTCCGTTGACGCGTCTTTCAGCTCAGCGAGTTTGCGGGCGAGGGCGTCCTTCTTCGAAGCGAGTTTTTCCAGCGCCTCGGCGCTTTCCTGCTTGAATTCGGAGCCCGCCTCGCTGGCGCGGCTGCGCCACGCATCGATCTTGCTTCCCAGTGCCGAGAGGAGTCGTTCCGCACTTCCCATGGCTTCATCCTTTTCGCGAGCTGCATCCGTCATCAGTTCATTCGTCGCATCCAGCAACGCCATCGCCTCATCTTCCACCGTTTCGCGGAAGGTGGCGGGCGTCGCGTCGTCGTTCTGCGTCTGGGCGGAGCGGGACGCATCGTCACAGCCGACCAGCAGCAGGGCGGCGAGAACGGTCGAAACCGCAGTGAGCTTGATCATGGATATGCCTCCGTGAAGGGTGCAACATGATTGTAGGACGGCAGGGACATCAGCGGGAAGATTGTCGTCGCGATCCTTCATTCAAACAAAAAAGCTCGCCACGCGGCGAAGCATGGCGAGCCTTGATCGATTGCGATCACCGATTTACTGGTTGAGTTCTTCGGCGGTCTTGGCGGCTTCATCAGCGGCCTTGCCTGCTTCATCGGCAGCCTGCTTCGCCTGGTCGCCAGCCTGACGCAGGGCATCGGCGGGGGTGGCGGGCTCGTTCGAGGAGTTGTCGCAGCCGACGAGCATCAACGTGCCGAGCAGCAGAGCGGAAAAGAAAATCTTCATGGTTGTCTCCATAGAAAAAGGGTTTCGTGTACGCCAGCCAATGATACCACGGGAGGGGCAAGCATGCCAAAGTGATTTTGGCGGGCAGTGTTACGGCTGGTTCGCGACGGCGTGCAACCCGGATCTGTCGGGTTCGAACGGGGGATATCACCCGAGAGGTTGCTGAGTACAATACCCCGCCCATGGAGATGCAGGACCGATATGACGTGATGGTGATCGGCGGCGGTCATGCCGGTGCGGAGGCGGCGTGGTCGGCGGCGAACGCGCTGCGCGCTGAGGGTGGCCGGGTGGCGCTGATCACGATGGATAGGACCAAGATCGGTGCGATGAGTTGCAACCCGGCGATCGGCGGGCTCGCCAAGGGGCAGATGGTGCGGGAAATCGACGCGCTGGGTGGCCTCATGGGGCTCGCGGCCGATGCAACGGGGATCCAGTTCCGGGTGCTCAACGCATCCAAGGGGCCGGCCGTGCGCGGACCGCGGTGTCAGAGCGACAAGTATCGCTATGCCGCCGAGGTGCAGCGTCTGCTCGCCACCCGCCAGAATCTGACGATTCTCGAAGGCACGGTGGAGAAGCTGTATGTCGATTGCGACCGAATCCGCGGCGTGCAGTTCGTCAACCGTTCCGGCGTTGCCCACGACCTTGCGGCTTCAGCGGTGGTGCTGACGACAGGCACGTTCATGCGCGGCCTCATGCACACGGGGGAGCGACAGACGGCAGGCGGCCGAGTCGGTGAAGCGGCATCGGTGGGCATCAGCGGCGCACTGCGCGAACTGGGATTTGAGCTGGGCAGGCTGAAGACCGGCACGCCGCCGCGACTCGCCGCCGAAACGATCGACTTCGCCGGACTGGAGGAGCAGGCGGGCGATGATGTGCCGCTGCCCTTCAGCGATATGACGTGCTTCGCATCGGGCAACGTGCATGGGGTGTCTCCCGGTGGTTCGATCGACGGCGCGAAACCGCAAGCGGCGTATGAGCGTGTTGCCAACCGCTTTCCCGTCATCGAGCAGCGGCTGTGCTGGATCACGCACACCAACGCGCAGATTCACGATCTCATCCGCGCCAATCTCGATCGTGCGCCGATGTACAACGGGCAGATCGAAACCGCCGGGCCACGCTACTGCCCCAGCATCGAGGACAAGGTTGTGCGTTTTGCCGATCGCACGGCCCATCACGTGTTCCTCGAGCCGGAGTCGCTCGATACCAACGAGATCTACTGCAACGGCATCTCCACATCGCTGCCCGCAGATGTGCAGGATGTGATCGTGCGCAGTCTGCCCGGATGCGAAAAGGCGACGATCCTCAAGTATGGCTATGCGGTGGAGTACGACATGGTCTGGCCTCACCAGATCGACGCTACCACAATGACCAAGCGCATCGAAGGATTCTTCCTCGCGGGGCAGATCAACGGCACCAGTGGTTATGAAGAAGCGGCAGGGCAGGGGCTGCTCGCCGGGTTGAACGCGGTGCGATACCTGCGTGGCGAGGAACTGGTGCGATTGCGCCGCGATCAGGCGTACATCGGCGTGATGATGGACGACCTGGTGACCAAGACGCCGCGCGAACCGTACCGCATGTTCACCAGTCGGGCGGAGTTTCGCCTGCTGCTGCGCGGCGACAACACCGATGAGCGATTGACGCCGCTCGGCCGGGGGTGGGGGCTGGTCGATGACGATCGCTGGCGTGTGTTCGAAGCACGGCAGGCGGCGCTGCGATCGCTGCGAACCTACCTCACGAAGCATGCGCACGACGGGCAGCGATTGATCGATTGGCTGCGACGGCCGGAGATCAACGCCGACTGGGTGCTCGCGCGGCTCAACGGTGACCCGTTGCCGACGACGGCGCGCGACCCGGTGCTCGTGAACCGCCTTATCGCCGATGTGCAGTACAGCGGCTACATCGCCCGGCAGATGCGCGATGTGGAGAAGCTCGCCGCCCAGGAGGCACGCCCGCTGCCGACTGACTTCGACTATCGCACCGTGCAGGGCCTTCGCCGCGAAGCGGGCGACACGCTCAACCGTTTCCGCCCGGCGACGCTTGGACAGGCGGCACGGCTGGCGGGCATCACTCCCGCCGACCTGATGATCGTCAGTGTCGCGGTGCGTTGATGGGCTTCTCAAGCGGCAATCGGCGAATGCATACCTCGTTGGATGCGCGTTGCCGTTAGAATGAACGCATGTCTCAGACCGGCGGGCAAAAGGTTGAATCGATTCGTGATCAGCTCGTGTGTCCGCAGTGCGAGTACAGCCTGCGCGGGCTCGGCGATGGCGTGATCGACTGCCCGGAGTGCGGTTGCCGCTGCGACATTGCGGCGTTGATCGCCGGCCGATGGGATGGGCCGTGGCATCAGGCACCTGCCCTGACGCAACTGACCTTCACCGTTCTGCTGACACTGCTGGCGTTGCCGGGGTTGGGCACGCTCATCGGTTTTCTCGCTGAGGGGCTGGACCGGCATCCATGGCGCCTGGACATCCTGATGTTGGGCGTCATGCTCCTGTTCCCAACGGGACTGGGCTGGCTCGTGCTCCTTTTGAAGATGCGCAATGAGCGGGTGCAGATGTTTACCGTCGGGATGGTGGTGACGGCGCATCTGGTGGTGCTGGGCTACCTCATCGCGATGCTGGCGGCCCCGGCGGTGACGCTGCTGCTCCTCGCGAATGAAGGCCTCTGGGCGGCGCCCTATGTGATCGTTCTGGGCATGATCGCGGCGGTGGTGTTTCATCATGCCCGTCGAGGCGAGCGTCGGCTGGCGGCAGTGTGCATCCGCCGGTACCTGCAGCGTCGTCAGGAGCCTTTCGACTGATTCAGCCTCGCAAGCTAGCCGCCCGCCATCACTTGTGATAACTTGTCGCGCGCCGGTGTGCGCCGGCCACGGATGTCTTAACAGCCACGGAGCGGCCCCATGCCAAACGCCACCCCCGTCGACGATTGCCTCATTGTCATCTTCGGCGCGTCCGGTGACCTGACGAAGCGCAAGCTCATCCCCTCGTTGTATGACCTTTATGCGCAAAAGCTCATGCCCGCTCATTTCGCTGTGCTGGGCATCAGCCGCACACCGCTGAGCGATGATGATTTCCGCGAACGCATGGAAGCGGACATTCGCCGGTTCGCCCACAACTACGATGAGGCGATCTGCCGTGAGTTCCTGCAGCGCGTGCACTATCACCCGGCCGACTCGACCGTTGCCGAGCACTTCGACGGCATAAAGAAACGTTGCAGCGAACTGGCGACGCAGCACAACATCGGCGACAACATGCTCTTCTACCTTTCGCTGGCGCCGCAGCTTTACGACCGCACCATCGTTAATCTCGGCGCCGCCAACATGGTCACCGAAGGAAAGGCGTGGTGCAGCATCAATCGCGACACTCGGCCGTGGCAACGCATCATCATTGAGAAGCCGTT
>CAZEFM010000124.1:0-8631 GCA_964511575.1 uncultured Phycisphaeraceae bacterium | reverse complement strand
CCTTGGCGATGCGGCGGTTCTGGCCATCGTATTCGTAGCGGGCGATGAGGGTGTCATCGGGCGACCCGCCGGTGATTTCCTTGGTGGCGGAGTGATTGCGGTCGGCGGCCACATCGGCGGCGGTGAGGTCGACCAAAAGTGGATGGAGAGATAGGCCCGGCATGAGGAGATTGTAACAAGGAGGGGGAAGGCACGAGCGGGAAAGTTGCGGGGAGTGGCGGTGATCGTTAATTCCATACCATTTTAGTAAAAAATTAGCGTAGCGTCCCTGAGAGGCGATGGGGCTTTAGAGGCGTAATGTCACCTTTTGTCGCCCGACAGTGCGTTGTAAACAGGTTCGCGGTGGGGGTTTAGGAGGGAGATCCGGGAATTTCGTCGTGTTGCTTCGTGGTCTTCGTGTTTTCGTGGTTCAACCCGAACGGGAGGGAATAAAATCAATAAGCAACAATCAATTCGCAGTTTGCAATGGTGTCGATCCGTGCGATCCGTGTTATTCGCGGTCACAACCAGACGCATTGTCGGTTTCAGGAGAAGGTCGAAGCAATTCGGCTGCGGGTGGTATGATGACGCATCTGCGGGAGGAATGGCTTTCGCAAACTGTTTTACCACTGATTCACCACTGAGTAGGCACGCATGACTTCAGCTTCGACGACTTCGACTTCGGACGCCCCGCTCGCGATTGCCGGCCGCACCATTGCGTCGCGGCTGATCGTCGGCACGGGCAAGTACCCCGACTACCCGACCATGCAGCAGGCGCTGGGCGCCAGCGGCGCTTCGGTGATCACCGTCGCGGTGCGGCGGGAGCGGCTGATCGACAAGGAGGGCAAGTCGCTGCTCGATTACATCGACACCGATCGTTACACCATCCTGCCCAACACGGCTGGCTGCTTCACGGCGGAGGACGCGGTGCGCGTCGCGCGGCTGGGCAGGGAGATCCTGGATCAGCTCGACAACCCGGGCAAGGACTGGGTGAAGCTGGAGGTGCTGGGCGACAAGAAGACGCTGCTGCCCGATCCGGTCGGGACGCTGGAAGCCTGCCGGGAACTGGTGGCGGACGGGTTCAAGGTGCTGTGCTACTCGAGCGACGACCCGATCATGGCGATGCGGATCAAGGATGCGGGCGCGGCGTCGGTAATGCCGGCCGGCTCGCCGATCGGCTCGGGACAGGGCGTGCTCAATCCCAACAACATCCGCATCATCCTCGAATTGCTCAAGGAAGGCGATGCGGACTACCCGGTGATTGTCGATGCGGGCGTGGGTACGGCAAGCGATGTGACGATCGCGATGGAACTGGGTGCTGATGGTGTGTTGCTGAACACCGGTATCGCCCATGCGAAGGACCCGGTGCGCATGGCCCATGCGATGCGCCA
Organism: uncultured Phycisphaeraceae bacterium; assembly: GCA_964511575.1. Lineage (GTDB taxonomy): Bacteria > Planctomycetota > Phycisphaerae > Phycisphaerales > Phycisphaeraceae > CALKHT01. The sequence goes on along the minus strand of CAZEFM010000124.1, from coordinate 7,261 downwards.
TGCTTTGGAAGCGGGCAGGTTGTCCTACTTGGCGGGCCGAATTCCGAAGAAGCTCTACGCCACGGCGAGCAGCCCCTGGTCGGGTGTGATCTCGTACATTCCGGGGGAGTGAGGCGTAAGCGTTTGCGCGATAAGGTTCGGAATAGAATTCGGACATAGCATTCGCACGCATCAAATTCGATTCGCACGTGATGGGCGGCAAGCCTGCAATCGCGGCATGCGCGTGACGTCGGCACGGTCATCGGCCTGCTTGCTTCAGGACATTCGACGGTGGGCATCCTCGCAGCACACCCCTATCTCGCGGAAGCGGACGATTGTGAAGCATCGAGTTACGCAGCGTGGCGTGTCGCGGTAAGCGAACTTTCGCTATCGCGCAGATGAAGATTTTGATCGATATGAATCTGTCGCCGCTTCTCTTCTGATTCGGCAACGACATCTTGTCGTATCGACCATTTCCGTTCATACTGGAGGGTGGGCCCGAACGTTCCTTTGTCTCCCGCCGAGGGCGCCGATGCGTGGCATGATGGACTGGTCATACCGGGGACTTACCGCGATCGCGGCATGCGTGCTGCTGTGCGCGACGATGGCGTGGGCACACGATGATGCAATGCATGCCTCGCCGCCACCGGTGCCGACCACCGACCCAGCTGTGTATACGGCCGGGCGGTCCGTTCCGATCACGTTCGAGACGCGCGACGGTCGCCGACTCACCGGCACCATCATCGAGTACGATCTGGATACCTTTCTGCTGGACCGCGGCAATGACGATCAGCAGACGATTGCATGGCGTGAACTGACCGCGATCGACACCGCGAAGGTGTTCGGTCGATGCATGACGCCCAACTCCGCGGAAGAAAACTTTCGACTGGGACAGATTCTGGCGCGACTGGATGATGGCGAAGCGCTTGCCGCGCGAATCTTTCAGAACGCGGTGAAGCTCGACCCGCGGTACAAGGAACATGTGCAGGCGTTCCGAGCCTCGGGTGAGGTGCTGCCCAGTCCGCCCCCCGCGCATGTCGAGCCGTTGCCCGGCCCGATCACCGCCGAAACGCCCGTACCGATTCGGCCGTCGGATTACACCTGGCAATCGCTCAGTGAGAAAGAGCTCGCCACCTTCATCGAGAAAGAGAAGGAGTTCGTCGCCGCGGTGCTTGAGTATCTCGATGTTGAGATGCGGCTGATCGAAACCGAGCACTACCTCTTCTACACCAACGCCGACCCGCGTGAGGTGACGAAGATGTCGGTGCTGCTGGAGAACATGTACCGCCGGCTGTCGCAGATGCTGGACGTCCCACCCGAGGTGAACATCTGGAAGGGCAAGGCGCTGGTGTTCCTCTGTGCGGACGCGGAGCTGTACCATCGCATCGAGCGTGAGATCTTCAAGAATCCGCGCACCGAAGGCACCGCTGGCATCTGCCACGCCTACCGAACCGGCGAGGTGCGCATCTGTTTCATGATGACACAGGACCCGTGGGATCTGCGCCACCTGCTGGTGCATGAGACCACGCACGGTTTCCTGCACCGCTACCGCTCGCCGCGCGTCGTCCCTAACTGGTTGAATGAAGGCCTTGCCGAGTACATGGGCACGCGACTGGTGGTGCAGTCGAACTTCAACAGATATCGCCGAAACGAAGGCCGCCGCGAACTGGCCCGCCGCAACAGCTTCGAGGGCGCGCTCGATCGTCCGAACATCCCCTTTTGGTTCTACGGCGTGAGCCTGCAACTCGTGGAGATGCTTATGCAGAAGGATCGCGAAGGCGTCTTCCACATGCTTCGCGACATCAAGGACGGCATGCCATGGGAAGAATCGCTCATGAAGCGATACGAACTCACGCCCGAACAGATGGCCGAGGAGCTGCGCAAATATCTGCGCCTGACGGATGAGATCACGTTGGAGTAGCACGGCGGGCGGGCCGCGTCCTGATCCGGTCCCACTCCCCCCCACCTCCCGCAACACCCCCCACCTGCGCCGAGCTCGGACACAAGCCGGCTCGCCGTCCCCACGTGCGGCCTCTGCATGCCGTTGACGCCTCAAGCTACAGACAAGATTGCGCGACATTGAACACGACGCGCCAAAACCGGGAGCATACCATGGGTCGTCTTCATCTTCTTCTGGCGATCATCGCTGCGTTTGGAATTACTGCCTGCACCAGTCGCACGACAAACGACACGGGCAGCGTGTTCGGGCGCGTTACTTACAGCGGTACGCCCCGGCCCGGTGGTATTATCTGTTTCGTCCCGAACGACCATTTTTTCGGCGGGACGCCGCGTGACGAGCGCTTCCTGACCAGCGAGACCGGTGGCCTGCAGAACGTACTGGTGTATGTAAGCAACCTTGTTGATGAAGCATTCGATGAACCACAGGCGCCCGCACAACTGGCGATGCGCCAGGGTCAGTTCCAGCCACGCGTACTTGCCGTGCGCACAGGCCAGGAAGTCAACATCAGCGCTCATGACAACACGATGCATAACCTCGCTATCACAGAACACGATCGACAAGAAACTCAAGCGTTCATTAATGGTCTCGTCATGAAGTACCGCTTCAACGCAACCGAACGGCCCATTACACTCGGGTGTAACGTTCACCCCTGGATGCGTGGCTATGTGCATGTATTCGATCACCCCTACCACGCCGTAACGGATGAGGAGGGCCGCTTCCGAATCGACAACCTTCCAGCCGGTGATTACGAACTCACCGTCTGGCATGAACTGGAGCAGGTGCAGCCGGACCGCCGTACCATCACCGTGGTGGTGAAGCCCCGCGTAAAGGTGATGGCGAACTTCGAGTTCAGCCGGCGTTGACCTCATCGCGACACTGCCCCCGGCGAATGAACTTTCAACTCGGATGAATGCCCCGCTCACGACAGGCGAGACGGTATCGGCGTTCCGAAGCTCCCAGGCACCCGCGTGGGCTTGAGGACGAGTCGTTCGCGGGTGGGAACACCGCGCATCGCTGTTTCCACCTCGCTATCATGTCGCGATCCTCGACCGGTTTGGCGGGGGCGTTCTTTTCTCCAGAGCAAGTTTGATGTCGAACGTTAAGGAAATCAGCCGCCGCCGATCGCTGGCGATCATCTCGCATCCCGATGCGGGCAAGACGACGCTCACGGAGAAGCTGCTGCTCTACGGCGGCGCGGTGCAGTTGGCCGGGTCCGTCACCGCACGCAAGAGCGAGCGTGCCACCACCAGCGACTGGATGGAGCTGGAACGCAAACGTGGCATCTCCATCAGTTCGACTGTGCTCACCTTCGAATACGAAGGCTACCGCATCAATCTGCTCGACACGCCCGGCCACAAGGACTTCTCGGAAGACACCTACCGCGTGTTGACGGCCGTCGATGCCGCGGTCATGGTCGTCGATGCCGGCAAGGGTGTGGAGTCGCAGACGCGCAAACTTTTCGAAGTGTGCAGCCGTCGCGGCATTCCCATTTTCACCTTCGTGAACAAACTCGACCGCCCCACGCGCGACCCGCTGGAACTGCTCGACGAGATCGAACAGGTGCTGGGCATCGGTGCTTATCCGGTGAACTGGCCGCTGGGCACGGGGCCAACGTTCCGGGGCGTTTACGATCGTCTGCGCAACCAAGTGCACCTCTACGACCGCACGCCGGGCGGTACGTACCGCGCGCCCGTCGCCGTCACCTCACTCGACAACGATGTCGTGCGCCAGCAGATGGACGAAGCATCGTTTACTCAGGCGCGCGAGGAAATCGACATGCTCGATGGCGCGGGTGAAGCGTTCGATGTGCAGCAGGTGCTTGCAGGCAAGACAACACCCGTGCTCTTTGGCAGCGCGATGAACAACTTCGGCGTGCAACTGCTGCTGGACGAGTTCCTCCGCCTCTCCCCGCCTCCCACACCGCGACGCAGCAGCATCGGCGTCGTCGAACCGACACACAAACCGTTCTCCGCCTTCATCTTCAAGATGCAGGCCAACACCGACCCCCGCCATCGCGACACCATCGCTTACGCCCGCATCGTCTCCGGACGGTTCGAACGCGAAATGTCCGTCTTTCACAGCCGCACGGGAAAAAAAGTGCGTTTGAGCGATGCCCATCGCCTCTTCGCCCGCGATCGCGAAACCATTGATGAAGCGTTTCCTGGCGATGTGCTCGGGCTCGTGGGCAACAACGAGTTCCGCATCGGCGACACGCTCAGCGAGGACCCCGCGATCGTCTACGACGAACTGCCCCGGTTCCCACCCGAATGCTTCGCCTATCTGCACAACCCGTCGACGGCTCAGTTCAAAAAGTTTCGTCGCGGCCTGTCGCAACTGCTCGAGGAAGGCGTCGTGCAATCGTTCGAAGTGGGACTCGGACCACAGAAAACCACCGTGCTGGCGGCGGTCGGTCCGCTGCAGTTCGAAATCGTGCAATATCGGCTGGAGAATGAGTACAACGCCCAGTCGCGTCTGCAACCGGCTGCATGGGATCGCGCCCGATGGCTGACACTGCCCAACAGCATGACGCCCGACGACATCGCGCTGCCCACCGGTGTCAGCCTTGCATGGGACGTCGATGGCAAACTCGTCGCACTCATGGCTGATGATTGGCACGAACGCTTCTTCGCCGACCGCAATCCCAATGTCATTGTCGAGAAGTTGCCGCCGATGCCAGCCGTCAATGCCGCGTCGTAGGCTCAGTTCCTGCCGAGTGTCCTGCTGCGTTCCTCATCGCTCAGAATGCCGTGCATCACCACGTCGAGAATGTCCTTCGCCTGCTCCTCGACGGGTTTGGTTCGGCCGCGAAAGTAGTTCGTGAACATCGCGCCGTACACCAGATCCGAGATAACATCCATGATCCGCTCCACAGGCACGGGACGAAGCCTGCCCGCAGCGATCAACCCCACCAGCATGTCGCGCCATCGACCAATGTTGGCATCGCGATGCTCAAAGTAGGTGGGCTTGCGCCGATCACGAAACTCCGCCCGCTCCTGCACGAACAGCTCGATCATCGCCGGATGCGTGTCGAAGAAGGTCAGATGTGTGCGAATCGCGACCTTGATGCACTCGAAAGGATCTTCCAGTTCCGCAACGGCTTCGTCGATCTGTTCCTGCAGCAACTGCATGCCGCGATCGACGCTGGCGAGAAACAGCGCTTCCTTGCTGGAAAAGTAGCGATAAATCAGCCCCTTGCTGATCTCACACGCATCGGCGATCTCCTGCACCTCCGTCTGACGATAACCCCGAACGGCAAACACCCGACCCGCCGCGCACAGTATCTGCTCACGACGCCGCTCGGCGAGCTGCGCATCACGCGGACGACCCGGCCTGCTGTGCTTGGTAAACGTCATCACATTCCCCTCGGCATGCCACTGTGTCAGCATCGCACCTTACGATGCAGGCACCGCGGCGGTGTCCAACTCATCGTCGTCGCTTTGCGGATCCCGTGCGAAAACCATTTCCGAGAAACGCTGAATCACCACGAAGAACAGCGGCACGAAGAACGTCGCCAGGAACGTCGCCGCCAGCATCCCGCCGATCACGCCCGTACCGATCGAGTGCCGTGCAGCAGCCCCCGCGCCACTGGAAATCGCCAAAGGCACCACACCCAGGATGAACGCCAGCGATGTCATCACGATCGGACGAAAACGTAGCTTCGCCGCTTCGATCGCCGCGTCAACCACCGGTTTACCCTCACGGCGCAACGCCATGCAGAACTCCACAATCAGAATCGCGTTCTTCGCCGACAACCCCACCAGCGTCAGCAAACCGATCTGGAAGTAAAGGTCCTGCGACAACCCGCGCAACTGAATCGCAATCAACGCCCCCAGCACGGCGAACGGCACCGCGAGCAACACCGCCACCGGAATCGACCAGCGTTCGTACTGCGCCGCCAACACCAGAAACACCACGATCAACCCGAACGCCAGCACGATCGGCGTCTGATTGCCCGCCTGCACTTCCTGATAGGAAGCACCGCTCCATTCAAAGCCGAAGCCTTCGGGCAGATGTTCCGCCGCCGCGGCACGCACCGCCTCCATCGCCTGACCGCTGCTGTACCCCGCCGCTGGAGCGCCCGTGATCTGAATCGCCGGATACGCATTGAACCGCGACACCACGTTCGGCCCGGCGCGGAACGCCGTATCCACCACCGTCGACAGCGGCACCATCTCCTGCTGCGCATTGCGCACGTAGATCCGCGCAATGTCCGATGGACTGTCGCGATACTCCGGCTCCGCCTGAAGCTGCACGCGCCAGATGCGACCGAACCGGTTGAAGTCGTTCACATACAGCGACCCGAGGTACGCCTGCAGCGACTGAAAGACCTCCGACACTTCCACGCCCATCATCTTCGTCTTGTCACGATTGAGCTCGATGAAAAGCTGCGGCGTGTTGACACGCAACGTGCCCTGAAGCGCTTCAAGCTCCGGTCGCTGCGATGCGGCCGCGATGAACTGCTCGCCCACCTCCGCCAGTCGCGTCACATCCCCACCGCCTCGCGCCTGCAACTGCATCTCGAAACCTGCCCGCTGCCCCAATCCGGGAATCGCAGGCGGGTTGAGCGTCAGCACGAAAGCGTCCGGCCGATCATTGAACTCCGCTGCCGCCGCGGCAACCAGATCGTCCGCACTCAAACCAGGCGCCTGTCGCTCTTCGAACGGCTTGAGCGTGACGAAGAGCGTGCCCGCGTTGGTGCTCGCCACGCCGCCGGTGAGGATGTCGAACCCACCGAGCATCGTGACGTTCTCCACCGCCGGGTGCGCCATGTAGAATTTCTCTGCATCGCGCAGCACGCGATCGGTGCGATCCATCGATGCGCCGTCGGGCAGAAGAATCGCCGCGATGATGTATCCCTGGTCCTCCTGCGGAAGGAAGCCCGTGGGGATGCGCTGCGACAGTCGAAACGCCGCGAAACACAGCACGCCGAAGATCACCAGCGAAACGATGCCGTAACGGATCGCCATCTTCACGCCGAACGTGTAGCCACTGGTGATCGACCCGAATACGTTGTCGAACCACCGGAAGAGGATGAACTTTCGCTCGCCATGGCCGGGCTTGAGCAGCAGCCGACACAACGCCGGGCTCAGCGTCAACGCCACCAGCCCCGAAATGCCCACCGAAATCGCAATCGTCACCGCGAACTGGCGGTACAACTGCCCCACCAGACCGCCCATGAACGCCACCGGCACGAACACCGCCGACAGCACCAGCACGATCGCAATCACAGGCCCCGTTACCTGCTGCATCGCCTTGACCGTCGCTTCATAAGGAGGCAGCCCCTCCTCCTCCATGATGCGCTCCACGTTTTCCACCACCACG
>CAZEFM010000123.1:0-9157 GCA_964511575.1 uncultured Phycisphaeraceae bacterium | reverse complement strand
AGGGCGAAGGCGATCGGTAAGCAGCGATGTCGCCGATGGGTGCCACGCAGCATCCGGCTCTGCGGTGCTGGGTGTCCGAACGGCCCACGACGCGACCGCTGAAGCACGACGCTCAGTCCATTCTGTTCAGTAATTCACCCGGCACGTTTACGTCGTTTTGAACTCGGGGGCGTGTTGGGTTCACCCAACTGGGTGACGCGCACCGATTGATCGCCGAAGCGCACCGCGATGTCCAGTTCACCGCCCATTGCCTCGACGAAACGGCGCAGCGTGCTGATGTACATGTCGGCCTGTCGCTCCATCTTGGACACCGCGGATTGTGGGATGTCCATGGATTCCGCCAGTTGCGTTTGTGTGAGTCCCCGCGCCTCGCGCAGCGCCTGCAGCGGGAGTTCGGCCTTGAGCTTCTGAAAACCCTCCTCCACCCGGGCACGCTGCTCGGGCGTCATCTTCTTCAGGAGCGTGTTGAAATTTTTCGCCATCGTGATGCTCCTGCTCGCGGTGTCATTGCGAGCCATCAATCTCGCGCAGGTGTTCGTCGTAGAGCCGATCCGCCAATGGGACCATTCGGTCGTAGAATCGGTTGTCGCCGGTCTTATCACCACCGATCAACAGGATCGCGGCTCGTCGGGGGTCGAAAGCAAACAACGTCCGTATCGGTCTACCCGCATGCTGCGTGCGCAGCTCCTTCATGTTCGGATGTCGCGAGCCCTTCACCGTGTCCACGTGTGGTCGGCCAAGCGACGGTCCCTGATCGGCAAGCAGACGCACGCTTTGGGCAACGGACACCTGGGTATCACCGTCGAGCGTCTGCCACCACGCTTCGAACTCGTCGGTGTACTCGACCTCCCACATTGCCTTATTATATCTTTCAAGATATATGCCGGCAAGGGTGTTGTGGCTGTGCGACGCCATCGCGGCGGTGCTATGATGGGGAAGCGAGCCGCGCGGATGAGGCAGGTTGACGGGATGAACAGGATTGACGGGATGGGAGAGGGCGAAGGCGATCGGTAAGCAGCGATGTCGCCGATGGGTGCCACGCAGCATCCAGCTCTGCGGTGCTGTGTGCCGAACGGCCCACGACGCGACCGCTGCCTCCAGTCAATCCTGTCCATCCCGTCTAAAATAGGCTGTTCATCCGTGTCGATCGGTGTCCATCTGTGGCTAAACCCAAAGGAACGCTATGCCGCAACTGAAGCACGACAATATTCCTGGCATTCTTGACGATCTCGAGGCGCGGATTTTAACGATCCGCGACTCTCTTTGACTGCGATCGCAAAGCGATTCGTTTGAAGGAGCTTGAGGAGCGGATGGGGGCGCCGGGGTTCTGGGACAACGCTGCCGAGGCGGGCAAGGTTGTTCAGGAGCTCAAGACGATCCGCGCGCAGATCGAGCCGGTGAACAAGCTGGCGGCGGCGGTGGGGGATGCGGCGCTGCTGTGGGAGATGGCCGAGGAAGCCGACGACGATGAGAGCCGGGCGGAGGTGGACGCCCAGATCGACAAGCTGCGCGCCGAACTGGATCGCGTGGAGATGCTCTCGCTCCTGTCGGGCAAGTACGACGCCAACAACTGCTACATGACCATCTACGCCCGTGAAGGCGGCACCGAAGCGCAGGACTGGACGGAAATGCTCATGCGCATGTACGTCAACTACTGCGAAAGCCGCGAGTGGGATGTAAGCCTGGTCGACCAGACGTACGGCGAAGAGGCGGGGCTCAAGGAAGTCACGCTCTACATCAAGGGGCCGATGGCGTTTGGTTATCTGTCGGCGGAGCGCGGCACGCACCGGCTGGCGCGGGTGTCGCCCTTCAATGCTCAGGGCAAACGGCAGACGAGCTTCGCCAGCGTGGAAATCGTGCCCGAGTTCGATAACAACAGCGGCCTGGAAATCCCCGACAAGGACCTGGAGATTCAGGCGTTCGCGCGTTCCAGCGGGCCGGGCGGTCAGAACGTCAACAAGGTGGCGACGGCGGTGCGCATCGTGCACGTGCCGACCGGTTTGGCGGTGGTGTCGTCGGTGCACAAGAGCCAGCAGCAGAACCGCGAGGCGGCGATGCGCATCCTCAAAGGCAAGCTGGAACTGCTGGAAGAGGAAAAGCGTGAGAAGGAACGTCAGGAAGCGACCGGCGGCAAGCTGGACATGGGCTGGGGCACGCAGATTCGCAGCTATGTCTTCTATGACAACCGCGTGAAGGACCACCGCACCGGCTACGAAACGGGCAACCTGCAAAGCGTGCTGGATGGCGATCTGCAGGGCTTCATCGATGCCGAGCTGCAGCGCCGCGCCAAGGCCCGCGTGCAAAGCTGACCCCGAAGTTACGAACGCATCCGCAACCGTTGACGCAGTTCCTGCCGCATCGCCTCGCACTGTTGGCGAAGGTGTTCGGTGGGTTCCTCATCCATGGCGAGCAGGTCTTCGGAACGAATGGCCCGGCCGAACATGACGCCCACCCGGCCGCACGGCCGGGGCACCTTGCGGTGTCGCGGCCAGATGTCGAACGCGCCTTCGATCGCCACGGGCACCACCAACGGCTTGGCGCGGCGCATCAGCAGCGCAATGCCCGGCGCGAACGGTGCGATAGTTCCGTCCGGCGTGCGCGCGCCTTCCGGGAAGATCAACAGCGCCTGCTGGTCCTTGAGCACTTCGATGCAGCGGCGCATGGCAGCGAGGTCCGCGTTCTCCTGATCCACCGGAATTGCATTGAGCGAATCCATGATTTTGCCCAGGAGCGTCGATTCCTCCCACAGCGTTCGCCGGGCCATCGCGTAGAACTGGCGGTGGTGACAGCCCAGCCCCACCAGAATGGGATCGATGAACGACTGGTGCGACGCGACGAGCAGCACGGGCCCTTTGCGCGGCACGTTGGTCACACCCCAGGCGCGGTAGCGATAGCATGGTCCCACCCACGTGTAGCACAGCAGGTGCATGAACTGCCAGTAGAGGATGCGCCCCAGGGAGCCGCCGGGGTGACGCGCCCGCAACGCCGCCAGCATCAGTCCGCCCCCTTGCCGTGACCGGGCTGCGTGAGTGCATCGCCCACGCGCTGCCGCACGATCGTTTCGAGTCGTTCGATGACCTGTTCCAGCGTCAGGTCGGACGTGTCGATGCGCAGGGCATCGTCGGGACAGGTGAGCGGTCCTTCGCTGCGGCTGGCATCCTTGGTGTCGCGTTCGATGATGCCGGCGAGGATGGCGGCTTCATCCACGGTTTGGCCGAAGCCGCGCAGTTGGGCCGCACGACGGCGGGCACGCTCCTGCGGGCTGGCATCGAGGTAGAACTTCACCGCGGCGTGGGGAAAGACGACCGAGCCCTGATCGCGCCCCTCGGTGACCAGTCGCGGGTGCTCCTCGCCGATGCGGCGCTGCTGTTCCACCAGCACCTGCCGCACGCCGGGAATGGCAGCCAGGTCGCTGACCCTGGCGGTGACATCCGGGTCGCGCAGGCGGTCGGTGAGGTCGCGGTCGCCCACGAGCAGGCGCGGCGGTTCATCGCCGGGCACGTTCCAGTCGAAGCGTACGGCCGCGGCCCGGGCGACCTGAACCGCCTGCTGAGGCGATGCGGCGGGGTCGATGCCCTGCGCCAGGCACTGCGCGGCCAGGCCACGGTACATCGCGCCCGTGTCGAGGAACTCCAGCCCGAGGCGCTGCGCCAGTCGCCGGGCGACGGTTGACTTGCCCGACCCGGCCGGGCCATCCAGCGTGATGATCAACGGTTGCATGCCGGGGGAAGTTTAGCAGAAGTGGTGCGTGGTGAGTGGTGGGCCGCGGGCGGGATAATCGGGTGGAGAACGAAACGTTGTGCCGGTCCTTGCCCTGTTGGGGTGTGGGGCGTAGGCTTAGTTCATGTGGCGTGTCTATTACACTCAGATGCAGCAGGACCCGCGGTTCGGGCCGTACATCAGCCGGGTGAACAGCCGATCGGGCTGGGCGTTTGGCGTGGCGGCGCTGGCGGGGCTGCTGGTGGTGGTGATTCCGCTGATTCTGCTGGCGCTGGCCGGGCTGTTCGTGGCGGTCGTCACATTCGCCGTGCTCACGCTGGTGTCGCGACTGGTGGACGGCGTGCAGTCGATCTTCGGCTCCCGCCGTGACGTTGCCGACCCTTTCCCCACCGGCCGCCGCAACGTCCGCGTCATCGATGGCGATTGAATCGCCCCCCTCGTTCGGCAGGACTGCCGTCACTCAGAGTTTGACAGGTTCCATCTGCGCTTAATTCTGCGCGGCCAGGGATGACTTGTGCGCCGTGTGGTTGGTCGGGCGGCGGAAGTGGCGCAGGTCGAGTTGCTGGAAGTATTCGATCGTTTTTTTCAGCCCTTCGCGCAGCGGAATCTTCGGTTCCCAGTTGAGCTTTTCCCGGGCGAGGCTGATGTCCGGCTGGCGCTGCGTCGGGTCGTCCGATGGCAGGGGCAGGAACGTGAGCTTGCTCTTGGCGCCGGTCATTTCGATGACCTGTTCGGCCAGTTCCTTGATGGTGAACTCGTGGGGGTTGCCGATGTTGACCGGGCCGATGAAGGAATCCGGGCCGTTCATCATGGCGATCATGCCGTCGATGAGGTCGTCGACGTAGCAGAAGGATCGCGTCTGCGAGCCGTCGCCGTAGATGGTGATTTCACGTCCGGCGAGCGCCTGGATGATGAAGTTGGAGACGACGCGACCGTCGTAGGGGTGCATGCGCGGGCCGTAGGTGTTGAAGATACGGATCACGCGGACGTTGACGCCGTTGGCGCGGTGATAGTCGAAGAAGAGTGTTTCGGCGGCGCGTTTGCCTTCGTCGTAGCAGGCGCGGATGCCGATGGGGTTGACGTTTCCGCGATAGCTTTCGGGTTGCGGGTGGACATCCGGGTCGCCGTAGACTTCGCTGGTGGAGGCCTGCAGAACCTTGGCGCGGTTGCGTTTGGCCATGCCCAGAACGTTGATCGCCCCCATGACGGAGACCTTCATGGTCTTGATGGGGTTGTACTGGTAATGCACCGGCGAGGCGGGGCAGGCGAGGTTGTAGATCTGGTCCACTTCCAGCCAGATGGGGTGGGTCACATCGTGGCGGATGAGCTCGAAGTTGGGTTTGCCCAGCAGGTGCTGGATGTTGATCTTCTGGCTGGTGAAGAAGTTGTCGAGGCAGATGACATCGTGGCCCTGGGCGACGAGCCGATCACACAGGTGGGAGCCGAGGAAGCCGGCCCCGCCGGTCACGAGGATGCGTTGAAGCTTTTGCATGTCGATTTCGAAACTCGGTTGGGTTCGGATGCGTGCGGTTCTGGGTTTATCGGCGAAACGATCGGCCGTCCCCAATCCGCGATCCGATTGGAACATCACCCGCTGATGGGGTGGTCGGCGGCGGGTTTGTCCTGACCGGAGACTTCGCGTTCGGTGGTGAGCGCGCCGTGATCGGTGGTCTTGGGGGCCGGGGTGCGCTGGTCGGTGGGCGCCTGCGAGCCTTCGGTGGGGGAGTGGCCCGGCGGCGTGGTCGACGCGGCCTCGGATTCGGGCGTCTCCTCCTCGGGAGTGACCGGCTCGGCGGGCACCCATTCGAAACGTGCGCCGCGCTCCACATCGAAGCTCACCATTTGGCCGACGGCGAACTGGTTGGCCCGCTGATTGGCGGTGAGTTCGCAGACGAAGGGGCAGCCGCAGTAGACGGTGATGGTGTTGGCCTGCGGATCGGTGGCGGTGATGCGGCCCTGCAGGCGACGGGGGCGGCCGTAGACCGGCTCGATGTACCTGCCGCCGGTGCCGACAACGTCGACACGTCGCGCGCGGGCGAAGATGCGGCCGGCGATGCGTTCGTTGAGCGGCAGGTCGATGGGCCGATCGACGCGCAGGTGGAGGCGGTAGTCGGTGCCGGGGAGCGTCAGGACGATGCGGTCTTCGCCGCGCTCGGCAAGCCGGCCGTGAACGATCGCAGGGTCTTGGAGCGTGGTGGGCATGAATCAAAGGCTCCGGGAGTTTACGTCATGATAGCGAGCGCTCGGGGGTGGGGCCGGGCGGCCCTGAGCCGGCGCGTGTCGCCATCAGGATAGCGAGTTGTCATGCGTTGGTGTGATGGCGTGGGCGTCGCTGGGGGCGGATGAGGCGTTCCTCGGCGTATTGGGCCATGGCTTTGATAAGCGTGGAGTTGACCGGGTGGCCGGTGGCGGCGCGGCCGGCGGTGATGGCGGCGAGGATCGCAGCGCCGCGGTCGGTGGGGCGGGCGACGGGGCGGAGTTTCAGCCGTTCGCGCAGCGCATCGGCGAGCCGCTGCCAGCGCGCGGCGGCGAGGTCGAAGCGGGCGGCATCACCCGTGACGACGAAACGGCGACAGGGGATACCCGCATCCCGCAGCGCGGCGATGATGTCGGCAAGCGGGCGCGGGTCGTCGCCCGGCAATGCGACCGTGCGGTAGGAGGTGTAGCCCGGCAGGATGGGTTCACGCAGGCGGATGATGCGATCCGGCGGCGTGGCGTTGATGCGCGAGTTAAGCAGGCCGGTCATCGTGCCATCGGCGGCGAGGATGAGGGTGAGCGTGCTCGGTTCGGCGACACCCGCGGCGGGGACGTGGGCGGCGATCGCATCGGGCAGGTCGGGGGCGGTGCCTGCCGCATCCACGATGCGGATGGCGAGCACCGCGTTCACCCGTTGTCGCAGCGCGGCTTCCACGGCGGGGGCATCGGCGGCTGCGGCAGCGGCGAGCACCTCGCCCGTGAGGCTCAGCGCCAGGCCCGTGGCGTGGGCAGGGCTGTGGCGGGTGATGCCCAGGGTGGTCGGAGGCATGGCCATGGACGCTCGCGGCGGCATCGGTGGGACGCCACCGGGTCAGGCGGAGGTTTCGGGCGCGGGGTTTTCGGGGGCGGCAGGGGTTTTGGAGGCTTCAAAGGCGTGTGCCAGGCCGATGCCCAGCGTGGTGCCGACGGTCCCGGCTGCGACGTAGTGGATGGGCAGGGCGAACGCCAGTCCCGCCGGCAGCGGCACGCGGTAGCGGAGGTTGAACGCCAGTTCCAGCACGCCGTCGCTCGAGTGGAAGGGTGTGCCGAGCATGATCCACGTGTACGCGGCGATGGCGACCAGCGCGGGGCTCAGCAGGATGCCCACCGGGTTGGAGTGCGGGAAGGTGAGGTGGGCGAGGCACCCGCCAGCCGTGAAGGCGAGGATGAGCGACCACATGACCTGTCCCGCATCGGTGCTGCGAATGAGGTGGTAGGCGAAGAATCCGGCGATGACGGCCGAGGCGACGCCGGCGACGACGGCCTGCATCTGCGGCAGGCGGATGTGCACATCCACGCCCAGATGATCGTCATACGCGAGGGCGGGATAGCGTGTGCGCAACGGCGAGCGCAGCCGGGCGATGACGGTGAGCATGATGACGACGCCGATCTGCCACAGCAGCACCTCGCCGATGAGCCCGGTATAGGCGGCGGGCAGCGCATCAGCCTCGACGTGGCGGATGAGCCAGCCGTCGATCGACCCGCCGGTGCCCGCGAGGATCGCCAGCGCCGCCGCAACGGTGAAGATGCCCGACAGCGGGTGCCCCGTCGTCGACACGAACAATCCCAGCGCCACCACCGGCACGCCCAGCAGCGCGACCACCACCGTGGCAACGATCGGCCCGGCCTGCGCCCCGACAATGGTGTACCCGCTGCCCCCATCCGCCGCCTGCAGCACCCCCCGCGCCCACAACCAGATCAGCGCCCCCAGAACAACCGAAACAGCAATAAGCACGCGATGACGAAGGGATGGAAACATGATGCACCTAACGGTGAATGACGAATGATGAAATTCGAGCTTCTTTCGTCATTCGGATTTCGGACTTCGGATTTTCCACTTCATCGGACCGGATTGTGATACCTGTCGTCCTTGCGGCTGGCTTCGCGGTAGCGGCCGTAGGTGCCGATGGCGGCGTTGCGGACGGACTGGATCAGCAGATGGATGCACTCGTCATCGGGATATTCGCTGCCGAGTTCGGCGAGCGCCTGGTTGGTTGCGCCGACGCCGTTGTCCTCGGCGGCGATCTTGAAGAGGCGTCGCCAGGCGTCCTTGAGGCGTTCCTGGGTTTCCGGTGGGAAGCGGTGTCGTTCCAGACCGATGGTGTTGACGCCGCGCACCCGCTGGGGGTTGCCCGCCACGACCATGAAGGGCGGCACATCGCGTACGACGGGCGTCATGCCGCCGATGAACGAGTACTGCCCGATGGTGACGTAATGGTGCACCGCGGTCGCCCCGCCGATGTTGGCGTGGTCTTCGACACGGATATGCCCGGCGAGTTGCACCGCGTTGGCGATGATGCAGTGGTTGCCGATGATGCAGTCATGGCCGGCATGGACGTACGCCATGATGAGGTTGTGCGAGCCCACACGGGTGACGCCCCCGCCGTTTTCCGTGCCGATGTGCATCGTCACGCATTCGCGGATGTCGTTGTAGTCGCCGACGATGAGCTGGGCGTCCTCGCCCTTGAACTTGAGGTCCTGCGGGTCAGCGCCGAGCACCGCGCCGGGCCACACCGTGTTGTGTTCCCCCAGCGTGGTGCGGCCCAGCACCGACACATGACTGACCAGCCGCGTCCCCGCGCCGATCGTCGCCTTCGGCCCGACATAGCACAACGGCCCAATGATCGCATCGGGGTGCACGTTGGGAGAGTCGACAACCGCGGTGGAATGAATGTTCATCGCTTTAAGTTCGAAATACGAAACTCGAATGACGAATCAGATTCGAAATTCGAAAGCCTCGGGTTGAGGGCCGGTCACCGGCGAAGAATCGATGAGAAGATCAGGTTCAACGCCTTCGCTTCCTGCCAGAGTGTTCGGCCCGTTGGTTGACTGTTTGCATCGGCGGGCGGCGAGCATCCGCAGCCAGTGCTTCGCCACACGCGCCTCCTTGCGACACAGGGCAATTCTGTAACGAAAATCCTTCTTCGATTCGGCGTCATTCGAATCCCGCGCTTCGAATGTCGCGGCTCCGCCGCGGTCACTCCTGCTCATCGTCGACGAGCATGAATTTCACCTCGGCTTCCGCGGCAAGCTCCTCGGCGACGAAGGCGCGGCAGCGCATGTGCGCGATGCGGCTGCGAACGCGGATCGCCTCCACTTCCATCACCAACTGATCCCCGGGCGTCACCGGCTTGCGCAGCTTCACGTGGTCCAGACTCATCAGGACCGCCAGCTTGCCCGTGTGTTCCAGATTCTGACCGAT
>CAZEFM010000122.1:7887-9345 GCA_964511575.1 uncultured Phycisphaeraceae bacterium | reverse complement strand
TTCAACGACAAGCACAAGGTGCTCGCCTACACCACGTTCTTCCCCGGCCTGGAAAAGCCCTTTGAGTTCCGCAACATCACCGGCGCAGCGTGGCAGATCGAAATCGATCAGGACCTGGGGCTGTCGCTGAAGCTGGGCGTCGAGAACGAGTACGAGTCCGATGCCGCACCCGGTGATGAGAAGAACGACTTCAAATACTTCGGCGGGATCCTCTGGGCCTTCTGAGCGGACGACATCCGCAACGGCGGATCGCCCATCAAAGGTCGCGCTGGGGATAGTCGCCGGTTTCCCAGTCATCCTGGATAGAGAACGTGTAATCGACGTGGCCGTCGATGAACACGGTGACGTTACCGTTGCGCCGCTGAACCGACAGGTGGATTTTCGCATTCCATAAGGGTATGATTCTTTTGCGGCCGTGCTGTTCCGGCCGCACGTAACCCGCCGGATGGATGTCGTGTTTGTCGTGTTTGTCGTGGGGGTGACATTGCCAGAAATCAACCGAACACATGGAGACATAAGGATTTACGCGCCACGACACGAGGTAGGCCCCCAGGGGGGGGTGACATCGCGTTGAACGACGCATCGACAGGCAGCGCGGCGGCTTGAACGTGCCCATACGCCGCAATCGCCCCCCGCTGCTCGGCGAATCGCAATCGAAACATTCGCAATCCGAAATCCCTCCTCGCTCAATATTTGACCTTCGCCCGGTAGGGGCTGATACTGAAGGGTTCGGGTTCAGGGGAACCCCCATAGGACGGGACCGAGCGTTTTACAGGAGTCACTTTTCATGGCCACAACCAACGGTAATGGCAACGGCAACGGATCGCCGCGCAAGGTGCTGACCACCAACGAAGGCATGCCGGTCGGCGACAATCAGAATTCGCTGACGGCTGGGCCGCGCGGCCCGATGCTGATGCAGGATTTCCAGTTCGTCGAGAAGATGGCGCACTTCAACCGCGAACGCATCCCTGAGCGAGTCGTTCACGCCAAGGGCGCGGGCGCGTACGGCAAGCTGACCATCACCGGCGACATCAGCAAGTACACCGTCGCCAAGTGTCTTCAGCCCGGCGCGGTGACCGAGTCGGTCTGCCGCTTCTCCACCGTGGGTGGTGAAAAGGGCTCGGCCGACACCGAGCGCGACCCCCGCGGCTTTGCCGTCAAGTTCTACACCCCCGAAGGCAACTGGGACCTGGTCGGCAACAACACGCCGATCTTCTTCATCCGCGATCCATCCAAGTTCAGCGACTTCATCCACACCCAGAAGCGCTGCCCGCAGACGAACCTCAAGAGCCCCACGATGATGTGGGACTTCTGGTCGCTCAGCCCCGAGTCGCTGCATCAGGTGACGATCCTCTTCAGCGATCGCGGCACGCCCAAGACGTACCGCCACATGAACGGTTACGGCAGCCACACGTTCAGCCTCATCAACGCTCAGGGCGAGCGCGTCTGGTGCAAGTT
>CAZEFM010000122.1:0-7877 GCA_964511575.1 uncultured Phycisphaeraceae bacterium | reverse complement strand
CTTCAAGACGAAGCAGGGCATCGAGAACTTCACCCGCGAGGAAGCCGTGGAGATGGCGGGCAAGGACCCGGACTACGCCACCCGCGACCTCTTCGAGGCGATCGAACGCGGCGACTACCCCAAGTGGCGGTTCTGCGTGCAGATCATGACCGAAGAGCAGGCCAGGACCTTCAAGTACAACCCGTTCGACCTCACCAAGGTGTGGCCGCACGGCGAGTTCCCACTCATCGAAGTGGGCGAATGGGAACTCAACCGCAATCCCGAGAACTACTTTGCCGAGATCGAGCAGGCAGCGTTCTCGCCGATCAACGTTGTGCCGGGCATCGGCTACTCGCCCGACAAGATGCTGCAGGGCCGCCTGCTGTCCTACCCGGATGCTCATCGTTATCGTTTGGGTGTCAACTACCAGCAGATCCCGGTGAACAAGCCGCGCTGCCCCGTACACAACTACAACCGCGACGGTTTGATGCGTGTGGATGGCAATTTCGGTTCGGCGCCGAACTACGAGCCCAACAGCTTCGGCGGGCCGGTGGAAGATCCCAAGTACAAGGAGCCGCCGCTGCCGTTGGACGGCCTGCCCGCCGACCGCTACGACCATCGCGAAGGCAACGACGATTACACCCAGGCGGGCGATCTGTTCCGTCTGCTCGCCCCTGATGCCAGGGAACGGCTGATCGGCAACATCGTCGCCAGCATGGCCTCGGTGCCGCGCAACATCCAGCTTCGCCAGATCGAGCACTTCTACAAGGCCGATCCGGCGTACGGCGAGGGTGTCGCCAAGGGGCTGGGCATCGAGATCGATGCCGCGGTCGCGAAGTGATGCGTTAAGACAAAATCGGGTCGTGGCATAACGATCCGCCAAACCACCAACGTGGTGATCAGGTACGCGTGCGGCGCCAGTTCGGGCCGCCGCCACCCGGTCGCCACGTTTTTTATTCCGACGTTGAGAAAGATGATGCCGACATGATTCATGCGTTGCGGTTGTCGTCGCTCTCAAGTTCACGTTCGATGCGTTCCTGTTTGCGTTTTTGCTCAGCCTGTCTGGCCTGCCGCTCGCGACGTTTTTCCGATGCCTCATCATCGGTTTCCGGTTTCGGCAGTTCAGGGATCTGTTCCTCGGTAAGTTCGAGTTGTGGGGTGTCGATGCGGTCGCCCAGCGCATCCTCCACGTAGAGCATCTTCACGAGGACCACGACGACGGCCGTGAGCGGTGTTGCCAACAGGAGACCGATCGGCCCAACGAGAATGCCCAGCAGCACCTGAGCGGTGATCGTCAATGCCGGTGGCAGTGAGACGGCCTGCCGTTGGATCAACGGCGTCACGAGGTAGCTTTCCGCCTGCTGAATGACGAAGTAGAGCGCGAGCACCCAAAGCCCCAGTTCCGGGCTTTGCACGAAAGCGATGAGCACCGCGGGAACGGCGGCGATGATCGGCCCGAAGTTGGGCACGAACTCGAGCACAAACGCCAGCAGCGCCAGAATGAACGCCAATGGCACATCCAGCAGCCATAACCCCACGAAGGTGAGGACGCCGACGAACGTCATCGTGATGAACTGCCCCAGCAGCCAGCGTCGGAGCGTGATGCCCAACGAACCGAGGATCTCCGCCATGCGCGGCCGATAGCCCAGGGGCACGAGCCGCAGCACGCCGTTGGTATACAGCTTCACATCGGCGGCGAGGTACAACCCGACGAAGAGGATGATGACCGCTGCGGCGACCGCACCGATGGTGCTGTAGAGAACGCCCGTCGCCTGGTTGACGATGTTGGGCATCTCCTTTTCGACCATCTCAACGGGCGGCGACCAGTAGAGCAGCCATCGGCCCCATTGGTATTGGCTGAGCCATTCGCGAACGGTTTGGATCGATTCGGGCAGACGACGGACGAGTTCACCCACCTGCTCGGTGACCGGTGCTGCCGCGAGCATGCCCCCGCCGATGCCGATCGCGCCGAGCAGCACCAGCACCGCCGCCAGCGCCCAGCCGTTGGACAGCCCCGTCGCCTTGCCAAGCAGATCGGCCAACGCGCGCAATGCTACCGCCAGCAGCACCCCCGCGAAGATGATCATCAGCACCCAGACGGCGTGCCACAGAAACAGCATCAGCAGCACCGCGGCGATGACGATGCTGATGGCGATCAGCACGAGCAGCGCGAACTCGTGCAGCCGCTGCTGCCTTTCACCTTGAACGGATGGCACTTCGACGTTTCCCGCGGTCCACGGCCTTTGCCGTGAACGCGTCACTCTAGGTGCCACGTGGTACGGATCGCGCCTCGGTGAAGCAGCGTGTCGGACGGTCGGTGGTCGCCCGATGTGTGCGTCGCACCGTCTTGTCGGCAATATCGGATTTACGAAAGCTCGGAGCCTTCGGCGGGAATGTCGACCAGCGTCCCCGTGCTGACGAAGAGCAATTGCGCAACGATTGCATGCGCCGGAAGCCGCAACATCGTCGCCAGTGCTCTGCGGTAGGCGGCGATCTGCGGACGATACTGCTCGATCGCTTCGTCAAATCCGCCGTTGCTGTCAGGGCGATCGGATTTGAAGTCGATCAGGCGCGCCCGCACCGGCTTCGCATCGCGGTACACCACGGTCACACGATCAAACGTGCCACGCAGCAGACGATCGTCCAATCGGACGGCAAACGCCCGTTCACGCCACAGGTCAGCCGTTTCGGCCGTGTCGAGCGTTGGCCGTGACAACGCTTCAACCACGCTCGGCTGCGCGAGCATCTGTCGAAACTGGGCGATCTGTTCACCGAGCCACGCATCGTCCATCGTTTCGTTGGGCTGGCAGGCGGCCTGGCGCAACGTCGCATCGTCGGCGACGCCCTGCTCCAGCCACTCAAGCGTTTCGAAAAGGCGATGAATGACGCTGCCGCGCTGCCTGCCCATTGACGTTTGCGTCGCCAGCAGGTCGGCAGCCCTCACCCTGCCCTGCCCCTCCAACGACGATGGACTGACGCGAGGCCATGAACGCCTGGCCGATGCACCGCGCGGCAGGGATAGACGCAGCGGTTCCGAAGGCTTGTCCGCTTCGGGCTTCGGTTCAGCCGCCGCTGGCATGTTGCGATACCAGTGCGGATCGCCGTGAGTGAAGAGCACTTCGTTGCCCGCTGTGGTTTCGTTGACGATTTCCAACCGATCGCGCAGAATCGCCGAGCAACTGAGATTGCGCAGACCGCGAGCGCTCAATCCGCTGCGTGTGGCCCGCAATGGTTCGGCGATGAGGTGCAGGGCGTGGCGCGGCCGGGTCATGCCCACGTACAGCGCACACAGATCATCGTGCAACCGTCGTGCGAGTTCCTGCTCATAGGCAGCGCGGTAGGTCGGGCAGTACGGCTCAATCATCTCCCGCAACTGCCGATTGGACACGGCAAATACCGCTGCGGGCGGCTGTGTTGCCTCCTTGCGGTACGTCCACACCGCCTGCTTGTGTACCTGGGCGAGCAGTGGCTCAAGCTCCGGCATCACCACGATGTCGAACTCCAACCCCTTGGAACGATGCACCGTCATCACGCGAATGTTGGCGGCGTTGGTTTCCTCCACGGGCGTAGCCTTGATGTAGTCGACGAAATCGCGTGTGCGCAGCGTCATGGCCGGGTCATACCGGTCCGCCAGTTCGACCAGTTGCGTCAGTCGCACCACGCTGCGTTGATCGCAGGCGGGTGCCAGCGCACGAACCCACCGCGCGATGAGGGCGGCGTACCCATGCGTCACCAGATCGCGTCGAATCTGCCGCGCCACGTCCGCCACATCGGCTTCGCGCCAGGAGCGAAGCCCCACCACGTTCGCCAGCGGCGAGGCGAGCACGTGAAACGCCGCCGCACTGTGCCCCGGATGATCCGCCAGCGTCAGTGCCGACAGCACGACGTTCACCGCGGGATCATCGGTGATCAGGTTGCCGCCCTCGCCGCTGACGGGCAGCCGATGCTTTCGCAGGTGATAGATCAACCGGTTCACCGTCGCGTTGGTGCGAACGAGCACGCCGATCGATCGTCCGGGCGCGGCTTGCGCCAGTTCGGCGATTTTCGCGGCCGTGAACACCAGATGCGGATCGCCCGATGTGTCTTCAGCATCGTCGCTGTTTGCTGTGGCAGAGGCATCGTCATCACTTGGCGCGGTCGACGTGACGAACTCAACGTAACCCGGCGTTTCGGTGCGTGCAGCGGAGTGCGTACTGAACCCCTCTTCCCATCGCGCTACCGCTTCCTGATGCTCCGCCAGCGGTGCGGCGGATGCCATGTCGCTGAACACACGGTTCGCGACATCCAGCACCACCTGCGATGAACGATAGCTCTTATTCAGCTTTGCACGAGACTTCTCGTCCAGATAGAGGTCGTGCTCAACCTGCGCGAACAGTTCCGCGCATCCGCCGCGCCATCCGTAAATCGCCTGTTTCACATCGCCGACGCAGAAGAACGTTCGGCTGCCGAAGTCACCGTCCCCATGCGCACAGATCTCCTGCGCGAAGGGACGAAGCACCTGCCACTGCTCGATGCTCGTGTCCTGAAACTCATCGAGCATCAGATGCTGCACCTGACCATCCAGCCGATAGTAGATTTCCTGCAGCACATCCGAAGGCTCACCGTCGCTTTGCAGGAGTTGGTGGCCGATCTTCAATGGCAGATCAGAGAAGAGCTGCACGCGCCGCTCCTGACGCAACCGCGAGAAATGCCCATCGAACCGCTGCAAAAGATCATGCAAAGCCCGTGTGCGATGCGCAACGTTCGCCACCAGTGTCGCCTGCGCGTGCACCACCAGCGGTCGCAGCGCCTGCGCCACTTGATCGGGCAACGGCTTGCCGTAATAAGTACCATCACCCGTTGCCAGTGACTTGACGATGGTGTGGCCGGCAAAGGTTTCCCAGTCGTGTCGCACGGCGACCTGGGCGAGCGTCACCAGCGCCTTTCCCAGCCGTGCGCCCCAGACGCTTTCCGGTGCCTCGGTCACAACGGCGAGGAACTCCTGCAACGCATCGACGATCTGCTCGGCAGATAGCGTTGGCGGCGTTTCCAGCACCGACCACGCCGAAGCGCTGGGCGACAATCGGTAGACGTCGTACAACTCGCGGACGATGCCATCGATCGCCGATGTTACGCTGCGCTGCGCCTTGTCGTGATGCAGCCGCCGCAACAGTTCCACCAGCACATGCGGATCGTCATCGGCGAGCATCGCCTCGATCGCTTGAGCCCGCAGTTGAATCGCCTGTGGATCGCTCGGAGCGATCATCACCGCATCGGCGGGAAGATCCAGCTCATACTGAAAGCTCTGCGCAATACGATTGAAGAAGCTGTCGATCGTCGACACCGATACCGCATGCAGCGAACTGACGAGTTGCACCAGCACCCGTCGCGCTTCGTCCAGTCCGACGGTCGTTAACCGCAATTCCGATGCGAGCTGCCGCGCACCGGCTTCATCCCGAGCGCCGCGCGCAGCGCGCAGCAACACGCGGCTTAATATTTCATCCGCCGCCTTGCGTGTAAACGTCGTCGCCAGGATCTGCTGCGGGCGTGCGCCGCGCATCAGCAGTTTGAGGTAGCGGCTGCTGAGCGTGAACGTCTTGCCCGACCCCGCCGATGCGCGGATGACCAGATGAACCGGGTCGGTGGGCGGCGACACGGGTGGCTTCACGCTCATTGCATCCCCCCTTCCCCGAAGCCGAGTTGGCTGGATACCCGTGCAATCGCCTCTTCGCGACCCATGCACGCATCCATGCAGATCGCCGCGAAATCATCTTCATACGCCGGGGGCGCAGCCGGACTCCAGAACACCCCCGCGCGGATGTTGCTCACGATGGTGTGCGCCAACGCGATCGCCTCGGCAAGTTCAGATTCGTTCCACGGCGCTTCGTCGAACTCAATGCGCGTGACATCCTTGGGCAGTTGGACGTAGCCCAGCCGCGTGTCACCCGTCAGTCCCGCCGCGGCGGTGAGCAGGTGATACAGCGGCAGTTGCAGATCGATCCATTCCTTATCGTCGCGCGGTCCCTTGCGATGCATGCGATCCGGCGGGTTGGGCGTGTCGGCGGTCTTGTAATCGATCACCCGGTAGCCGTGTTGATCGTGCAGGTCAATGCGATCGATGCGTCCGGTGATGGTGAACGGCGTGCCTTCCACATCGAGCGTTGCTTCGAAGTCGTGCTCGATGTATTCGTTCATGATGCGCCAGCCGGCCGCGGTCTGCGCTGCCTGCCAATGCGCGAAGTGACGCAGACGATGGCGTAACTGCTCACGCTGCAATACGACCGCCACTCCCGGCTGCCTGCCGTACCGTCGAACGACGAGTCGATCCAACGCATCATCGAGAGACGCGGCGATGCGGGCCGGATCCGTCGACGTCGCCTCATCGCTTTTGCCGAACGCGCTGAGTGTGTCGTGCGCAAGATTGCCGAAGCTCGCACCGTCGAGTTCCACCAGATGATCGTCAATGCCCGCCAGCTTCAGGATGTGCTTGAGGTAGAAGCGGTACGGACACGCCAGGTAGTCGCGAAACGCGGTCACGCGCAGCTTGTCGAGCATCGGCGCATCGCGTTGCGGCGGCGGGATGACAAACGCGCTGCGGTCGCCCGGTGAAAGGAGTGCCGCGTGCACATCCCCCGCCGATGATGAGGGGGTGTAGAACCGCTCCATGCGCTGCGCCAAGGCAGCCGGCTCTTCGAGCAGCAGCAATCGGCTGGGTTTGAGCGGATCGCCCGCGACACTGCGCCGACCGCTGATCAGCGTCACGTGCGGCCGGGAACGGAGAATCGCCTCGAGCGTCATGCGATCGCGTGCCAGACGACGGCGGTTGTCAGCTAATCCCAACGTACGACGCACGGCATCGGGCAGGAACATGTCGGCCGTGCGGCTTTGTGGAATCGCACCTTCATTGAACCCTGTGACAATCAGCACTGGCGCATCGTCCAGTTGCAGTTCCAGCCAGCCGAGCAACTCCACCGCCCCGCCGCTTGACTCGGAGGGCACGGGCTGACGGCCCACCTGATTGAGCAGCAATTCGATGGCCTGCGCGAAGGTGACGTGCGGAACAATCGCTGCCGTGGGCGATAACTGGGCCGATTCGCGCAGCGCATCGCCGATCATCTGCAGCACGCGCACCAACGGACCTTCGGTTTCGTCGTGGCGGTGCAGTGGCTGGTCGTAAATGGTCGCCAGCATCCGTCCGATCGGCTCCGACCATTCAGGCAGCGGCAGGCGACGATCAGCATTCGCGGGAAGCAGTTGCATGACAGCGTCGAACAGCCGCTTCATCGGCCCACTGACCGTTTCATCGCCGAGCCAGGCGCCCGTAAGTCGTCGCTGCAAGGTCTGCGTGGCGTACCGGTCCAGCAGCGTCAGCCAATGATGGCGGGCGTCGTCGATCGGGCCGAGCTTGCTTGCGAGCAACCGCTCCAGGTCGGGATGGCGCAGCAGCGCCGCGAAATCATCGAATCGCCAGCCTCCGGCCACGAAGCGCGCCACCGCGCGCAGCAGCAGCACCGGCGATGACACCGAAGCGCTTCGTCCCGCTGCATGACGGGCCGGCACACCAACCAACTCAAGCGTTCGCTCAACCGTTGGCCCCAGGGTATCGTCGCCCAACCCCACCGTCACCTCATCGGCCGCACGGGTGGACGCCTCCCCTCCCGACGGTTGCAGTTCGCTTAATACGCGTACCACTTCGTACGCCTGGTCGCGCGGTTGATCGACCACCCGCAGCATCGTGTCGGCGATCGGCAGCGGGCGCATGTCCCACGCATCGACCAGCAGGCCGCCCAACGCATCGAACGATGCCGCCTCCGATGCCGGGGCGTGCACCAGTGCTTTCACGCGGTCGCCCACCTGCTTCAGCATCGCGGTGATCATGCGGTTCAGGTCGGCGGTGGCGATGAGGATGATGTCGCGGT
>CAZEFM010000121.1:0-9580 GCA_964511575.1 uncultured Phycisphaeraceae bacterium | reverse complement strand
TGATAGAAGATGACAACCGCCAATACACCCAGCGCCCCGTCCCCGAGCCGCCAGCTCACCCGAACGAAGATCGGCGTGGTGGTTTCGGACAAGCGTGACAAGACGCGTACGGTCGAGGTCGAGTACCAGATCCGTCACCCCAAGTACGGCAAGTACCTGTCCCGGCAGACGCGGCACCACGTGCACGATCCGGAGAACACC
Source organism: uncultured Phycisphaeraceae bacterium (assembly GCA_964511575.1). Taxonomy (GTDB): domain Bacteria; phylum Planctomycetota; class Phycisphaerae; order Phycisphaerales; family Phycisphaeraceae; genus CALKHT01. The sequence goes on along the minus strand of CAZEFM010000121.1, from coordinate 9,379 downwards.
AGCCGCGCCGGGGACCGTGTGGAGATCGCGCCGTGTCGGCCGATCAGCAAGACCAAGAGCTGGCGTCTGGTGCGGGTGGTGGAATCCGCGGCCGTGCCGCAGCAGTAAAACGAACCAATCCGGAGTCGCCGCGGCAGGCAGCCGGGCATTCCGCCTGAGGTGAAGGCAATCAGCGATGATTCAGCAGGAATCCAGAGTCGATGTGGCGGACAACACCGGCGCGAAAACGGTGATGGTGATCCGCGTGCTGGGCGGGTCGACCGCCAAGGGACGTTTCACCCGCCGCACCGCCAGCATCGGTGACCGCGTGGTGTGCACGGTGAAGAAGGCGTTGCCCGGCGGCGACATGAAGGCCGGCACGATCGTCAAGGCGGTCGTGGTGCGAAGCCGGCAGCCCGTGCGTCGTCCCGACGGCAGCTACGTGCGGTTCGACCGCTCGGCGGTGGTGCTCATCGACGACGAGGGCAACCCCAAGGGAACGCGTATTTTCGGGGCCGTCGCCCGCGAACTGCGTGAAAAGAACTACATGAAGATCGTCTCGCTCGCTTCGGAAGTGGTGTGAGACAACAGGCGAGCCGGGCCGTAACAAGGCCTCAGGGATCGGGCTCGAACCCGACCGGCTTGCAGAAGGATCAACGATGGCACGACACGTACGAAAAGGCGACACAGTGGTGGTGCTCACCGGCAGGGACCGGGGGCGCACCGGCAAGATTCTGCGCGTGCTGGTCAATGAGGACCGGGTGCTCGTCCAGGGCATCAACGTTCACAAGAAGCACCTGCGCCGAACGCAGCAGAATCAGCAGGGCGGCATCATCGAGAAGGAAATGCCCATCCATATCTCGAACGTCGCGCCCGTTGTCGATGGCAAGCCCACCCGCGTGCGGTTTGAGAAGCGACAGGATGGCTCCAAGGTTCGTCTGGCCGTTCGCGGCGGCGAACAGCTCGGCCCGGAACTGAAAAAAGCCCGCTGAGACTGAGCGGCAGTGCATCGCCCGCCACACGCGAGCGACTACAGGAATGCAACGATGAAGCCTCGGATGAAGGAAAAGTTCTACGGCCCGGTGCGAGAGGCCCTGAAGCAGCAGTTTGGGGTGTCCAACCCCATGGCGTTGCCGCGGATGGACAAGATCGTGCTGACCGTGGGCCTGGGGAAACAACTGGAAGGCACCAAGATCAACCCCAAGGCGCGTGAGCAGGTCATCAGGACGCTGACCGTGATCACCGGCCAGCGCCCCGTCATGAAGCGGGCCAAGAAGTCGGTGTCGAACTTCAAGCTGCGTGCCGGTTATGAAGTCGGTGCCATGGTCACGCTCCGTGGCGACCGCATGTGGGAGTTCCTGGACCGACTCGTGTCGCTGGCGATTCCCCGCATCAAGGACTTCCGCGGTCTGCCGGTCAAGAGCTTCGACGGCCGGGGCAACTACTCCTTCGGCATCGTCGAGCAGGGCATCTTCCCCGAAGTGGACATGGCCAACGCCGAGTTCACCCATGGGATGAACGTGACGGTCGTGTTCAGCAACAGCACCGACGACATGAGCCGGCTGGCGCTTCGGGAACTGGGCGTTCCCTTCGTCAAGCAGGAAGAACGAAAGGCGGGCTGACCGATGGCGTTCGCTTCGGCGGGCGACAGGCGGTTCGGCAAGAGATAAACGGAGCACCCCATGGCATCGAAATCAACCACGACTCGCATGCAGCGCATCCAGCGGATGAATGAGAAGTACGCTGAACTGCGCCGCCAGTTAAAGGAAGCCGGCGATTACGCGGCGCTGCAGCGTCTGCCCCGCGACGCCAGCCCGACTCGCTACCGCAACCTGTGCGCGTTGACCGGCCGCAGCCGCAGCGTGTACCGCAAGTTCAAGATCTCGCGCATCAAGCTGCGTGAGCTGGCGCTGCAGGGCAAGATCCCCGGCATGCGAAAGGCGTCTTGGTGAACCCATTGCGGGTATCGGTGCTGGAAGGGCGGGCCTGACAGGCAAGCCGCCATCCAGGACAGGCCGATCCGCAATCATAATCCGCAATCGAACTACGGAGCTATCGAATGTCATTGAGCGACACGATCGCTGACATGCTGACCCGGATTCGCAACGCGACACGCAACAAGGCGGCGCGTGTTGACTGCCGTAACAGCAAGATTTGCCGGGGCATTGCAGCAGTGCTCAAGGATGAAGGCTACATCAATGACTTCACCGTCATTGAGGATGGTCGCCAGGGCATCCTGCGAATCGACCTGCGTTACGGCCCGCACGGCGAGCAGTTGATCCACTCGATCCGGCGTGAGTCCAAGCCGGGCCGTCGCGTCTATCGTGGCGTGCAGGATCTGCCGCGTCCCCTGGCGGGGCTGGGCATCAGCATCGTGAGCACTCCCAAGGGCGTGCTGAGCGATCGCAAGGCTCGCAAGGAGCACGTGGGCGGCGAACTGTTGTGTACGATCGAGTAATGGCGCACGGCGGATCGCTCGCTGTCCGCCTCCCGCATTCCGCAACGAACTGAGACTTTACGATGTCACGAATTGGAAACAAACCGGTTGCTCTGCCCAGCGGCGTGAAGGTTGCCGTCAGCGGGCGCCAGGTCACCGTGGAAGCGGGCGGCAAGAAGCTCGCGATCACCCACCGCCCCGAGGTGAGCGTCCAGGTGGACGAGGCCAACAATCAGGTCATCGTCGCCCGCCAGGATGACAGCCGCACCGCCAGAGCGATGCACGGGCTGACCCGGGCGCTCATCGCCAACATGATCACGGGTGTGACCACCGGGTTCACCCGCGACCTGGAGGTGAACGGCGTGGGTTGGACGGCCAAGATTCAGGGCAACAAGATTGCGCTGAACGTGGGCTATGCCGACACCCGCGAAGTGCTCATCCCTGCGGGTGTGACGGTTGAGGTGCAGGGCAACAAGATCAAGGTGAGCGGCCCGGACAAGCAGGCGGTGGGACAGCTCGCCGCGAACATCCGTGCCCAGCGTCCGCCCGAGCCGTACAACGCCAAGGGCATCAAGTACGCCGAGGAAGTGATCGTCCGCAAGCAGGGCAAGGCTTTCGCCGGCGGTGGCGCATAAAAACGGTTCAGAGTCGAGGGGCGACGTCCGCCTGCGTGCGGCCGGCCCGGGACATCGACGACTTTGGACATCGACTTTGGACAATTGGAACATTGGACGTAAGACCCCATGGACCGCATCACACAGAAGAATATTCGCCACAAGCGGCGTAAGATGGGCATTCGCAAGCGCGTCTTCGGTACGCCTGAACGCCCGCGCCTGACGGTTTACCGCAGCCTCAAGTACACCTACGCCCAGATTGTGGACGACCTGTCCGGACGCACACTCGTGGCCGCCAGCTCGATCAAGAACGAGAAGGGCGGCAACGTGAGCGCAGCGCAGGCCGTCGGCAAGGAACTGGCGGAGAAGGCCAAGGCTGCGGGCATCAGCCAGGTGGCGTTTGACCGCAACGGCTTCCGTTATCATGGCCGCGTCAAGGCGCTGGCGGATGCGGCGCGGGAGGCTGGCCTGTCGTTCTGATCGCAGCTTGTCCAAAGTCGCAGGTTTCACGCCGGATGGCGGGGACCAGCAGGGGCGACTTGGACCGCCCGTGAAGCGTCTTCACGATAGACTTTGGACTTTCGACTCCTGACTTTGGACTCATACTCATGGCAGAGTTTCTGGAAGAATCGCAGAACCTTGAATCGACCACGGTAGGCATCTACCGCACCGCAACGGTGGTGAAGGGCGGCCGACGCTTCAGCTTCGGCGCTCTGGTGGTCGTGGGTGATCGCCGCGGCAAGGTGGGCATCGGCTACGGCAAGGCCCCGGGTGTGCCGGCCGCCATCGAAAAGGCCCAGAAGGACGCCCGCAAGAAGATGATCACCGTGTCGCTGCAGGAAGGAACGCTGCCGCATCCGGTGACCGGCCTGTTCAGCGCGTCGCGGGTGCGACTCATCCCCGCAGCGCCCGGTACCGGCGTTATCGCCGGCGGCACCGTCCGTGCCGTCCTCGAAATGGCTGGTGTCCGCGACTGCCTCACCAAGGCGTTCGGCTCCACCAATCAGAAGAACCTGTGCAAGGCCGTGATGGCCGGTCTGGAAAGCCTTCGTCTGAAGGACGACGTTGCCCGGCTGCGTGGCATTGATCTGGGCGACACCGAAGTCGACCAGAAGCTCGAACTCGGTCGCCGCTTCGCTCCGCAGTCCAGCGGCACGAAGGTCAAGGCGTTCAACACCCGTGAGCCGCAGAGCGCCGGCAAGCGTGGGGGTGGCCGGGGTCGTGGTGGTCGCGGCGGTGATCGCGGCCGTCGTCCCGCCGAGGCCGAGGGCGCGACCGCCACAGCCGAAGCGCCCGCTCCCGAAGCTTCGCAGGCACCTGCCGCGGAGCAACAGCAGAACCCTGAACAGTCGTCCTGAACGATTGATTCGCATCGCATACTGAGTAACACGCCATGATGATCCATGAAGTGACAGAAAAGGCCGGCAAGTACAAGAAGAAGCGTCGCGTCGGCCGTGGTATCGGCTCCGGTCGCGGCAAGACGGCCGGCCGCGGCACCAAGGGCGCTGGTTCCCGCTCGGGTTCGGGCGGTTCGATCCGCGCCAGCCGTGAAGGCGGTCAGCTCCCGCTGTTCCGCCGCGTGCCCAAGCGTGGCTTCAGCAACGCCCGCTTCACGACCGAGTACGCCATCGTCAACGTGAAGCAGCTCGATGCGCTGTTCGACGACGGTGCAACCGTCGACACCGAGGCGCTGATCAAGGTCGGTCTCGTCCGCAACGCCAAGCTGCCCGTCAAGGTGCTGGGCCAGGGCGAAACGTCGAAGAAGCTCACGGTGACGGCTGCGGCGTTCTCCGCTTCCGCCATTGACAAGATCACCAAAGCAGGGGGCGCTGCCAACGTGCAGTGAACGCGGAGGAAGCGCGGCACGCCGATGACGGCAACGTGCCAATCCGCTGACACGCGAAGCACGCACTGAACGACTGTTGGAACCGCCACGAAGGTTGAACCGATGCTGCAAGCATTCCTGAACATGTGGAAGATCGCCGAGCTGCGGACCAAGCTGCTGTTTACGCTTGGGATGCTGGCGATCTATCGCATTGGGTTCTTCATTCCGCTGCCCGCGGTCAACCAGGTCGAACTCGCCGCCTGGGCCAAGCAGCAGGAAGGTGGGGCGACGGGCAACCTGCTGCAGTTCGTGAGTATCTTCACCGGCGGCTCCATGAGCCAGTCGACCCTTTTCGCCCTGGGCATCATGCCCTACATCTCCGCGTCCATCATCATGCAGTTGCTGGCGACGGTGCTGCCGTCCCTCAAGCAGCTTCAGGATGAAGGCCCCGCGGGTCGTCAGAAGATTCAGGAATACACCCGCTACCTCACGCTGGGCATCTGTCTGGTGCAGGGGCCGGTGTGGCTGGTCACGCTGCTGCGGGCCGATGCGGTGTACCCGGAGTATGATGGAACGTTCACGTTCTGGCTGACCGGCGTGTTGGCACTGACGGCCGGGGCGGTGTTCCTCATGTGGCTCGGTGAGCAGATCGACAAGTACGGCATCGGCAACGGTGCTTCGCTGATCATCACGGCGGGCATCGTCACCGGCATGCCCAACGCGATCGGCGCCATCGCTCAGAACTTCCAGATGCAGGGCGGGCAGTATGGCCCCAGCACGGTGGTGCTGCTGACCGCCTCGTTCATCGCGGTTGTCGCCGGGGCCGTGGTCATCACCCAGGGCCAGCGACGCATTCCGATCCAGCAGGCCAAGCACACGCGCGGCCGCCGAGTCTACGGTGGTCAGCGCATGTATCTGCCGCTGCGTGTGAACCACGGCGGTGTGATGCCTATCATCTTCGCCAGTTCGCTGATGATGTTCCCCTCGATCTTCGTGGGGTGGATGAAGTCGCTCAATCCCAACAGCCCGGTGTGGTTGTGGATCGACCGCAACATCCAGATGAACGCCTACCCGCACGTTCTGATCTACATCGCGCTGATCTACTTCTTCGCGTACTTCTGGACCACGGTCCAGTTCCAGCCGAACGAGATGGCTAAGAACCTGCGGAACAACGGCAGCTTCATCCCGGGGATGCGGCCGGGCCCGCGTACGGCGGAATACCTCGAAACCGTCATGGAACGCATCACTTACGTTGGGGCCGGGTTCCTGGCGGTGATCGCGGTCATTCCGATGGTGGTCAACGGGGCGTTCAACATCGACTACAACATCGCGGCGTTTCTGGGTGGCACCGGGCTGCTCATCTGCGTCAGCGTCATGCTGGACATGGTTCAGCGTGTGGAAGCACAGTTGCTCATGCGGAATTATCAGGGGTTCCTCGGTTCGGGAGGCAGCAAGGGGCCGCGAATCCGCTGATTGGGCCGGGGCAAAAATCCTCGGGTTACTGTTTGGCGATTACTCGGGTGACGTGCTACAATTGCGAAATTCCCCTCGTGGGGCGACCGTGATCGGGCGACTCGCGAGCAGTTTTGAAGATGGTGACGGGTGCCGATCGTACTGAAATCGAAGCCGGAGATTGAAAAGATGCGTGCCGCCGGACGGATCGTCCACGCGGTGCATCAGTTGTGTAAGGAGATGTGTCAGCCGGGGGTGACGACCCGGGAGATTGACGAGGAAGCGGCCCGCATGATCGAAGCCGCCGGTGGCAAGGGGCTGTTCAAGAACTACCCTACGTACCGGCCGAACGAGGGGTTTCCCTCCAACCTGTGCATCAGCGTCAACGAGGTGGTGGTGCACGGTATCGCCGACGACCGCAAGATCCAGGATGGCGACATCGTGGGGATCGATTGCGGGGTCCAGTTGGACGGCTGGTGCGGCGACGCGGCGACGACGATCATGGTGGGCAACGTTCGACCGGAAGTGCGCAAGCTGTGCGAAGTGACGCAGCAGGTGCTGGAACTGGCGATCGAGAACATTCGGCCGGGGCGGACCTGGAGCCAGATCGCCCGGTTGATGCAGAGTTACGCCGAACGGGCGGGCTTCAGCGTGGTTCGCGACTTTGTGGGGCACGGCATCGGTCGATCGATGCACGAAGACCCGAAGGTGCCGAACTTCGTCAGCCGTGAGTTGATTCGGCATGACATTGTGCTGCGAGAGGGCGTGGTGCTGGCGGTGGAGCCGATGTGCACGCTTGGCAGCAAGGACGTGATGACGCTGGACGACGGCTGGACGGTGGTGACCGTCGACCGGCAACCGGCGGCGCATTACGAGCACACGATCGCCGTCACCGCCGACGGCGCGGACGTGCTCACCGACGGCCGCTGAACGAGGCCGGGCCCCAATCAGGGCCCGGAACCGAATAAAGAGGTTTTGCGTGGCAAAGGAAGACAAAATTCAGGTCGAAGGCGAAGTGATTGACGCTCTGCCCAACGCGATGTTCCGCGTTCGGCTGGAGAACAATCACGAGATCGTCGCCCACATCTCCGGCAAGATGCGCATGCACTACATCCGCATCCTTCCGGGTGATCGGGTGACGGTGGACATCAGCCCGTATGACCTGACCAAGGGCCGCATTACGTTTCGACACTGAATCGCGTAGAAGCCCACGCATTGGAATGCGTGCGCTCATTGAGGTGCATCATGAAAGTTCGCTCCAGCGTTCGTCGGATTTGTGAGAACTGTAAGATCATTCGCCGCAAAGGCGTTGTGCGCGTGATCTGCAGCAAGAACCCCAAGCACAAGCAGCGCCAGGGCTGAAGCCCTGAAGAATTCGAAGGGCGAAGCTCGAATGACGAGAAGCTTCGTCACCCCGGACGCTTGTTTTCGTCATTCGAATTTCGAATTTCGTCATTAAGGATTGGAACCTATGCCTCGTATCGCCGGTGTTGACATTCCCGACGGCAAGATCATCCGCATCGCACTTCGCTACATCTACGGCATCGGTCCGGCCAACGCCGAACTGATCCTCAAGGAAGCGAACATCGATGGGCACACCCGCGCCAACAAGCTGACGGAAGATCAGCTCGCCCAGATCGCCAACATCATCGAGGCGAACTACGTGGTGGAAGGCGCCCTGCGTCGCCAGATCGGACAGAACGTGGCGCGTCTGCGCGACATCCGCTCCTACCGCGGTGATCGCCACCGTCGCGGCCTGCCGGTTCGTGGCCAGCGCACCAAGACCAACGCCCGCACCCGCAAGGGCCGGAAGAAGACGGTCGCCGGGAAGAAGGGCGTCAAGGCGATGAAGTAAGGCGTGACGGTCGGGCGCTGTGCCCGCGCCTCCTCCGCCCCCGGAACATGAAACGACGCGACGTGTCGCGTTGGCAACGCAATCACCGAGAAGACCATGGCCAAGAAACAGAAGAAGATTCGCAAGAACGTCGGTCGCGGCATCGCGCACGTGAAGGCGACGTTCAACAACACGCTGATCACCATCACGGACATGAACGGCGAGACCCTTTGCTGGGGCTCGGCCGGCGCCATCGGCTTCAAGGGCTCGCGCAAGAGCACGCCCTTCGCCGCCACCCGCGCCGCCGAGGAAGCCGCTCAGAAGGCCAAGAAGATGGGCGTGAACGAGCTGGAGGTGCACATTCGCGGCGCCGGCAGCGGTCGTGAGTCGGCGGTCACCGCCCTGCAGCACGCGGGCATGAAGATCACCGCCGTCGAAGACCACACGCCCATTCCGCACAACGGCTGCCGCCCCAAGAAGCGCCGCCGCGTGTAATCACGCAGGCCGCGGGCTGCCACTGAAAGGATAATCCTCGAAGCGGCTGCCCGTGCTCCCGGACGGGTGGACAACGCCAGTGGCCCTCCCGGCCTGCGGTTTCCTTCGGCCGTCGTCTTGAACTTTCCCAGGCACAGAAGCCCTCGCACGACAGCAGCGTGCCAGTGGCGTGAAGCCTGAACGAACAAATCTGCTGCGGAGTTGAATAATGAGAATCCGTTGGCGAGGATTGGAACTGCCCAGCCGCGTTGTGGCTGACCCCGACCTGAACAACGAAACGTACGGCAAGTTCACCGTGGAACCCTTCGAACGTGGGTTCGGCACCACGGTGGGCAACTCGCTGCGCCGCATTCTGCTTTCGAGCCTCGAAGGCGCTGCCGTCACCGCCGTCAAAATCAAGGGTGCCGAGCACGAGTTCACCAGCCTGCCCGGCGTCATGGAAGACGTGACCGACCTGATCCTCAACATCAAGAACATGGTCGTGTCGCTCGACTCGGATGAACCCAAGAAGATGCAGTTGTCGGCCGAAGGCCCCGGTGAAGTCACCTGCGACCTCATCGAAGCCGATACGTCGATCACCATCCACAGCAAGCAGCTCGTGCTGGCGACGTTGACCGAGCAGGTCGACTTCGACATCGAGTTCACCGTGGAAAAGGGCCGCGGCTACGTGCCCGCCTCCGAGCAGTACGGCCGCGCCGAAGACCAGGAAGTGGGCGTGATTCCGGTTGACGCGATTTTCTCGC
>CAZEFM010000120.1:1764-9620 GCA_964511575.1 uncultured Phycisphaeraceae bacterium | reverse complement strand
TCCACGACTCGGCATAGCAGTTGGCGATCGGGGCTTGGCATGGCGTTTCGATGATCTCTCAGCGCACCGGCCTGGTGCCCACCGCGGGCGGCATCAATCCAATGGCGTATCAGGGCACGCTGGCGGCGCGATTTTGGTTTGGGCAACCATGGAACTGTGTGCAGCGATACCCACTGAGGCAAGCGAGTAAAGACCTGACGCGGCGACAGACGCCGTGGTGTGTGGCATTCGGCTTTGCGGGTGGATTGGCCTTGCCTTCGGGGGTTGGTGAGGTACAAATAGGGGGAAGTCTTAGCATGGGTGGGGTGGTTTGCCGAACCGGGGGTGGGGGGTGGCGCGTATGGTTGGAGGGAGGGTTGTTTGAGGGGATGGGGTGGGGCTTGATGCATGTTGTTGCGGTTGGGCCGGGGTGATGGCGCTGAAATAGCATCCGGCCATGTGCGTTGGTCCCTATGCGGTGGTTCCTCACTGCCGCAGGATTTTGCTGTCGCTGACGAGGAAATTGGCATGGATCAGCCTTCGTGTTCGCCTGATGGTTCCCGGGCGCTGCCGCAGCTCACTTCGGTGGGTCTGGCGTTGCTGGCGTTGACGCTGTTGGCGTGGTTTGTGCCGGGGATGCCGCCGCAGCCTCATGCCGCCGAGGCTCAGACGGACACGCGTCTGGCGCAGGCGTTGAGTCGGCCGGTGCCGCAGAGCCTGGACGAGTTGCGAATGATTGAGCGTCGGGTTCGCGAGCTGGCGGAGCGGGTGCTGCCGGCGACGGTGTCGGTGCAGGCGGGTTCGGCATCGGGCAGCGGGGTGGTGGTTTCCAAGGATGGGTACGTGCTGACGGCGGGCCACGTGGGGGTGTCGCCGGGGCGGCAGGTGCTGGTCATCTTTCCGGATGGCAAACGGGTGCAGGGGATCACGCTGGGCATCAACACGCGGATGGACAGCGGACTGATCAAGATCACCGAGGAAGGCGAGTGGCCTCACGTGGAGATGGCGGCGTCGTTCGACCTGAAGCCCGGGGCGTGGTGTCTGGCGACGGGGCACCCGGGCGGGTTCGACCGGAATCGGCCGGGCGTGGTGCGGCTGGGGCGGATCATCCGCAGCGACTCGACGGTGATTCAGACCGACTGCACGCTGGTGGGGGGCGACTCGGGCGGGCCGCTGTTCGACATGGACGGGCGGGTCATCGGCATCCACAGCCGGATCGCCAACCCGACAGCCGCCAACTTTCACGTTCCGATCGATACGTATCAGTTGACGTGGGACCGTTTGGTGAAGGGCGATGCCTGGGGCACGCCTGACCCCGGCGGGCCGTTCCTCGGGGTGAACGGGACGGATCATCCCAAGGGCTGCCGCCTGACGCAGGTGATGGAGGGCACGCCTGCATGGGAGGCGGGGCTTCGTCCGGGGGATGTGGTGATTCGCGCGGGTGGGGAATCGTTCGAGGGGTATGCCGCGTTTGTCGAGATCATCGGCCGCACGCGTCCCGGTGACACGCTGAACGTTCAGATCGAGCGTGGCAACGGCAAGGCGATGCTGCCGGTGGTCGTGGGCGCCCGGCCGTGATGTTGGGTTTTGTGCGATGATGGGTGAGCGCATCGGGCGGTGATGTGCGATAATCGATCCCGCCGGTGGCTGCGGGAGGTTGGCTGGGGAGTCGCCGCCGGTTGCGGGACCATGTTCGACCGTTGAATAAAAGGACCGATCCAGGATGTCGCAAAGGAAGACTTCATCGCTGTCGCTGATTCACCGTTCAGCAGGTTCGAATGGGGTGGCGCGTTGGGTGTTGCTGGCATCGCTGCTGGTGACGCTGGCTGCGCCGCCTGCGGTGTTCGGGCAGTCGGGGCGGCTGGATCGTCGGCAATACAAGAGCGGCGAATCGATGCTGCACGTCTTTCGCCCCGCGGTGGCGGAAGTCGCCAAAGCGACGGTGCGCATCAAGAGCGACGGTAAAGACGCTGCACTGGGCGTCATCGTGGACCCCAACGGCTGGATCCTCACCAAGGCGAGCGAGGTGAAGGGCGAAATCACGGTGCACCTGTCGGACGGCCGATCGTTCGAGGCGCAGCTCCTGCACCACTACAGCCGTGCGGATGTGGCGATGCTGAAGATCGAGGCGGCGGATCTGCCGGTGGCGCAGTGGGCGGATGAGCCGGTGGTGCTGGGGCAGTGGGCGGTGACGGCGGGGGCGGGCATCGACCCGGTGGCGATCGGCATTGTGAGCGTGAAAGAGCGGCGCGTGCCGGAGCCGGCCGTGCTGGGCATCATGCTCAACCGTGATGACGATGCTGCCCGGGTGCGCACCGTGTTCGCCGACAGCGGTGCCGCCAAGGCGGGGCTCAAGCCCAACGACATCATCACGATGATCGCCGACCGCCCGGTGCGCAACGGCGATGAGCTGATCAACTTCATCCAGGACTTCCGCCCCGGCGATGCGGTGCGGGTCAACCTGCTGCGCGGCGAGGAAGTGGTCGAGGTGGAGGTCGTCCTCAGCGCTCCGCCGACGCGCCGCAACAACCGCAGCGCGTTTCAGAATCAGCTCGGCGGGGAGCTGTCGGAACGCAACTACGGTTTTGAGCAGGCGTTTCAGCACGACACGGTGCTCAAGCCCAGCGACTGCGGCGGGCCGCTGGTCAACATCGACGGCAAGGTGGTGGGGCTGAACATCGCGCGGTCGGGCCGCACCGAGTCGTACGCGTTGCCGGTGCCGTTGGTGAAGCGGTTGATCGCGGAGTTCAAGGCGGGACAGCATGCGGTGGTGCCCGCGGCGCCGCCGGCGACGGAACTGACGGCGAGCAAGGGGGACGGGGAGGGGAATTGAAGGGGAAGGCACGGAGGCACGAAGGCGCATCGGCACGAAGGGGGCCGCGTGTCCGTGCGGTTTATTCGGGGAGGTCGGGGATGAGGTCGCGGCGGCGGCGTTCGGTGAGCGCTTCCAGAAACGCGATCAGATCCTGCTTGTCGCGATCGTTCAGGTGCAGCGGGATGAGGTGATGACTCTTGCGCGGCAGCAGGGGGTCGCCCTCAAACTCGGGCCGAATGCGAAAGTCGACGCCGCCCGCGTTGTAGATGTTGATCACGCCTTCCAGATCAAAGAACCCCACGTGCATGTAGGGCGCGGTGCGCGACACGTTGCGCAGTGAAGGCGTCTTGAACCGCCCGACGTCCGCCACATCCTGCGTGACCCGGTAACGTCCCAAGTCCTCATACTTCCGCCGGAAATAGGTCAGCCCGAGGTTGTGGAACCGGCCATCGGTCAGGAGCGGGCCGCTGTGGCAGTTCACGCATCGCGCATCGGTGCGGAAAAGGTGCAACCCGCGCACGGCCGCATCGGACAGCGCATCGCGCTTGCCGTCGAGGAAGCGATCGAAATCGCTCGATGGCTCGCTGACGACGGACCGCACGTGCGTCGCCATCGCTTCGATGACGCGACGGAAGGTGATCGTCTCATCGCCGAACGCCTCGGCAAACGCCTTGCGATAGCCTTCGATCTGCTGCAGCCGTGCGGTGACCTCATCGGGCGTGGTGCGCATTTCATCAGCGTTCTGCAGCACCTCGGCGATGAGTCCTTCGAGTGATTTGGCTCGGCCGTCCCAGAACAGCCGCTCGCTGTAGCCCGCGTTGAGCAGGGTGGGCGTGTTGCGCGCGAGTTGCATGGCACCGTGCCCCAGCGAACGTGAGCGACCATCCGCCCAACCCAGGTCCGCGACGTGGCACGAGGCGCACGCCATCTGCTGCGAACCGGAGAGTCGGCCATCAAAAAAGAGCATGCGACCAAGGGTCGCCTTGGCGAGAGAGTAGGGATTGTCTTCGGGATAGACAGCCTCACCGCTGACGCGGCCGAGTTCGACGAATTCGGCATCGGGGTCGATGTGCGGTTGGGGCCAGGTATCGGCCGGTCGGCTGTAGGTGTCGCGCAGAAAGTCCGCCAGATCGCGGTATTGTTCATCGCTGAGCGTCGGCCGCTCATCCTGGCGCGAGGTCGGCTCGAACCCGCGTGCCGTGGTGGAACGCAGGGGGTCGTCAAACACAGCCGCCAGCGATGGGGGGACACTCGGCGGGGGGGCGCTCGCCGCATCATCGGCAATGGTTGCCGCCATCGGCAGCATCCACGCCGTGCCGATCAGCAGCGCTGCCGTCACCCCCAGCACACGCGTCAGCCGTTCACTCGTCATGTCCAGCTTCCAGGCCGTACACCCGTGCGCCCGGCGAAGCCAGTCGCAGCATCTTCTGCGGGCCTTTCACCGCGGCGATCTCCTCGGGCGATGCGCCGGCGTCCTCCTTCAGGTGACGGGCGAACGCCTCGGTCACTTCGACACGCTCCAGCTTGCCGCGTGCCGCCACGTGCTTGCCCATCGCGTCCATGGGGATCAGCCGCCCGTCGATGGGACAGGTGAACTTCACGAAGACCGATTCGTTGAGGCCCGGCGCGGTCATCGTCAGCCAGCAGCCGCGCCGCTTGCACACATCGTTCACGACGCCGGTGAGCACGACCTCTTCCGCGCCGTCGCCCAGCGCATCCATGCGCGTGACGGCCTCCGCCACCGATCGGCGCGGCGTGTCGTCCGACCAGTCCGATGCGCCATACGCCAGGTAAGGCTGCGCCATGAACAACTGATCGGTCGACGAATCAGTCGACGAAGCGTGCTGACAACCAACCGTCAGCAAAGCAGCCAGTGAAAGAACGACAATACGCGCGGTCCGCATGGATAGTGACTCCCGATCACGACGAACTCAGTCCACCTGCGCGCTGCGCAGTTCCACCTGTCCGCCGACGTACAAAAAGTTGGTTCCCTGATAGTAGCGTGAATCGCTTGCGGCGGTTTCACCGGAACTCAGCGCGTGTGGCGCGACGCGCTGATCGGCGGGAATCGTATATCCCGCGCCGAACGGCCCGTTGAACCCCGTCAAACCCGGAAGCTGCGTGTAGTTGTCCCACACGTAGGTGATGTTGCCGCCGCGTCGCGCCATCATTTCCTCGTACCGTTCCTGCTCGAGGATCGCCGCAATGCTGAAAGCATAGGTGTTGCCATACTTCTGCATCGTCTCGGGTTGGCCGGGGCAGATCCATGCTTTGCTTTGACCGTCCATGTATCCGCCGCGCTCCAACACCGCAGCCAGACCGTATCGCTCCGGTCTGGCACGCGGGTCGCCTTCCAGTGTGGTGCCCGGCGCCTGGCGGAAACTGTAAAACCCGAGCTTGGCGCGGTCGGGGAAGTAGCCGTCATGGTCCATCGCATACGCCACTGCGGCGATGTGGATCTGATGCAGGTTCGACGCACAGGTCACCCGATGCGCGGCGGCGCGCGACTTGCGCAACGCCGGCATCAGCAGCGCGATCAGGATCGCGATGATCGAGATCACCACGAGCAACTCGATCAGGGTGAAACCATGCGTCGCCCCGCATCGACGCCGCCGTTGTTCCATCGCAGCCATGACAAACACGCCTCTTCTTCCCGAATCGATCCACCGAGGATTCACCGTCGCCGCCGCAGAAGCACGCCCGCACCGCCGAGGACCAGCACGATGGCCGTCGCCGGCTCAGGGATGACCACAAGGCTCAGGGCGAAGTTGCTCTGCCCTGAAATACCGCCGAGCAGCGTCAGATCGCCCAGCAGGAACGCTTCGGACAGGCCCGCCGCCATGATGTTGCCCAGGCTCACCTCGCCAGTCAGACCCGGGGCGAAGAAGTTGAGCGCGACCAGCGTGTCCTTGTCGGTCACGAAGATGGTCGAACCGGGCAGTTCCATGTCTTCGCCGGTGAAAACGCCTGAAGCGGAAGCGAGGATGAACGAATCGAGTCCCACCTTGTCGCCGGGACTGATGCGTACTTCACCGGTGTTGGCGTCGTAGATCACCTGTGCTTCACCGGCATCGGTGGCGACGCTCGCCAACACCGCTACGGGGGCATCGGCGTTGAAGTGGGGCGACGCTTCGAGCAGGTCGAACGCGTCCACCGTGCCGTCGAAGTTCCAGTCGCCTTCCTCCCAGGAGAAGCCGCCGGGCGTCTGCGGGGCCGCCACATTGAACGCCGGCGACGCCGCCAGCAGATCAAACGCGTCCACCACCCCGTTCACATCGGTATCGCCCGGTCGCACGAACTGCCACAGCGCCTTCACATCCGCCTGCGTCACCGATGCCTTGGCCAGCCCCGTCCGGTCGCTATTCACATCCGAGTCGCCGGTCAGGTCAGCCTTGAGGTAGTCGAGATACGCCTGGCCATCCGCGACGGTCGGCAACGTGGTGCGGTCATACTGCGTCTGGAAGAACAGCACGTCCGCCAGCGTCACTTGGCCGTCACGATCCAGGTCCATCGGCTTGAAGACGTTGATGCCGGCGATCGTCTTGGCGTTTACCGACTGATACAGCAGTTGTGTCAGCGTGCCAGCGGTTTCGTGCTCGCCTTCGATCGCCTGCAGCCGGTAGTACGTCCGGTGCGTTTGAGAGCTGGCGCTTTGTGCGGTGTTAAACGCCACACGCTGGGCATAGTTCATCACCGCCACGAGACGATCTTCCGTATCGAGCATGAAGACCGAACCGCTGGTGTTGTCAGCGAAGTAGATGTTGCCTTCGTTGTCATGCGTGATGGTTCGGATATTCGGCGTGTCGCCAGGCTCCAGGCCGATGAAGTTGCGCAGCCGTTCACCATCGAGCAGGATCTGAGGCCCCGAGACGTTGACGCCATCGTCGACAATGTAGTTGATGCCACCGGGATTCGACGATGGGCCGGTGGTGGTTCCATCGTAAAGAATCTGATCGCCCGTGCCGCCGCCGAAGTTCCGCAGTGACGATGCGATGACGGTGGGCTCCACGCCCGGGGCGTCACCGGGGTTCTGGAGAATATGCTGCACCGCGCCGGTTGCGGCGTTCATCTTGAAAATGCCGCCCGTCGCAGCGAGTGAGTTGACGAAGTAGATCGACTGGCCGTCCGAGGAAAAGGCAAACTGACGCGACACATTGTTGTCGCCGTTGCCGATATCGGAATCCATTGCCAGCGGACGAAACACGTCGTTCCAGTCGACGACGCCCGTGGCGCCGATCGTCACCCATCCGGTATCGGGATCGTAATACTGGGCATCATCGCGGTCGGGATAGCCCGGAGCAGCGGTCGTCGTCGAGCCTACCGCGCGCAGGTCGTAGACGAAAAAGCGCTTGGTCAGTTCTTCGTGATCGACCCTGCCGCCGGTTTGATCACTGAGAGTGCCGCCACCGCTGACAACGTAGAGGAGCGTGCCAGGGGCATAGGTGTGGCCGTCAATGGTGATGGCCGTTGGATTCAGCGCCACACCGCCCATGATGAGCGTGCCCGAACTCCAGTCGGGACGGGATTGATAGTCGTTGACGGATCGACCGAAATCCGCCAGGTCGGTGGTGTCGACATAGGTGGTGCCGCCGTCGTACTGACCGGTGTTGCTGTCGTAGTTGATTTTGCGGATTTCCGCGGTGCCGCCGTACACCGCGGTCCACACCTCACCGGTGATGGGGTTGACGGCAAACGCGCCGAATGTGCCGATTTCCCCCACGGTCGTGGAAGAGGGCAGGAAAATGAAGCCGTTGTCCGGTTCCGCGGCCGCCAGGGTAAGCGGGGCGAGCAACACGGAAACGGCGGGGATGAATCGTCGAACGAATGCACGCACAGGGTTCCTCCTTTCAATTGCAACTGAATCTCAACGGCACAAACATACCGGGCCTGAGACTCATTTGCAATACCCTCTGCCGAAAAAGAGCTTCCTCCCAGCATCATGCCCCGTCATCCGACGCGGCGAGTTTCACCTAAACAACGTGCGTATATAAAGATAAAGCCCGGGGACGGCTGTCCCCGGGCCGGGGGGTGACAAAATCGTCGATCGCCGCCGATCACGTCG
>CAZEFM010000120.1:0-1754 GCA_964511575.1 uncultured Phycisphaeraceae bacterium | reverse complement strand
GCGAGCGCCGATGCATCGCGCTCGACATCGTCAATCGCAGCCGTGATCCGCTCCTGGCGCTGCTGGATACGCACCGTTTTGCCTTCGAGGTGCGGGGCGACGGCCGGGTCGGCGAGGGCGGCGGCCTCGATCGCCTTGTCGTCGGCGTCGGCGGGGACCATCACCTTGCCGCGCAGCTTGCCCGCCACCTGCACCGGGTACTCGATCGTCTCGGCGACGAGGTAGGCCGGGTTCGCCTTGGGCCAGGGCGCTCGCGCCAGCGACTGCGTGTGCCCCAGCCGATGCCACAGTTCCTCCGCGATGTGCGGCGCCAGCGGCGCCAGCAGCAGCACCATCGGCTCGGCCACCTCGCGCGGCAAACGCGGCAACGGCACCAACTCGTTGTTCAACTGAATCAGCGCCGCCACCGCCACGTTGAACGCCATCGTGTCCATCGCTTCGGTCACACGCTGGATCGTCTTGTGCAGTGCCCGGCGAATCGCATCGCTGGCAGGCTCATCCACCACCAGCAGCTCGCCTGATTCATCGTCGACGAAGTTACGCCACACGCGCTGCAGGAAGCGGTGCGAACCGATGATGTCGCGCGTGTTCCAGGCTTTGCTCTGATCGAGCGGCCCCATGTACATCTCGTACAGCCGCATCGTGTCGCAGCCGTACTGCTCGCAGATTTCATCCGGCGTGACGGCGTTCTTGAGCGACTTGCCCATCTTGCCGAACTCGCGACGCACTTCCCGGCCTTCGAAGTAGAAGCGCCCATCCTTCTCTTCCACCTTCTCGGCATCGACGTAGATGTCGCGCTCATCGCGGTAGGCGTACGCCTGGATGTAGCCCTGGTTGAAAAGCTTGCCGAAGGGTTCGGGCGTGCTGACGTATCCCAGGTCGTAGAGCACCTTGTGCCAGAATCGGGCGTAGAGCAGGTGGAGCACGGCATGTTCCGCGCCGCCGACGTAGAGGTCCACGCCGCCGCGATGGGCTTCGCCATCACGCTTGTGCGGCGTCATCCAGTACGCTTCGGCATCGGGGCTGACGAATTGATCCTCGTTCTTCGGATCGAGGAAGCGCAGGTAATACCAGCACGAGCCCGCCCACTGCGGCATGGTGTTCAGCTCGCGCGTGTAACGCACACCATCAATCTCCACGTACTTCCACGAATCGGGCGCACGGCTGAGCGGCGTCTGCACCGCGGCGTCGGGATCGTCGCTGGCGCTGGGACGGAAATCCTCCATCGGCGGCAGCGTGACGGGCAGTTCGGATTCGTCCACCGCCACGATTTCGCCATTGGGCCCGTGCAGGATCGGGAACGGCTCGCCCCAGTAACGCTGACGGCTGAAGAGCCAGTCGCGCAGCTTGTACTGCACCTGCTTGCGGCCGAAGTCGTTTTCCTCCAGCCAGGCGGTGACACGCTCGATGGCGCGCGGCGTGGGCAGGTCGTTCAGGTCCAGACCGTTGTTGGCGCTGTTGATGTTCGGCCCGATGCCGGTGAACGCCTTGGGGAACACGGCGGGCGTTTCGAGGTAGAACTGCCGGATTTTCTCGATGTTTTCAAGATCACAGGGCACCGATCCGCCCGGCTCCTCGGGGATGGCCTGCGCCTGGGCGCACAGCCACTTGTCGTCGGGCATCACCACGGGGCGGATGGGCAGCTTGAATTGCCGGGCGAAGGCGAAGTCGCGCTCATCGTGTGCCGGCACCGCCATGATCGCGCCCGTGCCGTAGCCCATCAGCACGTAGTCGGCGATCCAGATGGGGATGCG
>CAZEFM010000119.1:0-9847 GCA_964511575.1 uncultured Phycisphaeraceae bacterium | reverse complement strand
ATCATGCCGGGCTACATCCACAAGCCCGCCGACCAGGCGGAATCGGGCAAGGCGATCGGCATCATCAGCCGGTCCGGTACGCTCACCTACGAAGCGGTGTGGCAGTGCTCGGCCCGCGGGATCGGCCAGACGACATGCGTGGGGATCGGCGGCGACCCGGTGCGCGGCATGAACTTCATCGACTGCCTGGAACTCTTCAATGCGGACCCGGCAACGCACGGGATCATGATGATCGGCGAGATCGGCGGCACCGATGAAGAGGCCGCGGCGGCGTACATCAAGGCGAACGTGAAGAAGCCCGTCGCCAGCTTCATCGCCGGGCTTACCGCGCCTCCGGGACGACGCATGGGGCACGCCGGGGCAATCATCTCCGGCGGCGAAGGCGGCGCGGAATCGAAGATCGAAGCGCTGCGAGCGGCGGGATGCCACATCGCCCAGAGCCCGGCGGACCTGGGCTCGACGATGGCAGCGGCGCTGGGCGTGTGAGACGGGACGGGCGTTCGACAACGCAACGGTTCGCCGCATTCGAGGGATGGTTGAACGAACCTTTGCGGTTTGATTTTCGGGGGTTTTGGGCTTACGAGCCGATATTGGGGTGAGAGAGGGTGCAGGATGCGATGGAGACTGACGCGATGAAACGACCGATCCCTCGGCGTCGTGCCATGGCGGGCCTGCTGGTGGTGTGGTTGTGTTTCGCCGGCGGCTGCAATATGCGGCAGCAGATGAAGGACATGCTGGGCGATTCGCTCATGCCGCCCACGCCCACCGAAGCGGCGCGCATGGCGGTGAACATGTACGACGCCGATGCCCGACGGCAAGGCATCG
Organism: uncultured Phycisphaeraceae bacterium; assembly: GCA_964511575.1. Classification (GTDB taxonomy): domain Bacteria; phylum Planctomycetota; class Phycisphaerae; order Phycisphaerales; family Phycisphaeraceae; genus CALKHT01. The sequence continues at coordinate 9,022 of CAZEFM010000119.1, read as the reverse complement.
CGCTGCTGTCGGCATCGTCGTTCGGGGGCGAGCCTCAATACGTCAACATGTACCGCATTCTCGTGGATGACCCGGACCCGACCGTGCGGGCGGTCATCCTCAAGGCGCTGGGCCAGCACGGTTCGGTTGAGGATGCACCGATTCTGGTGCGGCACCTGAGCGATCCCCGGCAGCCGGCGTTCGTGCGCTGGGAGGCCGCCAAGGCGTTGCAGTTGATCCACAACCCTTCGGCGGTGTCGGCGCTGGTGGCGGCGCTGCGGTCGGATGAGGATCCGGCGGTGCGTCGCGCGGCCGCCGATGCGCTGGGGCAGTATCCGCAGCCCAACGTCTTTCAGGCGCTCGTCGGGGCATTGGACGACTCGAACTTCGGCGTGACGCTGGCGGCGCACAAGTCGCTGCAGACGCTCACCGGTCAGCACTTCGACAGCGATGGTTCGCAGTGGCTGTCGTGGTCGGAGGCGAACCGCGGGCAGTGGTTCGCGAACCAGCAGCCATACACGATCGAGCCTTACGTGAAGCCGCCGGGCATGGTCGATCGGATGAAGTTCTGGGAGAAGCGTCCCGAACCGGAACCGCTGACGCCAACGGGGTTGGATGCGTGAAAACGCGTTGGCGCGACGACGCAAGCGGCTGATCGCCGTCTTTTGACATCCGTCCGCCGTCCGCTGACTTCTGATCTGTCCTCCGACTCGCCATGGATGTTGTTTCGCTGATTTTTCGTTACGTTCACATTGTTTCGGCCGTGCTCGCGGTGGGTGGGACGTCGTTCATCGCGCTTTGCCTTTCACCGGCGATGAAGCTGGCGGATGAGTCGGTCCGCGAGACCATCATGCAGCACGTGCACCGCCGCTTTTCGGTGGTCCTGTGGGCGAGCATCGCGGGACTGCTGATCAGCGGGATCTACAACTGGGTGGTGCTCAACGATGCGTACACCGAGGTGGGGCCGCTGGCGCAGAGTCTCATCGGCACGAAGTTTCTCGTGGCGCTGACGCTGTTCGGGTTGGTGTGGGCCCGGCATATCGGGCTGCTGAAGCTGGCACTGCGGACACACCTGCTGATCGCGGTGCATCTCGGGGCGGTGGTGATTCTGCTGGGGTCCATCCTGCGTGCCCTTCGATTGGGCTGAGGAACGATTGGTGACGATCCGGTTTGCGACGTGGAACCTGCTGGCGATATCGCCACGCTCGCGCCGCCGCTCACGGGCGAAGGGCGCCGTTCGCCTGGAAGACCTGCTGCGCAGGCGACGGTTTCGCCATCCCGGCGGTGCGGTGCTGATTGTTCTTCTGCTTGCCCTGTTGATCTGGGCGGATCGCAGCGGCCTGCTGCTGGATGTCCCCGGAGCCGACCCGGCGACCGCCTACGATGGGCAGACGTTCATCGTGACGCGGGTAGTGGACGGCGACACGCTCGAGGTGCGCCCCATCGATGCGTTGATCGGTGACGCCACGCGCGTTCGGCTTTGGGGCATCGACACGCCGGAGATGTTTCGCCGACCGGAAGATGGCGGCACCGGCGGACCCGATCCGTTCGCCGAGGAAGCAACCGCGATGACACGAAAGCTGTGCGAAGGGGCGACCGTTCGGCTGCGCATCGAACGGCACCGGGTGTTCGATCGGTACGACAGGCTGCTGGCACACGTGGAACTTGCTGACGGCACGCTCTTGAGCGAGCACCTGTTGCTGGCGGGACTCGCCCGCGCCGATGATCGGTGGAACCACACGCACATCGAGCGGTTTCAATTGCTTGAAACCACCGCACGGATGAAGCGTGTGGGGCTGTGGTCGCTTCAGGAATCGCAGCAGAACGGGACGAGGAGGTAGCGGCCGGTTCGCCTCACTCCGCGACGCTGGTGTCGCTCGGAGGCGCACTCGCCTGCTCCTCAGCGGTGGCAGTCGTTTCGGTGCTCGAGGGCGGATTCAGGCGTGCATCGACCTGCTTGTAGATTTCCGTCGTCGGCTTGCGGAGGAACTTCCAGTCATCGAGCGTCAGCCTGCCCGGCCGACCATCGTGCTCGTAATGCACGACGGCAATGCCCTTGGTGCGCCACCGGCTCACATCAACGGAACGGATGCTGTCGAACGGCACGGTCTGGCCCCAGCTTGTCGTCAGCGTCACGCCATCCGACGCCACCCACCAGGAACCGGAGCGGATCCAGTTGAACAGGAAGAGCAATCCCACCGGCAGACACAGTCCCCCCAGCACCCACTGCACCAGGATGTCCGTATCGCTCTTGTTGTATTTGGCGGGCAGTGGATCGTCGAGTTTGTGCTCAGTGGCGTAGGCACGCCAAGCATCGAAGTCTTCCTTTTCCACCGTCAACCGATGAAAGACCTCGTAGTGACCGCGCATGGACGGGTAGCCCACAGCCGCGTCATAGAGAAACCACAACCCGAATATGGTGACCATCGCCCCCACCAGAGCCAGTCGCCAGCGGTACTCGGGATTCGCGGTAGCCTTGATCTGCATAGGAAGCCTCTTGGGGGACGCATCGACGGATTCGGGGACGGGTCTTTAACCGGCAGCGAATCAAATCCGTCGTCGGGTACGGGACACGATGACGTTCGGGCATTCACCCGGCCTGTTCGGACCAGTCGGATTCAAGAATGCCGGACCACCAGCTTGCTACGCGTGCCCGGGCTTCGGGTTCGTGCCGAAGGTGGGAGTACCCTCCGGCGGCGACAGGTCGACTGGGAATCCGCGGCAGGTGCGGCTGCGCCAACGCCCACGAAAGGAAAGCGCCCGTCTGGGCGATCATCTGCTGCCGGGCGTTCTCCAGCGGGTCGCCCTGAAATCGCTTGGCTCGCCTGATCACGGACGTAACTCCCTTCCCGGGGTGGAACAACCATCAAGACATGCCGTTGCCTCATTGTCCGCGTCGCGGGCGCAAAATCAACCCGGGCCGATCGCCAATCGTGTCTGGCGCAGCCAACCTGTCGGGCGTCTCCTCACCGCGTCGTGCCGACGGTGAATGGGTTCAGGCGTCTTTGGGCGGATTGCCGGTGGTCACACGGATAATCGAGCGGATCCCGCCGCGACCCCGCCAGTTGGTCTCGATGACCATCCAGCGCGGCTGCATGGCGGCGTGCAGGTCGTCGGCAATGCGGTTGGTCACCGCTTCGTAGAAAATGCCCTCGCTGCGGAAGCTCTGCAGGTAGAGCTTGAGGCTCTTGAGCTCAACGCATCGGGCATCGGGGCAGAACCGGACGGTGACCGTGCCGAAGTCCGGGTGACCGGTGACGGGACAGACGCTGGTGAACTCCTCCGCGATGTGCTCGATGACGTAGTCGCGTGCGGGGTTGGGGTTGTCGAAGCATTCCAGAAGGTTGATATCGGGCATGGGGTCGTGGGGTAAGGGATCATGGATCAGGGGTTGAGGACAAAGGGATACTATAGCCGAGGGGAACGCGACAAGTCGCGTCGCTTCCTACACCCTTCCGTGCCTTCGTGCCTTTGCGCCTTCTGTCTATGTACCTTCGCGCCTCCCCCCTCCTCCCCTTTCGCCTCGTGCCGATCCAACGTAATCTATTTCGCCATGGCGAACGAGATTACCGAAGCGGATGTGCGTCGGGTGGCGATTCTGAGCCGCCTGGAGCTGACGGATGAGCAGGTGACCGCCTACACCCATCAGCTGGCGCACGTTCTGGAGCATATTCAGAAGCTCAACGAGCTGGACGTGGAGAATGTGGAGCCGATGGCCCACGCGATGGACATGAGCAACGTGCTGCGGGAGGACGTGGTGACGCAGCCGCTGCCGGTGGACGTGGCGTTGGCGAACGCGCCGCAGGCCGCCGAACCGTTCTTCCGTGTTCCGAAGGTGCTGGGCGACGATGGCGGTGGCGCGTAATCCTCACCCCGCTCGCTTGCGCCCCTGCCTCGACCTGTGCTCCTCGTTCCAATCTGTGGCTGAATCAATAATGGATATCACGCAAACGACCCTTGTAGAGATTCGCGACTCCGTGGCGGCCGGCAAGGTCTCGGCGACCGAAATCACACGGGCATACCTCGATCGCATTGCCCGGTACAACGGCGACCTGCACGCTTACGACGATGTGTATGAGGAGCGGGCGCTGGCGCGGGCGGCGGAAGTCGACGCGGGCAAGGTCACCGGGCCGCTCGCCGGCGTGCCCATCGCCATCAAGGACAATCTCTGCACAACGTACGGCGCGACGAAAAACTCCTCGCGCATGCTGGAAAACTTCCGCGCGCCTTACACGGCGACGGCGGTGGCGAAGCTCGAAGCGGCCGGAGCGATCATCCTCGGCAAAACCAACATGGACGAGTTCGCCATGGGGTCGAGCACGGAGAACTCCGCCTTCGGACGAACGAAGAATCCCTGGGATGGCGACCGCGTGCCCGGCGGATCGAGCGGCGGATCGGCGGCGGCGATGGCGGCGGACCTCTGCGCCGCGGCGATCGGCTCCGATACCGGCGGATCCATCCGGCAACCCGCCGCCCTCTGCGGAATCGTCGGGCTCAAACCGACCTACGGCCGCATCAGCCGATGGGGGCTCGTCGCCTTCGCCAGCAGCCTCGATCAGATCGGCCCGCTGACGCACACCCTCGACGACACCGCCGCGATGATGCAGGCGATGAGCGGACACGACCCGCTCGACTCCACCAGTGCCGATGTCCCCGTGCCCGACTACGCCGCCGAACTCAAGCAGCCCATCGGCAAGCTGCGCATCGGCATCGGCAAACAGTACATGTCCGATGCCAACCACCCTGCCGTGGCACGCGCCATCGAGGAAGCGATCGCCATCTATCGGCAGCGCGGCGATGAGATCGTCGAAGTCGATCTGCCGCACACCGATTACGGCATCCCGACGTACTACATCGTCGCCCCCGCCGAAGCATCGAGCAATCTGGCGCGGTACGACGGCGTGCACTACGGCCACCGCAGCGCCGAGGCGACCACCCTCAACGACGTCTACTACAAATCACGCGGCGAAGGGTTTGGCGACGAAGTCAAACGCCGCATCATGCTCGGCACCTACGCCCTTTCCAGCGGGTATTACGATGCCTACTACCTGCGGGCGCTGAAGGTGCGACGTCTGATCAAGAACGATTTCGATCGCGCGTTTGAAAGCTGCGATGCGATCCTTTGCCCGACGACGCCCGGCCCGGCGTTCAAGGCAGGCGAAAAGACCGCCGACCCGCTGGAGATGTACCTCAACGACATCTACACCGTGAACGGCAACCTCGCGGGCATTCCGGCGGTGAGCGTGCCGGGCGGCTTTGCGGAACAGGATGGCAAAAAGCTTCCCATCGCGGTGCAGTTGTACGCCCCCGCTTTCCAGGAAGCGAAGCTGCTGAAGATCGCGCGGGTGTACGAAGAGGCGACGAACTATTGGCGTGAGCGGCCGGCGATGTGACGCCCCCCTGCTCAATGCGTGCGAGCAAACCTGGCAAGGGAGCGCGGATGGCGCGGGTGAATGACAGAGCGTTGTACCTGGGGGTGGACCTCGGCGGGACGAAGATCATGGCCGGGGTGCTTTCACCGGCCAACAAGCTTCTGGGGCGCGCCCGCAACAAGACCAAGGCCGATCAGGGGCAGGAAACCGTCGTCGCGCGTCTGATCAAGACGATCCGCGAAGCGCTGGAGGACGCGAACGTTCAGTTGAGCGACGTGTCGGGGCTGGGCATCGGCGCGCCGGGGCCGGTGGATGTCGAAGCGGGCGTGGTGCGCACCGCGCCCAACCTGCGCTGGAACAAGTTCCCGCTGGGCAAGCTGCTGACCGAAGAGCTCGGCCTGCCGGTGACGCTGGAAAACGATGTCAACGTTGGCACGTGGGGCGAGTACCGCGTCGGAGCCGGCCGGGGATACGACAGCCTGCTGGGCGTGTTCATCGGCACAGGCATCGGCGGCGGGCTGGTGCTGGGCGGACAGCTCTTCCGCGGCCACTACGGCACAGCGGGCGAGATCGGCCACACCGTCATCCGTGCCGACGCACCGCGCGGCTGGCGCACCGTCGAGAACTGCGCCAGCCGAACCGCGCTGGCCAACAACCTGCGCGAGCTGGTCCGTACCAACCATGCCAGCAAGCTCCCCGAGATCACCGGCGGCGACCTGAACAAGATCCGCTCGCGCACCCTGGCAGAGGCCATCGAGAAAGAGGACGCCCTGACGCTGGAAGTCGTCCAGACCGGGGCGCGCTATGCCGGGGTCGTCGCTGCTAACGTCGTCACTACGCTCAGTTTACCGTGCGTGGTATTGGGTGGCGGGCTCGTCGAGGCGCTGGGCGCCCGTTACACCCGCTGGGTGCGCGAGGCGTTCGACCGCTACGTCTTCCCCGCCGAGTTGCGGCAGTGCAAGATCAAAACCGCCGAACTGGGCGACGATGCCGGCGTCATCGGCGCTGCCCTTCTGGCACGCGAACGCTTGTGTGGCACGCCGCGCGAAAATGCGTAAAATAGCGCCAGGTTTTCCACAATGCGACGCTTTTTTCTCCCAATCGCATCAAAACAGTTGATTTGAATAGGGGATTTCACTAAAAAAACTGAAGACATTTTCCGGTTTCGTCCGAATGTGTCTACATAAAGAGAGCTTTCTCCCCTCCGCCCCGTTGTCGCTTCGGCGACAGCGGGGTTTTTCATTTCCGATGGCGATCCGAGATGGCGGTTTGTTTGACGTTCAAAAAGCACGCGCGATGACTTACGTGCCCAACGTCGACACAATGACCTTGCGCGTGCGCGGCCCATCGAACTCGCAGAACCAGATGCCCTGCCACGTGCCCAGCACGAGTCGCCCCTCGTCGATCAGCACCTGCACACTCGACCCCATCATCGATGCCTTCACATGCGCCGCCGAGTTGCCCTCACCATGCTGGTAGAACGGCTGACGCCAGGGCACCATCTCATCCAACTGGCGCAACATGTCGTGCACCACATCCGGGTCGGCGTTCTCGTTGATTGTGATGCCCGCGGTGGTGTGCGGCACGCACACCGTCACGACACCCTGCCGCACGTTCATCTGCCGCACGATCGCCTGCACACGATCGGTGATCTCGACCATCTGACTGCGCTGCTGCGTGGAAACCTCGAATGTTTGCATGCAACCATCATACATCACACATAGCCGGGAAAACCAAGCGGATTAACCGCGGATCACGCGGATGGGTGCGGATGTTTTTACCACAGACAACACGGATAGCACGGATGAAAGGCAGCGAAGGCGAAGCATTCGGCATGAATAAGCGTAAACGTGTGTCCAGTTGAACGATTCGTCGGGTTGGTGATCACGTTCCCATTGTTTATCCGTGTCATCCGTGTTATCCGTGGTCAACCACTCCCTCTCTTCATCCGCGCTCATCCGCGTGATCCGCGGTCAACCCCCATCCAGCCGCGATACGTTTTACTCTTGCGTTGATCATGCGATCTGGGGTAGGGTATCGCGTTGCTGCGCGGGGGTATGGGGATGTCATGAAGCTTGGCGTGGTCAATCAGATCGATGAAAACGAGTCGCGCGTCGCGTTGACGCCGCGGGCGGTCAAACAGTTGGTCGGCAAGGGCTTTGCCGTGCTGGTGCAGCACGATGCCGGCATCGGCGCGCATCACAACGACGATGCGTACCGTCAGGCCGGGGCAACCATCGTCGACACCGATGCGCAGGTGCTCGCCGAGACGGACGTCGTCTTCGTCGTTCGGCCGCCCTCGCCGGAACAGATCCGGACGATGCGTGAAGGCGCCCTGCTTATCGGCATGCTGGCCCCGGCAGCGCACGAGGCGATGGTCGCTGCCCTGGTGGAACGTCGCATCACCGCGTTCTCGCTCGAATTTCTGCCGCGCATCAGCCGGGCGCAGGCAATGGATGTGCTGTCGAGTCAGGCGAACATCGCGGGGTACAAGGCCGTCATCCTCGCCGCTGAGAACAGCGCGAAGATGTTCCCGATGATGATCACCGCCGCGGGCACCATCGCGCCAGCACGCGTCTTCGTCATCGGCGCGGGTGTCGCCGGCCTGCAGGCCATCGCCACCGCCAAGCGTCTCGGCGCGATCGTCGAAGCCTACGATGTGCGTGCCGCAACGAAAGAGCAGGTGCAGTCGCTCGGCGGCCGCTTCGTCGAACTGCCCACCGCCAAACAGGACGACGCCGCCACCGGCGGATACGCCAGGGAACAAACCGAAGAGGATCGCCGACGCCAGGTCGAACTGATGACCAGGCACATCGTCGGCGCTGATTGTGTCATCACCACGGCCGCGGTGTTCGGCAAAGCACCCCCGCTGCTGATTCCCGCCGACATGGTCGCGCAGATGTCGCCCGGCAGCGTCATCGTCGACCTCGCCGCCGACGCCAACGCCCGTCGCGGCAACTGCGAACTCACCCAACCCGATCACACCATCGTCACGGACAACGGCGTGGTCATCGTCGGCAAAACCAACATCCCAAGCCTGCTCGCCACCGATGCCAGCCACGTCTACGCCAGCAACATGACCGCCTTCCTCAATGAAATCGTTAAAGACGGAACGCTGGCACTTGATCTGGAAGACGAACTGCATCGTGGAGCGTTGATCACACACGAGGGCAAGCGATGTTGAATGTGGTGAGTGATATCGCAATCCACAAACCGCAATCCGAAATCCGCAACTGGAACACACCATGGATCCTTTCGTTGCAGGCATCATCGTCTTTGTGCTGGCGATCTTTGTGGGCTTTGAGGTCATCACCAAGGTGCCCGCCACGCTGCACACGCCGCTGATGTCCGGCTCCAACGCGATCAGCGGCATCACCATCGTCGGCGCGCTGATGGCTTCATTCAGCGATCGCTTCTGGCAACTCGGCGTCGTCCTCGGCTTCCTCGCCGTCATCTTCGCCACCATCAACGTCGTCGGTGGATACGTCGTCACCAACCGAATGCTCCGAATGTTCAAGGAAAAGCGAGGCTGAATGAATTGGTGAATGATTGAGTTGTTGTGGTGGAGTTGTACGCACTCCTCCCCCCCCACCACTCACCAAGAACTAGTCACGAAGGCCCAATGACCCCCCCACCCGCGCAGGCGCACGACCGCGAGGGACACCGCCGAC
>CAZEFM010000118.1:0-10063 GCA_964511575.1 uncultured Phycisphaeraceae bacterium | reverse complement strand
CATGGTCGAAAATCGATGAAAGATGTTTTGTTGCAAAGAGTTGTGGGTGTTGTCGTGAGGTTGAGGGGGAGGGGGGGTGACATTTGGGTTCAAGGTTGCGGAGGGGTCGTGGTTCGCGGAAGCGACCAGGCAGGGGGGCGTCGGGTCATCGCTCCTTGCGCCACGCATTTCGCTCCGCGCACTCCGCTCCGCGCTCGTCGTTTTTCGCTCACGCAACGATCTGGCATGGGTTGTCGGGATGTGATACATTGCGGCCGCCGGTTTTTGTGACCGGTCTTGTCTACCCCATAACCCTTTTGTGAAACGGGGACTATCCCATGGCGAACGAGACACCGACGATTGAAGCGACCGATCCCGCGCTGGAGGGCCAGGCCCGTGATCATGCCGGCGGCGCGCAGCAGGTGCGGCTGCGGATCGATGAGCGGAACAAGACCAACTTCTACGCCAACGCGTTTCGCAACAGTGCCGCGGCGGATGAGGTGATTCTGGATCTGGGGATGAACCGGGTGATTCCGACGGCCCGGGACAAGGAGGGCAAGGTGCCTCAGGGTCAGCCGGCCGCGGACATCGTGTTCGAGGTGAACGCATCGGTGGTGATGAACTACTACACTGCCAAGCGACTGGCGATCATGCTGTCGCAGGTGGTGCGCCAGCACGAGGAGCAGTTCGGCGAGCTGAAGCTGAACGCGGCTGACCGTGTGAAGAAGAAGAGCTGAATCGGCTGAATCAGGCGATCGCCGCGGCAGCGGGGTGGTCGGCTGAAGCTGGATTCAGGACAATCGAACGATTGAACGGCGAGCACCTGGCTCCCGCGCGCGGCTGATGCGACAGGCATCGCGGCACGTGAGAGTCGGGTGCTCGCGGTCATTTGGAGGATGCGATGCGCGGGGATGGCCGAGTGAAGATGGGCAGGCGCTCGGTGGGGAGGTGTGCGTCAGTCGGGTGGCTGGCGCAGGCAGTGGGGGAGTGATGGATGGAAGGAGGGGATTGGTCGGGAATGGATGGCTCGGGAGTGGGCGCGGGCTGTTGAGGCAAAACGGAGAGGGTGGGATTCGAACCCACGGTGAGCCGGAGCCCACACTGGTTTTCGAGACCAGCTCCTTCAGCCGCTCGGACACCTCTCCTGTGGGAACAAGGAATCTTCGTGGCGTTGCGGGTGGATGTCAAGGCGGGCGGATTCGGAGGTGGGGGCGATGGTTTGATTGGTTGCGTGGGGGGCGGGGGTGGCTATGCTTCGCGATTATGCGATGTGCGATGATTATGGCGGGCGGGTCGGGGACGCGGTTGTGGCCGATGAGTCGGGGGGCGATGCCCAAGCAGTTGATTCCGTTCATCGGGGGGCGGAGTCTGATTCAGATTGCCAGCGAGCGGTTGGATGGCCTGGTGCCGGTGGAGCAGCAGTATATCTGTGCGGGGCTGGGTCATCGCGAGCCGATTCTGGCGGCGTTGAAGGGGTTCGACCCGAGCCGGTATCTGGCGGAGCCGACGGGGCGGGACACGGTGAACGCGGTGGGGTTTGCCGCGGCGGTGATTGCCCGACGGGATCCGGAGGCGACGATTGCGGTGTTTACCGCGGACCATGTGATCGAGCCGGTCGATCGGTTTCAGCAGATCGTGGCACAGGGTTATGCGATTGCGGAGTCGCACGAACGGTCGCTGGTGACGTTTGGCATCACGCCGACGCATCCTGCGACGGGTTATGGCTATCTGGAGTTGGGCGAGGCGCTGGCGGGGACGACGCCGACGGCGTATCGGGTGTCGCAGTTCAGGGAGAAGCCTGACGCGGCGACGGCGGAGCGGTACGTGGCGGCTGGGCCGGCGAAGTATCTGTGGAACAGCGGCATGTTTGTCTGGCGGGCGTCGACGCTGTTGGATTGTTTGTCGCGGTTCATGCCGGAGAATCACGCGAAGCTGCAGGAGATCGCCGACGCCTGGGACACGCCGCGACGGGACGAAGTGGTGGCGGCGGTGTATCCGACGCTGACGAAGAAGAGCGTGGACTTCGCGATCATGGAGCCTGCGTCGAACGATCCATTGATCACGATCGCCGCGGTGCCGATGGCTTTGAACTGGCTGGACGTGGGGTCGTGGCCTGCGTTTGCCCAGACGTGTGCGCGTGATGAAGCGAACAACGCCATCGCGGCCGAACAGCATTTACTGTTGGAGACGAAGAACACGCTGGTGGCATCGAACGATCCGAACCATCTGATCGCGACGATTGGTTGTGATGATCTGATCATCGTGCACACGCCGGACGCCACGCTGGTGTGTCATAAGGATCGGGCGGAGGAGATCAAGGCGCTGCATCAGCGGTGGGGGGAGAAGTGGGTGTAGAGGGGGGGGGTATCCAAGGACGAATGTCTAAGGTCGAATGACGACGTTTGGGTTTGGCAATCGTTGTTTGTGCTTGGTCATTTCCTGGTGCGTGGTCGGAGGATTCGGGTGATGCGTTCCAGCAGGGTGGGACGGATGTCGTACGCGAGTTGGACGAAGGCGGCATCAAAGACGTCTTTGTTTTTGGCGAGTTGACACACGGAACGGGCATCGGCGAGGCGTTGCTCGGCGATGAGGCTCTGAGCGCGGTCGTAAAGAAAGCGCTGCACATGCAGGTTGGGGTCGGCATCGCGGTCGTGCGGGTCGGCGTGACGCTCGAGGAAGTTGATGAGGATGCGGCAGTCGGACTCGAGCTCGTCGATGAGTTGGTGCGGATTCGATCGCGGCTCGGCCGAGCGGGCAAGGTGCGTGAGTGGCTGCGGCACGTAGATGAAGCGGGTGAGCCGGGCGATGCGCAGCGCCAGGTCGTACTCGTAGCCGTCGTTTTGGTCGGGGTCGAAGGGCAGCTTGTGCGGTTCGTCGTGGGCGGCGTGATCGAGGACGTTGCGTCGCAGCAGGACGCTGGACAGCGCGACATCGTTGCGTCGCAGGAGCTGTCCGAGGCAGTAGCCGGCGCTGGGGCTTTCGATGGTCTGCGGGTCATGGTCGATGAATCGGCCCTGTCCGTCGATGTGGCGGCAGGCGGTGTGGACGAGGCCAACCGATCCGCCGTCGCGGATCGCGGCGAACTGGCGCTGCAGTTTGAAGCGGTTCCAGTAGTCGCCCGCGGCGAGGAAGGCGACGAACGGGGCGTGGGTGGCGGCGAGTGCGGCGTTCAGGGCGACGGTGGGGCGGTCGGCATCGCTGCGAACGTGTCGGATGACGACCTTGGCGCGGCGATGGTGGAAGCGTTGGAGGTAAGGCTTCAGCGCCTGCGCGATGGAGGTGGGGTCGGGGGCACAGTCGGCGACGACGACATCGAGTCGGCGGCTGATCGTCTGGGCGACGACCGAGGCGACGGCGGCGGGGAGGCCGGCCGACTGCCGGGCGAGGATAATGACCGAAACATCCATGGTGCAACGCTCGCAGGCGGACCGCCCCGCCGAGCCGCGCCTCCTCGATTGTAGTCGCCTGCCGTGGATGCGGTGCCGTGGGGCACGTGCAGCCGATCGGCTGAACGGGGGGCCGCTACAATCGTGGCATGCTCGAACGCATCGTTCATGACAATGGCGTCGTTACGTACCAATCCCCGCTTTTGAACGCGCGGGGGGTGACGCATGGCTTCTCCACGCGGATCGGCGGGGTCAGCGGCGGGCCCTACGCCTCGCTCAACCTCGGGTCGCTCGCCAAGACGACCGCGCCGGACGACAACACCTCGGTGGCGGAGAACTTTCGTCGACTGCGTGCGGCACTGGGGACCCAACGGCTCAAGCGTGTGGAGGTGAATCAGGTGCATGGCTGCGCGGTGTGGCGGCCGGCGGACAAGCCGGTGCGGCCGGCCGATGCGCCATGCGCCGATGCGATCGTCAGCGATCGACCTGATGCGATGCTGACGATCCGCACCGCCGACTGTGTGCCGATTCTGCTTGCCGATGGGACGGGGCAGCGTGTTGCGGCTGTACACGCGGGGTGGCGGGGGCTGGTGGCGGGGGTGATCGTCCAAACGTTGCGGGAACTGGACAGGGCGTGGGGTGTGTCGTCATCGCAGGTGGTGGCTGCGATTGGTCCGTGTATCAGCGCTGCCCACTTTGAGGTGGGCGAGGAGGTCGCTGCCGCGTTTGAACGGATTGGCCTGGTGGAGGTGATCGACCGCGGGGCCCATAAGCCTCACATCGACCTTGTCGCTGCCGCCCGGGCACAACTCATTGCTGCGGGTGTGCCATTGGGGGAGATCGACGTGACCGACCGGTGCACCTGGCGCGATGCGGATGAGTTTTTCAGTCATCGCCGTGATCAGGGCGTCACCGGCCGCATGGCCGCGGTCATCACAGCGTGTGCAGACTGAATCACGTGTGGAGAATCGCTCCGGGGGTCGGTCATTCCTGATCGATCAGCTTCAGCACCTTTTCCGTGGGGACGCACTGCTTGAACACCATCTGCAGGTTGTCCTTGCGGCCGTTCTCGGTGTTGTAGTAGACGCTGACGGTTGAGCTGACGAGTCCGACGACGGCGCCGTTCTCGTTGAGGACGGGGCCGCCGCTCGATCCGCGGGCGTAGTCCGCGGTGATCTCGAGCATGCTGGTTTCGGTGCGTTCGCGATGGATCGTGCCGTACCGCGCGACCATGCCCTTGCTGAAGGTGAAGAAGCGTCGATCGGGATGGCTGATGACGAAGATGTCCGCGCCGACGGGGGCATTGGTGGACAGGGGCAGGGGGGTGAAGCCTTCACCATCGAGCTTGATGATTGCCACATCGTCGACGGCGCTGGAGGCGAGTACTTCTCGAACGGGATGGACCCGGCCGTCGGCCGTCATCGCCACGAGGGTGGCGCGATCGGGGCTGTGGACCACGTGATGGTTGGTGACCGCGATGCCGTCGGCGGAGATGACGAATCCGCTGGCGGGGGCGGCGTGCCAGTTGTCGCATCGGTCACATTTGTAGATGCCGGCGATCACCAGGACGCCCGGCTGGCAATCGGCGTAGACCTGGGCGGGGGTCAGCTTCGCCTCGCTCGGCTGCGGCAGGGTGAGGGTGCAGCGTTCGCGGCCAAGCTGCTCGATCAGCTCGCTCATGTCGGTCGTCTTGCCGTCGGCGATGAGGCGGGTGGCGGCCTGTTCGATGCGGCGAATCACCTGCCGATCGTTCACGACGACGGGGGTGGCCGGTGCGGCAGCGGTCGCAGCAGGCGCGGCGGTTGTGGCGGAGGAAGTGGCTGCGGCGGGTGTTTCCGCCTGCGCGGTGTTGTAAGGCGGCGCGATGCAAGCGCCGAGCATCAGGGCCAGACTCGTCGACACGACCCGGAACGGAAAAACTGTCGCCCGCTGCATGCTCGATCCCCTTATCGATTAAAAGAGTGTTTCAGGTGTTGCGATTATAAGCTGCCGGGGGAGATGTGTCACCGCGCAGCCGGCGGGTAGGTGGTGGAGGGGCGGCAAAAGGCCGAGCGGCTGACCAGCGGGTGTGAGGCTTGGGATTCTGGAATTCCGCGCCGCAAAACCGCACAAATCGTTGCGATTGAACTTACCCGCATAGGTATCACTGCCGATACAGGTAGGGAATTGCCTGATGGTGTGGCGGTCGGCGGGCGCGGGGAATGCGCCGCTGGCGCCGATCCATCGGATGCGTCGCGACAAGGCAGGCGTACCCTGTTGCCGTCTGCTGTGGGTCGGGTCGTCAGCGTGGACGATCTGCGTGACGCTGGAACGCGTCAGCGGCCGCGTATGCCGCAAGGGATCCGGACCTGTGATTGGAGTTGATCGGCGCGATCGGAAGGAGCAGATCACTTCGTCCCCAGCCGTGGCGATGCATGAGGCGCGCCTGCGGATGATGGGACAGATGACGGCGGCGCTCGCGCATGAGCTGCGACAGCCGCTGGGTGCCATGAGCAACTTCATCGAGGCGAGCATTCGCTGCCTGGAGCGAGGCGGATCGATGGCGCGATCACTTGAACACCTCAAGGAAGCCCGCGATCAGGTGATGTACGCGGGGGCGCTGGTGGCGCGTACGCTCGATTTTGCGCGGCAGACGCCGAGCCGCCGAACGATCTGCGATCTTCGTGACATCGTCGATCGTGCGGTGATGCTGCTTCGCGCGGAGGCGAAGCGGCATCGTGTGTCGGTGCGCGTGGTGAAGCCATGCGTTCCGGTGATGGTGAAAGTCGATGCGGTTCAGATTCAGCAGGTTGTGTGCAACCTGCTCACCAACGCGATCGCTGCGGTGGTACGTGGTGAACCTGACGATCGTTGCGTGACCATCGCCATTGATGTCGATGAAGCCGATCGTCGCGTGAACGTGGCGGTGGAAGACACGGGCGAGGGGTTTGCCGCTTCGATGCGACCGGTAGCGCTCAGGCCGTTTCACACGGATGGAAAGCAGGGCACGGGGTTGGGGCTATGGATCGCGCACACGATTGTGACGCATCATGGCGGCGAACTGACCGTGACGCCGGATCGCCCCGGCAAGGGCGCGCGGGTTGCCTTTTACCTTCCGTTGACACACGCGATGCCCGAGCATCACAGGTGAATCAGTGACTGCAGGACTCTTCAGCAATCCCGACAGCAGAACCACTGCGCAAGGCAGGGCAGTGGTCTATGTGGTGGAGGATGATTCGGCGGTGCGGCGGTCGATGCGTGCGCTGCTTCACGGAGTGGAGGCGGAGGTGCGGACCTACCCATCCGGCGCATCGTTCATCGATGCGTACGATCCCACGCTGCCGGGTTGTCTGCTGTTGGATCTGCGCCTGCCGGACATCGATGGGCTGCAGGTGATGCAGCGTCTTGGGGAGCAGTGGCGCTGCTGTCCGCCGACAATTGTGGTGACGGGGTATGGCGATGTTCCCACAGCGGTGGCGCTCATGAAGATGGGTGTCGTTGATTTTCTGGAAAAGCCGTTTTCTCCGGACAAACTGCTGTCCTTGGTGACGGCAACGCTGGAGAATGAACGCGTTGCGCGTGGGCAGCGGCTGCTGCGTGAGCGTACGCTTGAAGCGATCGGGCAGCTCAGTGCGCGCGAGCGCGAGGTGCTTGATGAGCTGCTGTCGGGCAAGCCGAACAAGCAGATTGCTGCGGAGCTTGACCTGAGCGCCAAGACGGTGTCGAGCCACCGCGCCAACATTCTCGCGAAGCTGCGCATGCAGAGCCTGGTGGAGCTGGCACGTGTGCTCGACAGCGCCGTCGATGCGAAGGCAGGTGATGGTCGTCGCGACTGAAAGAATCTGTCGCGAATCAGACTAATCTGATTGCCGTTTCCATTTCATGCGTCGATGTGTTTCGTGTCAGCCAGACAACGGCCTGCCGCCCACTCAAAATGCGTGTTCGTTGCCGATGAACCGACGCGATGTGGTGGCGTTTGCTTGGGAGGATGCGGGTGTCAGGATGCACACCGCACCAAGCAGTCGTCTGTTGTGGCACACCACGAATGTGTCCCATGACCGCCTCGTTCCGCGATCACGAGCCGCAACCCGATCATGACCGCTCCTGCCCATCGGCGATGGCGACCCCGTCGCGTCGTACAGCCGAGCCGCGTGTGCGCAGCCGATCGATGCGCCGCTTCACGGGCGTTGTCTTCGCCTGCATCACGCTGACGCTGGCGTGCCTCACGGTGACGCAGTATGCATCACCAGCGCCGAGCGGTGTGTCGGCCGGGCGACTGCGGCCTGGCCCGTGGGGCGACGTGCGGTACACACGCATCACCATCGCACCCACGCTGGAGGTGATCCCGCCTGAGGTGCTCACGATCGCCAGGGAGGATCGCTGGTACTTTCCCGACATCAGTATCACGCAACTGGCGGAACTGCTCGTCGATGCGCAGCTCGAATCGTCGCATCGCAAGGCGTTGCTGGAGACGGTTCGTGCGGTCGATGCGATTCGAGGCTTCGCGTTAACGCCCTCGACGGCACTGATCCGCACGATGGCGCCGACGTCGCGTCGGGTGATCTACAACCATCTCGCTCAGCATCGGCTGAATCTGTCGCGCATGAATGCGTTTCGGTTTCATGGCTCGGATGTGAGCGACTGGCTGGGCGCGGTGTCGTTGCAACCGCGAACGAGGGAACTGGTTGAGCCGCTGATCTATCGCACCGAGCACATGCTCTTTTTTGCTGATCTGGCGCACGTGCTGCCGCAGATCGATGATGAGGCGGAGCGGTTGCGGCTGACGCAGGCATTGGCGGCGGAGTCGACGATGCTGCTGAAGCTGCACGTGCGTCAGGGGCAGGACATCGAGCCGCTGGTCGCATGGTGGGGGCAGGGCGGTCGGGCGAAGGACATTCGGCCGCTGCTGCAAAGCCTGGCGCGGCAACCGGGCGGTGGGTCGATCGACATTGTTCATCTGCTGCCTCGTTTCGCGCGGGCGCGGCTGTACACCTACGCTGCCGACCCGGGCGATCTGCCGGGCAGCGACTCACGCGACTGTCACTGGTCAGCACTGAACTTCTTCAACGCGGAAGCGGACGACCGTTACGCCAACGCCGACTTCGTCGCCGCCACCATCGCCAACGAGTTCGTCGAGGTTGACCAGCCGCGCTTCGGCGATCTGGTTGTGTTCATGGAAGGCGATGAGGTGTTTCATTCGGCGGTGTACCTGGCGGACGATGTGCTCTTCACCAAGAACGGCACGCGGTTTTCCCGGCCGTGGATGCTCACGCCGCTTGCCGCCATGAAGGACTTTTATCCACGTACTGCGGCGGTGCAGGTTCGTTATCTGCGTCGTCATTCGGCGGACATCGCCATTCATTCCACGCCGCAACCGCGGCCGACAACTCGCGCGCCTCACGGCGCAGGTCCAGGAGAAAACGCATCATGAAGTTTCTGCAAACGGTCAAAGGCAAGCTGTTTCTGGTCGTGGCGCTGCTCTCGGCGGTCGCCATCATTGTGGGTGTGATCGGCCTGAGCAAGATGAGCGCGATCAACGATCAGCTCAATCGCATCGTGGAGGTGACGAGCACGAAGCAACTGCTCGCTGCCCGCATCCGTCAGGGCGTGCTGGGCATGCACCGTGCGGAGAAGAACCTGATCCTCGCGCAGACCACCGAGGGCATGGATCAGCAGGCCGCGATGATCGAGCAATATGAAAAGGAAATCCGCAGCAACCTCGACAACCTGCGTACGCTGGCGGACGATCAGAACAAGCAGTTCATCGCGCAGTTCGAAGAAGCGTTTCAGCGTTTCATCGATGTGAACCGCGAGGTGCGTGCCAACAGCCGCAAGAACACCAATCAGCAGGCATTTGAGCTGTCGTCCAACGAAGGGCGCGAGCTGGCGACGCAGATCGAGGATACGTTGCGGCAACTGGCGCTGCGGAACGATGCTCAGGTGAGCGAGCTGCTTCGTCAGGCGCGGGCCTCGACGGACAACGAGGAGGTGCGCAAGCTGATCGTGGAGGCGGACAATGCCGCGACGCGAGCGCTGCTCGGCGCACGGATGCGTGCGAACATGCTGGCGCTGACCCGTGCGGAAAAGAACTTCATTCTGGCGCGTACCGAAGCGTCGATGCGAGAATATGCCCGGGAAATGGATGATCTTTGGAAGAACGTTGCCGATCTCACCGTGGAGCTGGAGAAGACAGCGACGGACGAGAACAAGGCGCTCATCAGCGACTTTGTGAAGTACAAGGACAAGTGGGCGGATGTGAATGCCCGCGTGCAGGCGCTGTCGTTGGAGAACTCCAACCAGGTGGCGTTCCAGCTCTCGTCCAACGAGGGGCTCGAGCACGTGAGCAAGGCTGAAGAGAACCTGCGGCAGATCGCGGAACTGGCGGATGCGGACATGGCCGCCGACGCCGAGGCGAGCGATCGCAACTATTCCGCGGCCCGTATGCTGGTGCTCGGCGCGCTGACCGTGGGTGTCCTGGCGGGCGTGTTCATCGCGTACTTCGTGGTGACGGGCATCGTGAAGGCGCTCAACGCACTGGTGGTGCGACTCAAGGACATCGCGCAGGGTGAAGGCGACCTCACGCAGCGCGTGGATGAGAATCGGGCGGACGAGATCGGCGAACTGGGCAAGTGGTTCAACACGTTTGTTCAGAAGATTCACGATGTCATCGCCGAAGTGGCCGGCTCCGCCAGCGAAGTCGCCTCGGCTGCCACGCAGAT
>CAZEFM010000117.1:0-10411 GCA_964511575.1 uncultured Phycisphaeraceae bacterium | reverse complement strand
CAAGCGCGCTACCAAGCTGCGCTACGCCCCGAGTGGCTGAATGGAGAAGTGTAGTCGCGTCCGGCACTGCTCGCAACCATGCGCGACGATGCGACAACGAACCCTAACACAACCCAGCCGTGTGGTCGCCTGCCCGCCTCTCGCGTGTAACCGGCTGCAAGCCAGGCTGCACGGCGGCGATCACAAGCTGCCCACCGGCGTCGGCGGCCCGTCGGGCGCCTCCGCTTCGAGGCGAAGCAGTTGCGTGCGTGCCCAGCGTCGCCACTCCGGCCGATTGTCGCGCAGCTCGATCTCCCGCAGCAGCGCGATCACATCGGCATCACGGTCACCCCGTCGAACGCGCGCCCGGGCGAGGTTGCCGCGATACTCATCGTCCTGTGGGGCGAGTTCGTGAGCCTGAGCGTAATACCGGGCTGCCAGGTCGTACCGCGCCGCCGCCTCATAGACCATCGCAAGGTTGTTGCGTGGCTCCGGTCGATCGCTTTGCAGTTGCATCGCCCGTTCGAAGTGATCGGCCGCGGCTCCGAGTCGTTCGCGTTCAAACTCCACCGCGCCGAGGTTGTTGTAAGCATCCGCCCAACCCGGGTCGTGCGCAATCGCCTCCATCAACAGTTCCGCGGCGCGATCAAGCCCCCCCTTGTCGATGTGCGCGAGTGCTCGGGCGTGCAGCCGTTTCGCCTCGGCACGCTGCCGCGCGTGGCTGACAATCTGTCGCTGTCCGCGCGACGCGGTGCAACCTGTCGCGATCACGATCAACAGGCACAACGTCACCAATCGGAGCATCCACCCGCTACTTCGCCACACGACCGCCTCCTTCGCCCACCCCGGATGGATCGATCACGCACGCAAACACAATGCGTGCCGCAAAGGAGGATTGACCATCGCCCGCTGATGGCGATGCCCCCTGCTCCATCACCCACAGATCCAATGCGTCGACATAGAACGCCGGGTCAACGCCGCACGCATTACTCACCGCGCCCAAAAGCGCCGGCAGCGACGCCCCTTCCACCGATATCACGCAGCGAAGTGTGCGTTGTCCAGTCATCTGTTGAGAGGTATCTCCCTGCATCGCAAGCGTTGCGTGCGGCAGGGCCCGATAGGCGGAACGCAACCGCGTCTGAAAATCCTCCGCTGATCGCACAATCCGCGATGCGGGCGGCCGCGTGGAACGCTCCGTCACTTTGCGCAACGCCTCGGCCATGTGCTCGACCAGGGCCGCGTCCGCGCCGGCACGTTGGTAAGCGCGTCGCGCTCGCGCCAGGTCACGCCATGCCCACAAGTTCAGCACCACGCCCAACCCGATGAGCAACCCCACGCCCCACCACCATGAACGTTGCGATCTCATGGGGTATCTCCCGCCACGCTGCCGCGCAGATGAAACTTCCGCGCTGCCCGATCCGCGCCATGCTCGCCCATATCCTCCACGTGCCATTCATCGACAAACGTCGCCGAAGCCAGATCACGATGCAACCGCTCGATCTCCCGCGACTGCCCCGCAACACCCCACAGCGCAATCGAGCGCATGTCAGCCTCCACGCGCAGGAGATGCACGCGCTTCGTCGCTGCCGCCTCGAGCAACGCGATCGCGTACACATACGCATCCCGCTGTTCCATCTTCTCGTCGTGTGGCGAAGACTCCGTCACCCGTCGCCATTCGCTTTGAAATCGCCGAGCAATGCCGACGGGCGGCGCGGGACGCTCAAAGTATCGCTCGAACGTCGCCGCCTGCCGCAGACGATACATCGCCGCGCCATCGTCATACCGTTCCGCGCGCACCATCAACGCGATGAACATCGCGAACAATGTCACCATCGCCACCAGTGCCATCGTGCGCGGCCACTGTCCGCCGCCGGCCGAACCATTCTCACCCGCTCGCAACGCAGGAAGCAGATCCAGCCACGGACGCCGCGGCAGAACATTGCGCCACGTCACCTCGTGCTCGGCATGCACCACGCATCCATCATGCAGATGCGGTCGCAACGTTTCGGCGAACGCGTCATCGAACCCGACAAAATGCCACGCCACATCGGCCGACTCACGCGGCTTCATCGCACGGCCGATCGCCTGCGCCTCCCTTTCCAGCAGCCGCCACGCGCGCAGTCTGCCGCGCGACACGGTGAACTGCTGCACCGCACTCGTTCCTGCAAGACATACCACCCCGTCCCGCACACGATGCACGCCCAACCATTGCTGCAACAGCAACACATCGCCCGGCACAATCCGGGCAACCTGACACCCAGCCTCGCGCATCGCATCTCGCCATTGCGCAAGCCACGCGCCGTCACACGCCACAAGCAAGCGGTGCTCACGCACCCCGTGCGATGCCACCACCCATCGCTCCGATGCCAACGGCAGATGCATCGACAGCAACGCCTGTACCGCTTCCTGTCGACGATGCAGCGGCAACTGCTCCCGGCGAACCGTCAACGCAAAACACCATTCAGCCGGAAGTGCAAGAATCACCCTCCGCTGCAGCTCGGGATGTTCCACCGACAACGTTCGCAACTCGTTCGCCACGCGCACCGGCTCCGCCGCACCGAGCGCCAGCACAATCTGCTCACCGTTGCTCGTGGCGACCACCGTCGGACATCGCTCGGTGCCCGGCAGAAAGACCATCGTCGGTTGATGGGCCAGGTTCATGGTTCATCCACATCCCGCGTTGCAATCGCCCGATCGGCAGCGCTGCGTGACACATCGCCGCTGCGATTGATGCGAAACTCCTGCTCGCCGTACGACACAATCACATGATCGCGGTCAGCGGCGATCACACGCAGCGTGTCCTCACCCCCGCCGATCACCTCGCCCGTGCGCATCAATCGCTTCTGTCCGCGGTACACGATCAGGGCATACGCGCGGTCCGGCTCAATGAACGCGCCGAGGTAATGCAACTCGGGGCGTCGCACTTCCACCGCAGGGGCAGGCGCGTCCGCCACCGATAACGCCGCCGGTGGCAGCCATTCATGCCGCGCCATCGCTTCCACCCTTTCCGGCGCCACACGAAGCCACTGCGGTGTTCGTGTTTCACGCGGTTGCAAGTCCGGCATATCAATCGTCCCCAACCGCACCGGTGCGGTCGATGCCCGGATCACCATCCCCGCCGCACAACTGACAACCACCACCCAGACGATCACAACACGCGTCATGGCTTGCCCTCCTACCAGCGGAACACGTCATCAGGCAGATGCATCGCATCCAGCCGTCGCACATACCACGTATGCGATCGCTGCGTTGACGATTGCGATGCAATGAAAAGACTCACGCAACTGGTGCGCTCCGCGAACAACGATCCCACCCCGTTTCGCGTGTCACGAGGCAGCCCCGCATCCTGAAGCACCGCCCACATCGGCGAAAGCGGCGCAGCCCGACGCGCATCGACCACCGCCTCCACCTGCGCAGCCGTGAGCTTCCCCGCCAACCGCAACCGCAGCGCCTCATCCGATGCCAGATGCAAATTCAATCGTCCATTGCCCCAGCATGTCAGATGGTGCATCGGATGACGTTGGTCGCTCAATGCAGTCACCACATCCATCATTGCTTCATCCGTGAACACCTGCCCGAAGCTTCGCACCGTGCCGTCACGGCGAAACGGTCGCAGTCGTACAACGCGCTTGCGCCCCCGATGTGCAAACGCATCCTCCAGCATCCGCGTGGTACCAACGACATCACCTTGGCGTGAACGCAGAAGCTCGTTGATGTTCACCCGCGCCGATTCATCGCGAATCAGGATATGAAACGTCGCCTCGCCCAATCGCAGATGCACCTGCATCTGATTGATCGGCCCGATGTCGCGTGCATCGTATGCGCGCACCGCGTCCTGCGACTCGTCCCGATCCGCCTGATACTCCAGCAGTGCATCGGCCGCATGCTGGTTCACCAGATGCGCCGCCCGCGGAAACAATGCGTTGCGTATCGACACCTCGCCCCAATGTGCCTGCACACGATCCTGCGTCTGCCGCGCGACCCGCGTTGCCTGCCGTGCCTCCCGCGTGGCGGCGACAAGCACACCTCCGCTCAACGCGATGAGCGCCAATGCCAGCACAAGCGCAAACCCGCGTTTGTCAGCACCCTTCACCACGCCACATCCTTCCCCACCGTCCGCGTGAACTGGCGCATCTGAACAACGCCACGCCGTGTCAGCGTCACCGTCAACCTGTCGGGCAACGGCATCAACGATGCATTCCCCGACACATCCCGCCATACCGAGCCATCAACTTCCTCCCGGGACAAATCGCGTTCCCGTGTACGTGATGCCTGGCCAACGGGTTCCACATGCAATCGCGTCACATCCTTCGCCATCACATCGGCGAAGCGAACCACATCGCCCGCCTCATTCGATCGCTGTCGCCGCACAAGCCACATCGCGCCTCCCGCCGGCCGCACCTCATAAATCACCTCACAAGGCCGCAGCGTCGCCGCACGTGTGTTGACATCCAGGCTCCCGTACCCCACCAGCGTGACCTGATCCACACCGGTGCGAACCATCCGGGCACAGGCAACATCGCGGGCGAACTGCTCCCACACGTCACCGTCACCCATTGCCTGCCACGGCGTCCGCGGCGTGCTGCGACGCAAACCGTGCATCATGACCAGCACCGCGCCGGCGAAAAGGCTCAGCACCATCACCGACACCGCCGCCTCCACCAGCGTGAATCCTTTATTGCATCCAGTGCGTCCGCCCAGCACCATCACCCGCTCCTTCATCCGCCGCGACGATCACTTCGATACGACACGATGGACTCTCGCCAGGGCCGTGTGTTCCCTCCCGCCACACCTCCAGCGCCATGCGATCGAACCTTTCCGTACCGATCGCCACCTGTTCCACCCGCACCGTGCGCCAGCGCCAGGATGAATTCGATGCAATCGTTCCCTGCGCATTCCGCGGGAGTTCACCCCTGCCGAACCAGTCGCGCAGCAGTTCATCGGCGTAAGTTGCAGCATCAACGCGCACCACCGCATCCTGGCGCGCCCGCAGCAACCGGTGTTGGATCGTCAGCACACTTGCCGCCAACGTCGCCACGAGCGCCAGCGCCGTCACCGTCTCCACCAGCGTGCTACCGCGACAGAAGTTCAAAGTACGCCTCCACCTCCGTTTCGCCCGACAACATCTCCGCGCTGCCGGTGATGCCGCTCACCACAATCCACTGTGTCGATCGCGAGCCGCGCAGTTCGATCGCATACGTGGCGCATTGCCCTGTCGCGCCGTAACGTTGTAAATACTCACCTGCGCGATGCTCCACACGCTGTGCCTTCACCCGCGCAAGCCACAACGTTCGCGGCCACGTCACCACCATCGGCGTCTCATGTCCCGACATCACGCTCACCCGCTGCCCCTCCAGATCGATGAGCAACCCCACCTCCCTTCCCGTGGCCCGCGCAAGCTGTCGCGCCTGGTGATCCGCATCGATCAACCGTGTAATCGCCGCGCGATGCGCCTGCCTTTCCACAGTGCCCGCCAGGCTCCACGTCGCGGTTCCCGCAATCAACGCCAGCAACGCCATCACCAGCAGCAGCTCGGGCAACGTGAACCCATCGCGCCGCTCATTCATCCGACGCTCCGATCGTGTGGTTGCTGATCAGCGTCGCACCGCTCGCATCCTCCGCTTCGCCAGCAGCGCCATAGCTGATGACGTCGTACTCACCTTCCACCCCGGGATACACGTACTGATACGGGCGTCCCCACGGATCGTTGCGCACATGCACGCCCTCCAGCACATCGAGCCCTTCCTCATTCGTGGGGTAGCGACCGTGACTCGCGTAAAAGTCCTCGATCCCCGCGCATAGCGCGCGAATATCCGTCATCGCGCGGTTGTAGCGCGCCCGGTCAATGAAGTGCCGCGTGCTCATCGTCACCGCGCCAGCGAGGATGCCGATGATCACAATGACGATCAGCACCTCGATGAACGAAAAGCCATGTCGCTGATGCACCGATTTACAACGCATGACTCGCCTCCAGGATGGGTAACAACGTCGCCAACGCAATCACGCCGACGATCACCCCCAGAAACAGAATCAGCACCGGCTCCAGGCAGAGCGTCAAACGTCGTGCCAGAATGAGCACCTGCCTTTCATAATCCGTCGCCAACCGTTCGAGCATCTCCTCGAGTCTGCCCGACACCTGCCCCACCGCGAAGATCTGCACCACCGAGGGAAGGAACTGCCCCGTGCGTTCAAGCGATGGCGCGATGTCCAGTCCGTTGCGCACCGACTCGGCACAATGTCGCATCGCATCGCGCATCACCAGATTGCCCGTCGCACGGCAGGCGACATCAAGCGCCCGCTCAAACGGCACGCCGCTGCGCATCAGCACCGCCACCACCGTCGCCTGATGCACCACCGTTTGCTTCCGCACCAGCGCACCGAGAATCGGCAGACGCAACTGCAGCGCGTGCCACGGGCGACGCAATGGACCTGCCGTGACCAGCCACACGATTGCACCGCCCATTCCCACCGCTGCCGGTGCGAGCCACCAGCCATGCGTCAGCATCTGCGTGCTTGTCCAACTCACCGCGCGCGTTACCCACGGCAGTTCCGACATCGGCCGATCAATCTCTTCGAGGATTGCCGGCACCACGAACGTCATCAGAAAGATCGAAACCGCCACGCTCAGCACCAGCACCACCGCCGGGTACAGCAGCGCGCTGGTGATCTGGCTCGTCACGCCCTGCCATCGCTCGCGATGGTTCGCAAGGACGTTGAGCGTTTCCTCGAGTCGACCGCTGTCCTCTCCCACGCGCACCGAGTGCAGCATGACCGCATCGAACATGTCGGGATGCTGCGCCAGTGCATCAGAAAACCGCCTGCCTTCCGCCACGCGATCCACACATTGCAGGAGCGTCTGCCGCATGCGTCCGCGATGCTGCCTGGCAAGCGTGCTGAGCGCATCCGTCAACGACACGCCCGCGCTCAGGAGCGTCGCCAGTTCGCCGATGATGCACGTGACCTCCGTGGCGTATCGTCGATGTGCCGACGACACGTTTGCCGTTGTTACGCCGCCTGTGTCGACGCTCGCGTGGTCCGGCTTCAGCGGTACGGACGTCTCCGCGTCATCGCCGAGCGCAAGCTGCACAACCTTGGCCGATGGACCGCTGGTCAGCATCGCGTGTCCTCCGCATGCGCCGTAACGCGCAGCACCTCTGCCACAGTGGTTCGCCCGTCGCGCAGGTGTTGCAGTGCGTGCTGTCGTAGCGTCATGCGTCCCTGCCGCACCGCAGCCTGCCGCCATGCCGAGGCGGTACGCGCGCGGTGAATCTGTTCGCGCGTCGCATCATCAATCACGAGCAACTCATACAAACCAATTCGGCCGCGATACCCCGTGAATCGGCATGCATCGCAACCCTGTGCCACACGGCAAGGCAGCGTCTGCCCATCATTCGGAAGATTCAGTGCCTGCCTTTCCTCCGGCGACACCTGCGACCACACCGCACAACGATCGCACAGCCGTCTTGCCAACCGCTGCGCCACCACGCCCATCAGCGAACCGGCGACAAGAAACGCATCAACCTCCAGGTCGAGCAATCGCGTGATCGCCCCCGCCGCGTTGTTGGTGTGCAACGTCGACAGCACCAGATGCCCCGTCAGTGCCGACTGCACCGCCATCGCCGCCGTCGCACGATCGCGAATCTCACCCACCATGATGATGTCCGGGTCCTGCCGCAGCAGGCTGCGCAGGCCGCTGGCAAACGTCAGCCCGCGCTTCTCGTTGATCTGGCTCTGCGTCATGCCCGGCAACTGATATTCCACCGGATCCTCCAGCGTGAGGATGTTCTTGTGCCCATCGTTCAGTTCCTCGAGCGTGGCATACAGCGTCGTCGTTTTGCCGCTGCCCGTCGGCCCGGTGACGAGGATCATGCCGTGCTCCGCCATGCACATGCGCCGATACGCCGCGAGCGTCTCCGCCTCCATGCCGAGATCCTCCAGGCGGTGACGATGCGCATGATGATCGAGCAAACGCACCACCGTGCGCTCGCCAAAGCTTGATGGAATCGTCCCCACGCGCAGGTCGATCGTGCGCCCCGCCACCGACACACTTGTGCGGCCATCCTGAGGCAGACGCGTTTCCGCCACGTTCATGCCCGCCATCACCTTGATGCGGCTCGTCACCTCCTCCTGCATGCGTCGCGGCAGCTCATACGCGTTAATCAGCGTGCCATCGATGCGAAAACGCACCAAAAGCCGTTGCTCTTCCGGTTGAAAGTGAATGTCCGATGCTTCCTGCCGCACCGCTTCAAAAAGAAGCAACTTGACAAGCTTGACCACCGGCGCGCCGTGCGTGAGATCGAGCAGGTCTTCCTGTGACACCCCCACCGACACCTCGCCGCCGTTCAGCGCATCCACAAACCGCTTCGCCGGTACCGCGTGCGACTGATACACCCGGCCGATCCATTCCTGAACAACTTCGCGCGGGGCAACGTACCACCGCATCGGCTGCGCCATCACCCGCCGCAACCCATCCAGCACCGCGAGACTTTGTCGCCCACTCAGCGCAACGCTCAGCGCACCGTCGGTGTCGACAAACACCACCACACCGTGCCGTCTGGCGAACGCAATCGGCACCTGCTCCACAAACGGCTGCGATGCTTCCTTGAACGGCAACTCCGTCACCAGGTTCGCTTCAAGCTCCTCCGCAAGACGGCACAACTCCGCGTTCATCGCCTCGCCGTCGCAGTTCTCGCGCGGCGCGACCACGGCAGGCACATCCGCTCGATGGGGCATCGCTGCAACCATGATGACCAACACCCTCTCTACCGCATCAGCACCGGTCGGCTCGATGGCGCATCGTCCGGTTGCTCCGCCTCCACCCGATCGTGGCGCGACAGATGCTTCAAATCATCAAACGACTGATCGCGCAGGATCGTCGGGCGAATGAAGACGAAGAACGTCTGCCGCCCCACCGAATCCGACTGCCGCCGAAAAAGATGCTTCACCAACGGCACATCGCCAAGCAACGGCACCTTCGACACCAGCTCCGCATCACGATCCAGATTCAACCCGCCCACCACCACCGTCGACGCGTCCGGCACCGTCACATCGCTTTGCAGCATCGTCCGACGGCGCGGCGGCGGCAGCTCGGCGGTACGCGTCCCCGAAAAGCTGCTCAGCTCAATCGCGTACCGCAGCGTCAGGTAGTCATCCTCACTGATCTGCGGCCGAATCAACACGCGCGTCCCCGCCTCCGCAAAACCGCCGAACCCACGCTGCGCCACCGCCGTGGGCGTCACAAGCGACACTTCAAAAGGCTCCTCGCGAATGTCCTCGAGCACCCCTTCGTTGTTGTCGTTCACCAGAAGCCGCGGCGCGGACAACACCTTCGTCCGCGAATTCTGACGCAACGCGTTGATCACGATGTCCACTTCGTCCGGCCCGAGAATCGCGGCCGTGCCTCCCGCGGGCGTCGGTGTCGGCAGACGCAATCCCCCTGTCGCCGCATCGACAATGCTGATGCCGAACGAACTGAACAGCAGCACCTCGCCGCCGTCATCGCGTGCCGCCAGTTCCACGCCAAGCTCGAAATCATCCGTCGTGTCGATCGACACGATGGTTGTTTCGATCAGCACCTGCGGTCGGCGTTGATCGAGCATCTCAATCAACGATGCGTACAATCGCTGCGCTTCGGGCGGACCGATCACGATAATGCTGTTGGTGTGCTCATCGGCGGTGATCCGCACCCGCGCCGATCCGCCATCCGCTTGTTCAGCCGTGCGTACCATCGCTTGCGATGCACCCGCCGCCGTCTCATCGGGTGCCTCACCCGTCGCTCGCTCCGTTGCCGTTCCCTGCGGCAGCGATTCGACCGCGGCCCGCAACGGTGTCGACGATGCGAACGGCTCGGCGCGCTCCGCAAGCACCGGCACCGCAGCCAACGTCCGATCACGCTCGTCCTTCACCGGCGCGATGTCACCGATCACCACGCCGCTGTCGCCTTCCAGTCGTCGGATGGTGTCCAGCACTTCGGCCGCGGTTGCGTTCGCCAACTGATACTGTCGAACCGGGCTTTGCTCCTGCGGCACCGCCTGGTCGAGCGACGCGATGATCGCCGCCGCTTCCGCCAGAACCGTTGGACGCCCGATCAACGCAAGCTGGTTCGTGCGCGGATCGACGATCGACTGAACAAGCAGCCGCCCCCCCTCGTCGCGACCACCGCCGAACTTCGCCCGCAGTATCTTCTGCGCCTGTTCCGCGATCTGTGCGGGCGATCCATGCTCGATCGCGACAAACCGTACCTGCACCGATGATGGTTGATCCAGCAACCGCACCAGTTCGCGCGCCCGCTCCACCTGTGCCCGATAGTCCATCACAAGCACGCCGCCTTCCTGCGACGCGACTGCCGAACCTTTCATCTGCGACAACAGCGACTCAATCAGCTTCCCCGAGTTGGCCGGGTCCATGTGCTCCAGCGGGATGAATTCGCTCA
>CAZEFM010000116.1:0-10542 GCA_964511575.1 uncultured Phycisphaeraceae bacterium | reverse complement strand
TTGCGTGTTGAAGCCCCGCCACGCAGTGGCGGGGTGATCGCGCGAGAAAGAGCGCGAACGGGTTGAAGGCCCGCGCCACTGCGTGGCGGGGCTTCGATGGGGAGCGTGAATCACTTCTTGATCAGGCGCGGGTCGAGCCAGATCGCGGCGCCTTCGCGCTTGTGTCTGGCGATGTAGCGTACCAGTTCCACCTGGTGGCCCCGGTCGGCGACGGGGACGATCTTGCCGCGGTCGGCCCAGACGCCGCCTGCGTATTGCGGGTACACCTCGATCAGCGCGTTGGAGCTTTCCTTCTTGGCGATGCCCATGTAGTGCCGGGCGGGGTCGGCCACGACGCGGCCCGTTTTGGTGTAACGCACGAACTGCCCGGCTCGCAGCCCGATCCACGCACGCTCGCCGCCGTCCCACGCGGCGGGCGGTCGCGACCGCGCTTCGACAAGCCAGGCGGCCACGTCACCCGCTGCCCACGGCACGAACCGCGCCAGCACGTGCATGTGCATCGCACTCACGCTGATGACCAGCGGCTCGACGCGCCAGCGCTCGAACGCCAGCCGCAGCAGATCAACGGCCCGCGCCCGCGCGGCCGGGGACAGATGCACCGGCGGACGCTTCATCAGCGCTTGTGATTGGCGATGCAGAGGGGCGTGATTCTCCCGCGGCGGCGATTTGTAATCGCCTTCGATGTGCCGGCGATGCTTGCGCGTCCGCCAGCCGCGCGGATCGCCCGGCAGCCACGTGCCGTACGTGTTCGCCATGCAGTGATACCAGTTGTTCCAGGGATCAGACATGCGCCCCCCCTGTTGCTCCGAAGCCTCGCCACGCAGGGGACCACATATGGCATGCGTGGAATTCTTGCCCCGCGATGCATATTAGGATAAAATACGGTGTGTTGATTGTCAACGCTCGCGCGTTGTATCGCGCCCCCTGTCGCAAATGTCGTGTTTGTCGTGGGGGTGACATCGCTCTTTTTCGCTGCAAGATGTGGGATGGAAACATGTTACAGCGAAATGTCGGAGGTCGACCCCCCTGGGGGGTGACATGTTGCCGGGTGACGCTGGTTGTCGCCGGGCGGAGACGTGGGAGCGTACCGCAACCGATTGCGCGGCCAACACTTGCCGTGCGGAAAGGAGGATGCGGCGGAATTGCGGGACCGGGAGGCGATGGTTGCCCGGGGAGGATGGCGATCGGCTGTGCGGCGATGCAGTGGCGGGTCGCTGTCAAATAGTTACAATCACCGGTCGCTCCGGGCGTGGGGCGTTGTTTGGATGGATGGTTGCCTGCGCCCTGACCGCTGACCCCGCCACCGCCGCGGTTGAACAGCCGCGCGCTGGAGTTGATTCGTCATGATTGAACAGGCTGCGCAACAGCTCGCAGGCACGGAAAATCAGCAACTGGCCTGGCTCATCGCGATCGCGCTGCGTGTGGGCATTGTCGCCGCGGTGTTTCTGCCCGCCATCAGCCTCATCGCCATGTTCTCCATCTGGTGGGAACGCAAGGTGGCGGGCCACATCCAGTCGCGCTTGGGCCCGATGCACGTGGGTGGGTGGCACGGCTGGTCGCAGTCGCTCGCCGACGGCATCAAGCTGATCCTCAAGGAAGACCTGATGCCCAAGGGGGCGGATGGTTTCCTGTTCCGGTTGGCGCCGTATCTGGCGTTTGCCCCGGTTTTCGCGGCGTTTCTGGCGCTGGCGTTCGGGCCTCAGTTCGTGTTCGAAGCCGGGCTGAACATTGGTGTGCTCTACCTGCTGGCGGTGCTCAGCGTGGAAGTGATGGGCACGATTCTCGCCGGCTGGGGCTCCAACTCCAAGTGGGCCATCTACGGCGCGATGCGCGAAGCCTGCCAGATGGTCAGCTACGAAATCCCGCTGGGCATTTCGATCATCTGCGGCGTGCTGGTGGCGGGCACGCTCAACATGGTGGAGCTGTCCTACCTGCAGGGCGGCGGGATGCACACGTGGTTCGTGTTCCACAACCCGTTCATCTTCGCGGCGTTCGGCCTGTACTTCGTCGCGTCGCTCGCTTCCAACAAGCGGGCGCCCTTCGACCTGCCGGAATCGGAATCGGAACTGGTGGCCGGGTTCCACACGGAATACTCCGGGCTGCGGTTCAGCTTCTTCTTCTTCGCGGAATATGCCGGCATGTTCATCGTCGGCGCGATCCAGGCGACGCTGTTCCTTGGCGGGTGGAACAGCCCGCTGGGGCCGTGGGATCCGGTCTACAGCATGGTGCTGGGCTACGACCCGGTGGCGGTTGGCCAGGCGTACTTCAGCGGCGCCCTGACGGGGGTGAGCGGCGCGGAAGCGACGGCCTCGGCGATGGGGATGGACGTCGTGAGCATGTTCCTCCTGAACGCGTACTGCGCGTTCTGGCTGGTGGTGAAGGCGTTCACGATCATCTTCGTGCAGATCTGGCTTCGCTGGACGCTGCCACGTATCCGCATCGACCAGGTGCTGTACACCTGCGTCAAGGTGCTGCTGCCGGCGAGCCTGATCGTGCTGGCGGGCGTGGCGGTGTGGGTGCTGCTGGAAGAGAACCTGCGCGGCGAGGTGGCGGGCGTGAGCCGACGAGCGCTCTACCTCATGCGCGACACGACGCCGATGATCACGGTGGTGTCGCAGGTGGTGCTGCTGCTGGTGGGGCTGGCGTTTGTGGGCAGCTTTGTGGGTGTGGTTCTTTATGCGTTCGTGACGCGCGACCGCAACCCGATGAAGACGTTCTTCCCCGATGTCATGCCCGTGGGCCGGGAGATCAGCTTCAACCCGGGCAACGCCCCCGCCGAGGACAGCGCCAGCGCGGACGCCCAGACCGAAGCCGAAGCGGTTCCCGCGACGTAAGTTTCGCCGGTTGACGCGCGTGGTGGACATGCGTTGCTGATCACGCGGGATGGTGTGTCGTCGGGGGGACGCCGTGTTGCGTGTCATGTTCGGATGTTGCCCACGTCGCCGTTGCGGCCTGCCGGCGAGCGCATCGACCTGTCCCCGCCTCTACAATGAGAGGCCCCGGGAGCGTAGCTCAGTGGTTAGAGCTGGGGACTCATAATCCCTAGGTCGCGGGTTCGAATCCTGCCGCTCCCATCCTGTTGGCATGCACTGTGTGAGCTTCGGCTGCACGGGGTGGCCGGGCCTGCTCGTCATCGTTGAATTGTCGGGGACACATCGTCGTTGATTCGACTGCTCTTGAGCTGACACTGACCCCATCGAACCGTTTGATGACTCATCGAAATCGGAATCCATGGCTCGACAGAAGACATCGCCACTCGTTGATTTGTTCGACTTTCTTCGCACTGTTCCGTGGTGGGCGGGCTTGTTGACGGTTGGATTGATGTGGGCGTTGTTCGCGTGGATTGTGCCCGGGATTTTGGAGCAGATGAGCGGGGACGACACCCTGTCACTGTCGATGTATGGCACACTTGCGGGAATATCGCGCTCGGTATCGCCATTTGTAACGATCGTCGTGGCGCTGATCTGGGGCGTCGCGATGGTCAGGAACGCGGTGGATGCTCGCCGACTGGATGAACAGACGGGCATCGAATCCATTCGTTCAATGTCGTGGCAGGCGTTCGAACAACTGCTTGCCGAAGCATATCGCCGGCAGGGATATGCGGTGCGTGACACCGGAGCCGGTGCGGACGGCGGCATTGATTTGATATTGACAAAGGATGGCCACGATACACTGGTACAGGCCAAGCAGTGGAAGGCACGCAAGGTAGGTGTTCCAATCGTGCGGGAACTGCTGGGTGTGCAGGTCGCCCGGAAGGCGGCCGCGGCAATCATCATCACCACGGGCCGATTCACGAGCGAAGCGGAGCAGTTCGCCCGGCAGAACGGGATTGCACTGATTGATGGCGAAGCGCTTGCGCGACTGATCGCCAGCGTACAGCGAACGGAACATACGGCACCCTCAACAAAACCGGCAAGTGTCACACCGCGTGAAGCTCGATCAACGCCAACATGTCCGCAGTGTGGCGCGGTGATGGTCGAACGTGTCGCAAAACGCGGCACGCGCGCTGGCGAAGCGTTCTGGGGATGCTCGAACTATCCCGACTGCCGCGGCACGCGGAAAATGGTTGCGGTGTAATCAGAATCGATTCACTCGATCCATTTCGCGAATGTGGCGGACAGGTCGAGGGTATCGGCCTGTTCGTGTTGCAGGCGTGTGAGGGTGGTGAAGAGTTGTTTGATGCGGGGGGCGTGTTCGGGATGTTCGGAGAGGTCGTGCATTTCGGCGGGGTCGTTGCGCAGGTTGTAGAGGCGGATGCGCCCGGCTCCGGGGTAAACGAGCAGCTTCCATTCATCTTCGATCACCATGCGCTGCTTGTCGATGTAGGCGCCGTAGATCGCGGGGTAATGCTCGTTTGATGCGTCGTCGATCAGAGGCATGAGCGATCGGAAGGCGATGTGTTCGGGCGGTTCAATGCCGGCGAGTTCCATGGTGGTGGGCACGATGTCCTGATAGTAAACGCGTTGTTCGATGCGTTTGCCCTGGGGCATGCCGGGGCCGACGATGATCAGCGGAACGCGCACCGAGTGTTCGTAGAGGTTCTGCTTGCCCATCAGTCCGTGTCGACCGACGGCAAGGCCATGGTCCGCGGTGAAGATGATGATCGTGTTGTTCATTTCGCCCGAACGTTCCAGTGCATCGAGGATGCGTCCGACCTGTGCATCCATGTGCGACACCATGGCGTAATATTCGCGACGATGGACTTCGATGGCGTGCCTGGTTCGCGGCATGGGCGCGAGATACTCGTCGCGCAGGCTGTGTGGCACGCCGATCTTCTCTGCAAAGGGATACTGGGGCAGGAAGTTGTCCAACGCGGGCATCTTCGCGGTGGGATAAAGGTCGAGATACTGCTGCGGCGCCTGTCGTGGATCGTGCGGTGCGTTGAACGCCAGGTACATGAAGAACGGCTTGTCGCGTTCGGTCGCGTCGGCGAGGAAGACCTCAAAGTCATCGGCGATCACTTCGGACCAGTGCCGCCCACCTTCCCAGACTCCCCCGCGCGACGGGTCGGCTGGATCCCACGTGTCGGGCGCATCCTCGCGAGGACGGTTGTACGCTTCGGGATGGGTGTTGGGTTGAACGTTCGCCATGCCGGGTCTGACATGCCTGACATGATCGAACACCGCATTCACATCGGCACGCAGATGCCACTTGCCTGTCATGTAGGTTTCGTATCCGCCTGCGCGCATGATCTGCGCCCAATACGTGCCGCGTTTCGCTTCGTCGGGGCTGTTCGCTTCCTGAGCGCGCCAGAGGGAGCGGCCAGTGTTGAGCATGGATCGACTGGGCACGCACACCGCACCGGTCCACGAGCCGGCGTTGTGGGCGTACATGAAGTTGACGCCGCGACGCGACAGGCGGTCGAGGTTGGGCGTGTGCATGTGCGGGTGGCCCCATGCCGCGAGCGTATCGGTCGCCTGATCGTCGGCGAAAATCAAAACGATATTGGGCTTGTCCGCCGCGCAGAGCGCCGACGTGAACATGAACCCCATCACACACCCAAACACCCACAGCATCACACGGTTGATCATCGCCTGCGCTCCTACCTCATTTCACTCGCACAACCAACGACACCAACCGCCGCATCGCACGCACCAACAGCGCAACCGGCGTCTCTCACCGGTTCAACGTACACAATCGGCGCATATGCCGCAAAAAAATTTGCGGATTGAATGAGTTGAATTCCCCCTCGGCGCGCAGAGATACCTCCCGTCGTCACCGACGCGGCGAAGGCGTCGATTGAGCGGGGTCACTCGCCGTTGAGCATCAGCGATTGGAGCGGAATACGGGTGATCTCCACATCTTCCTTGTTGGTGGCGTAGGCGATGTAGAGGTGCTCGTTCCAGACGACGGCGCCGGGATAGCTGAAGCCGGGCGACTTGTGGTTGCCTTCGTACCGTCGCGGCTGGGAGTCCCCCCGCACCAGCCAGGCGCGGTCAAAGTGGACGCCGTCGCGGCTGAGGCTGACGGTCAGAGGAATGCGGCCCCGGTTGCGGGTCGGGTTGTTGACCAGGTAGACGGTGCCATCGGGCAGGTTGCCCGCGCATTGCATCGAGTTGGAATCGGGCATGCCCGTGACGTGGGTGTCGCCCCACGTTTCGCCGTCGGGTTCTCCGACACAGGCGACCACATAACCGGAACGGTTCATATCGCGGAAGATCATGACCAGCTTGCCGTCGGCACGGGTGTACCAGCTTGACTCGATGCCGCGGCCATAGGCGTTGTGTGCAGACAGCGGTTGCGGGATATCAACGATGCGCCACCCGACAAGACCATCACGTGACTCGGACACCGCGGGCACAGCAAACATCTTGTGTGAACCGGGAAGATGGGCGTGCACCATCGTCAGCAGCTTGCCATCGGGCAGTGACTTGACGTTCTCCGCCATCGCGCCGCGTTCGGTCACCGTTTGAATGGGCGTCCAGTTGACGCCGTCTTTCGTGGTACGTGCCTCGGTGATCTTCACTTTTCCGGGCCCCCAGCCGTCGACACGTTGGATGTAAGCGACGAGGGTTTCGCCATCGGACCAGAAACCCGCGCCGCTTCGCAGAAAACGACCATCATCAGGCGGCGATGCGAGTTCCTGTGGAGTGGACCAGGTGACGCCGTCGCGGCTTCGACTCCAGACGACGCGACCGTCGCGGGTGTCTTCGTGAATGGGCGTGGATTGCCACTGCGCGTAGAGGTAACCCTTGAAGGGGTAAACCTGCACGCCGTTGGAAAACTTGTCGGTGTCGTCGCGCGGAGCGAAGACGGTGATGGTTTCAGCGCCGGGCGCTTCACGCAGCCCCATGGTGGGCATGCTCGTTTCGTCGAAGAGCCCTTCTTCGATGGTGATCGGCTGCGGGCCGGGCACCGGCGCGTTGATGCCGGGCACGTGCCATGCAAGGATACCGCCGGAGTATTGCGGCTGGAGCTGCACCTCCAGACGCAGGGCCGAGGTGGTGACCGCATCGAACGCGACGCGGTGCAATTGATCCGGATCGGTGGGATAGCCGCTCGCATTGCTCACCGGGCGCCAGGCATCGCCGTCGCGATAGAGCAGCCGCCAGCTTTGCGGCACCCGGCATTCGCCACGACCGGTGTCGTCGAACCACTGCACATGCACCGCATCGACGCGTGCGGGCTGGTCGAACGCATACTCGATCCACTCGGCCGTGCCTCGGTGATTCCACCAGGTGAAGCGGGCGATGCTGTGGTCGTTGGAGGATGTGCCGACAATCCCGTCGTAGAGCGCCTCGATGTTGTCGTGCACATGGGAAGCGTTGACGTTGCGGATGTGCGGCTGCACATCGTTGTTCGCCAGAGCGCACGAAGCCGTGACAAGCAGCATCCATGCTGCGATACAACTGAGCATCATCGGACGGCGGTTCATGCGTCACTCCTGGCAATGGTTTCGTTGGGCAGTTCTGCGGAAGTTTCTGCGGATTCCGGGCTTGCTGATTCGTTCATTCCCCAGAGCGTGAGGCTGGCGACGTCACGACGTCGGCTCGGCAGGACGCACCCGGCCGCGTAGCCGATGATGAACAATACCCCGTTACCCAGCATGCCCGCGTAGTAAAGGTCGAAGGGCACGCGTGCCCACACCGGCAGGAGCGTCGCAGGCACGAGCGTCCATGCGGTAAACGCCATCGTGGCGAGAATGCCGCACCATGCCGCGCGACCATCGCCTCGACGCGTGAGAAAGCCGATGAGGTACAGCCCAAGCATGCCCCCGCCCAACAGCGACACCACCGTCATGCTCACATGCTGAATGGTGAGCGTCTCCACCCGATCGAGCACGATGGCGCCGCCGACCATGACAATGGACGCGAAGGTGGCGAAGGCCCAGGCGACACGAAGATAGAAGCGATCGCTTCGGTCGGGCAGCAGATGCCGCCTGACGATATCCACCACACTCACGGTGGCGATGGCGTTGATGGACGAATCGAGCGACGACATGGCCGCCGCAAGCGCCGCCGCGATCACCAACCCGGTAGCACCCGCGGGCAGGTACTCGATGATGAAAAGCGGTATGAGGTGTTCCGCCGTGCCGCCCGGGGCGAGCATCTCATTCACCTGCGGGTGCTCATTCACCTGGAAGAACACATACATCGCGGTGCCGAGAAACATAAAGAACGCCCACATCGGCACACTGGTGAAGGCGCAGACGAACATGGCCTTGCGTGCCTCGCCGGTGCTGCGCGCGGCGCAGTAACGCTGCACCACGTTCTGATTGGCGCAGTACTCGGTCAGAAAGATCGTTAACCCGACAAGCAACAGCATCGTCACCGTTTTGTCCGACAGCGACAGGCCCCATTGCGTCGGTTGGGACGCGCCGTCCACCACATCACCCAAGCCGAACTTCCCCTGCTGCCAACCCGTTGCGACAATCTCACCGATCCCGCCGGGCACACCCTGCACAATGACAACGAGCATGATCACCGCGCCGACGGCAAGGACAACCGTTTGCACGACATCGGTCCAGATGACCGCGTCGATGCCTCCCACCACGGCATAGAACGCCACGATGCCGCCGCTGATAAGGATGCACGTCACCGGCGCGAACCCCGTGATCTGCTGAATCACCAGCGACACCAGGTAGAGCACCATGCTCACGCGGAACAGTTGAGCGATGATGAACGTGAACGCCGCATAGACACGGACCGTCGGACCGAACCGGGCCTCCAGGTATTCATACGCCGAGGTGACTTTCCCTCGCCGGAAAAATGGCAGAAACACCGCCGCGGCAATGAACACCACGGGGATGAGCATCAGGTTCGGCACGAAACGGATCCAATTCGTTCTGAACGCATCCGCAGGGAAAGCCAGGAATGTAGCCGAGCTGATCGAGGTGCCCACAAGGCTCAAGCCGATGATCCAGCCGGAAAACGCCCGGCCGCCGACGAAGTACTCCTCCGTCGACTGATTCTTCCGGGAGAAATAGAGCCCCGTCACAATCATGGCGACAAAGTAGGCCACAAGCACTGCAATATCGAGACCCGCCAGCTTCACGCGCGTTCCTCCACCGAGGGGGCTGATGCCGGCGATCCCGCACCGCGGATGGGCGGAAGCGCAGCGGTGAGCGACTGAAGGCGCGGCGCCGTCACCAGCAACTTGCCATTGACATACACCGACAGCCCCACTTCCCGGCCATACCGGCGTCCATCACGGTCGTAAACGATCGAAAGGCGCTGCCCGTGGTAAGGCAGATCCTCCAGCGCGAAGTAGTCCCACGCTTCTCCCACCAGCGGATTCACCTCCAACACCCGATCCGGGCGCGGCCGCAACCCAATCAATCCCGTGATCACCAAATCACAGAAACTACTGTGGAAGTAGTGCTCGCCAATGGGACGATCAACCACCCAGCGATCTGCATCGGGGTGGTGAAACTCCGCCAAATACGGCTTGCCGTCGCGGCTCTGCGTGCGCACATAGATGCGCAGCAGATTCATGTACGCATCGGCCGTGAGCGGACCATGGTGACGGTGCTCGTGCAGCACGTTGGCCACGCCCTGCAGCACACGACTGGTCACCAGCGGAAAGCTGTTGCCATTAGCGCGGCAATCGCACTGAACCAGGAACCAGGGGTCGTGACGCTCCGCTGTCGTCGGGCCGAACGGCGCGTAGAAGTAGTCGCGATCCATCAGAAACTTCCACGCGCCGGCGTGCTGGATGGTGTCGTCCACGATGCCGCGGTACCAGGGCGTGTACCCCACGAGTTCCCGACCCCGGCCTTCACCTTTTTCATTCGGCTGAAAGCCAACGCCGCCGAACCGATCGCCGTTCGTCTCCCAGATCAAACTACCCGCGCAGATCGTCGGCTTGCCATGTCGATCCGCTTCTGAATACTCATCGCGGAGCCAGCGATGCATAAAGAACGTGCGGCGAGGATCCCACAGTTGCCGCATCACGTTCGACTTCAGACGTGCAGCGGAATCAGCGAAGTGCCGCGATTCGTCCTGGCGTCCCGCAAGGTGAGCAATGCGGCTCAGCGCCAGCATGTCGGCGAACATATCCGCATTGATGTCCGGGCGGTATCCCGCTCCACCGCGGATCTTGTAGCCCTGTATGCCGCGCAGACACTCGTTCAACTGCGCCGAGGCCAGATTAAACTCACCGCTGGAGTCGCGGCCGGTGTTCCAGAAAAGGCCCCGACGCGCATCGAACCCGCGATCGTGCGGGTACTCCTGATCGGACCGCAGCCAGCGTTCGTGATTGGCAATCAGCGGGTCGAGCATGTCGCACGCAAACGCGGTGTCACCGCGCGCCTGCAGCACCGACCACACACTCGCCGCCAGCGCGGAACTGTACGCCTGCGGCTGCGCCTCGGGGTGCGTCAGCAAAAACCGCAGATAGTCCTGGACATATCGCGAACTGTGCAGCCAGCGTGCCTCGTTCACATGATGGTCCGATGCGCAAACGATGGAATTGAACGCCCCGGCCCAGTACAGCGGATCGTCGCAGTTGAATTCGGTGATGATGTAACCCACCGCGTCCGACACGTAGCGCAGGTGCCGCCGCACCAGATCCCAGCGGTAATACCACAACTCCTCAAACGCC
>CAZEFM010000115.1:9485-10628 GCA_964511575.1 uncultured Phycisphaeraceae bacterium | reverse complement strand
CAACCGTGGCCGGCATCGCTTCGTTCGATCGCTCTCGCCACCATTTCTCGGCCTTCGCGCGGGCGTAGCCGGTGTGCTCGAAGCAGACCCATTCGCGGTAGGTCCGAATGAAGCCGCACTGATACTCGACGCGCATGGTCGGCGGCGCTTCGCCCGTCGGATCATCGCGCTTGTAGTGGATGTGGTACGAGGCGCTGCTGACCGATTCATCCCAGCGCGTTGTCTGGCCGGAGAGAATGCCTTCGTTTGTAGCGGTCGCGCTGTGCTTGGATCGCTCCGGCGGCGGGAACTCGTAACCGCACTCGGGGCACGTCGCGTAGCCGGCAGCGATGACAGCGCTGCACTCCGGACACTCCTTCGCCGGTGCTTCACCATCACCACCCCCGGAACCGGGCGTGCGCAGCTTGATCTGGTCGACCGGGCCGTGGCGCAGCACGTTGCCACCGAAGTCGAGGACAAGGCAGTCGCTCTTGCCCGGATGGAGTCGAAAGCCACGACCGACCATCTGGTAATAGAGGCCCGGCGAGAGTGTCGGCCGCAACAGCGCCACGCAATCGACGTTTGGCGCATCGAAGCCGGTTGTCAGCACGTTGACATTTGCCAGGAACTTGAGATCACCTGCCTTGAATCGATCGATCAGATCATCGCGCACCTTCGTGGGCGTGTTTCCTTCGACGAAACCGCACTCAACGCCATAGCGATCCTGGAGCACGCGCTGCACGTGTTCGCCGTGTCGCACGCCGGCGGTGAAGATGAGCACCGAGCGGCGATCCTTCGTCAGTTCGATGATCTCCTCGCACGCAGCATCGACGAGCGCATCGGTGTCCATGAGGTCTTCGACCTCGCCTGCGATGAACTCGCCAGCGCGCACGTGGAGATCGGTCGTGTCGACTTTCGCCGCGCCGGCCTTCGTGCGCAGTGGCGAGAGCCAGCCCTGCACGATCAGTTCGCGCACGCCGACCTCGTAGCAGATGTCGTTGAGGATCGTGTCTGGAGAACAGATCGTGCCGGTCTTCATCCGGTACGGCGTCGCGGTCAGGCCGATCACGCGCATGTGCGGGTTGACGACCTTCGCGTCGGCC
Source organism: uncultured Phycisphaeraceae bacterium (assembly GCA_964511575.1). Taxonomy (GTDB): domain Bacteria; phylum Planctomycetota; class Phycisphaerae; order Phycisphaerales; family Phycisphaeraceae; genus CALKHT01. The sequence goes on along the minus strand of CAZEFM010000115.1, from coordinate 9,546 downwards.
AGGAATTGCCGATACATGCCCTCGCCGTCCGGCGGGATGAGATGCGCTTCATCGACGATGA
>CAZEFM010000115.1:0-9385 GCA_964511575.1 uncultured Phycisphaeraceae bacterium | reverse complement strand
ATCGCGCGTGCGCAGATGGTCGTAGACGGCATTGACCGCTTCACATTGGTACTGGCGCAGCTCCATCGCGCTGGATCTCCGTGATACGAACCGTGACTTTGCCATCGGGAACAACCTCGCCGCGCCAGATGTCCAGGTGATCAATCTGGAAGTCGTTGCCATACGCGCCGCCATGTTCGAGCGCATCGAGCAACGCCTTCATCGGGTTGTCAAGATCGCGCCGACGTCGGTCAGGTGGATGAATGGTGATGCGAACGTCGAGCGGGCCAGCCATCGGCTGCAGACGCCTCAGTGCGAGCATTGACGCGATACGAGATCGGTAGCGCCGGCCTTCCTGGCTGATGAGCGTCCGTGCGCCGACCCGCCGCCAGTAGTGGTTGACTGACGGCGGGTACGGCAGTTCAAGCGTGAGCACATCCTTTGCTTTCAGCGCTTCCACGGCGGTGTGCTTCCAGCTCCGTTGGTGGTGGCTGCCGGACGGGCTGCGCCGTTGCCGGCATCACGCCTGGCGTATCCCTTAACCACGTTGGTGAGGTCGCCAGTGTCATCGCGCTTCTTGCAGCCGACGCTTGCGATGAGCGGCAGGTTGTGCAGTTCGACCGAATCGCTCGGCTGCATGACACCGACCGCACGGCAGATTGACGAGAGCGTGCCCTTCGCGATCTGCACGGTCAGTTCGTTCGGATGCTTGATGGTCAGCCGGTCCCAGAGTTTGCGGCCTTTGTACTCGCCTTCGAGCACTTCCATCTCAAGTTCCAAGTACTCGCCTTTGCCGTTCTTCGTCGTCTTCATCTGCGAGTTGGTGATGACGACGAGATACTTGCCGGCCGGGATGGGGTCGAAGCCGACGTTCGGATCGACTTCATGTGCGTTGAATCCATTCAGATGTGCCATGTTGATCACGCTCCTTGTTCAGTGGTGGTGTTCGTGGTTTCGGTCTCGTGCTCGGTTGTGGCGAGCGGGTTCTCGCCGCGGACGAACGCGGCGTAGATTCTGTAGTCGAGGGGGAACTCGTCTGGCAGGTTCAGTCGGTTCTTGGCGACATGCGCCGGCCGCTCGGTCGTGCGCACGATGCGCTCGCCGGTGCCGATGCCCTGAGTGCGCTTGCGGTCGAAGCCCTCGTTTGATGTCTTGGTATGGACCTTGTATGCGGCGAAGAGAACCTCATCGGCCCACTCTTGAACAAGCGCCGATGCCTGCTTCTGAAGACGTGGTGCGTAGCGGTCGTAAGAGTCGGTTTCGGGGTTGGCGAACTTCTCGATCGCCGCGTGCGCGATGAGAATCACCTGCATGCCGCGCTCGTTGCGCAGCGCATCGAGCCCGGCGAGAATCTCTCTCCATTGCGCGAGCGCGAACACGTAGCCCTTCGCGTAACCGATGTCTTCGATCGACTCGACGCCGCGCTTCGCGCACACATCCGCGAAGATCATGCGCTCCAGCCAGTCGAGCGAATCGATGACGACGGTCTCGTATTCGTGCTGTTCCGAGTAGAGCGCCGAGAGCGCATCCACGACGTCGCTGTACTTCGTCGCGAGCGGAAAACGGTCGACGTCGATGTCGTTGATGCCTTCCTCGGTTTGAATGAAGATCGGCTTCTCGGCCATTGCGCCGAACGTTGACTTGCCGACGCCATGCACGCCGTACAGCAGCACACGGCGCGGCGTCTGGCTTCGGCCTCGTTGAACTTGATTGAGCAGTGTCATGTGTGGTGTTCCTGTCGTTGAGAGTGCTCGTGTGTTGGTGAGAAGAAGCGGGCGGGCTCGGGGAGTCTCACCTCCGGAAGTTGCCTCCATGCGCACTTCCGGGGGCACGCCATCCCGCCCGCTCCCTGATGGCTACAGGCGGTCGTACAGACGCATTGATTCGTATCCAGTGGGCCAAATGCCCGTCTCGCGGCAGCGCGTCAGCTCGCGCATCGCTTCCTCGTTCCTCTTCTGCGCGCGATCGAGCACACTGGGCGCGATCTGCCACACGCCGCAACGAAACGGTTCGCGCTTTTCGACGGCGATGATGTGGACCGGCAACACAACTCCGATCTTCTGTGCGACCACGGCGCGATAGAACGCGAGCTGTTCGACGTAGCCGAAGGCGTCGATGTCAAACTCAAAGCCATCAAGGCGATCGGCGGTCTTAAGATCGACGAGACCTCGATCGCGCACTGGATTGAGCCAATCAAGTCGAACCTGCGCGCGATGGCCGAGGTATTCACACCGCACGACACCTTCTGCGATGCCTTCGGCGAGCAATTCGCGGGCGAACACGTGATCGTTCACACTCGCCTGCATCTGCTCGACGAGCGCCGCCTGGTCATCGCTCAGAACCGGCTTCCCAAGGCGCTCGGCCCATTCGCTGAATGCTTTCGTGCCCGAACCGAACGGATTGCCGGTCTTTGGATTGATCGGTCCGCCGACAGAAAACTCGGATTCGAATCGCTCACGGCCTTCGAGAATCAGCACGTGAGCAGCACGGCCAACGAGGAATGCTGTCGTGTCGGGCTCGGTGATGAGACCGAGCTCCTTCTTGCGAAACAACAGAGGGCAACGGCGGAAGTCGCGCAGCGCATGGCTCGAAAGATGATCTCGCGCTTTCACGTGGTAGATGTCCGCCGGCTCGCGGATGAGAAAGTCGAGGTCGATTGGAGAAGCAGTCGCTGTTGATTCGGTCATTCCCAGGTCCTTGGGGTGGAGGTCGCGCCGCTGGCCCCGGCTGCATTTGCGGTTGAAGAGCATCGTTCCTCTACATCTGCAGCCGAGGCCGATCTGTCGCACGCCGATCAGCACGTCGCCGGATCGAGCCCGTACTCGGCCAGCGCGGTGCGCATGGCCGCGATGTCGCGATACACAGTGCTGCGATGCACGCCGCGCTCGGCAGCGATTTCGGCGACCGTCTGAGTCTTGAGTGACTCGGCGAGTTCTTGGTGCCGACGATCCATCGTCGACAGACCACGCGGCAGATCCATGGCGAGGTCGTGCGTGGACGGTTCCGACCAGCGCGGTGCACGCGCGGCGAAGCTGTGGCCATTGCGCTGCAGCTCGCTCAGCCGGATCGGCGATCGCGCTGAGTTGCGCCGCTCGTTTCCGATGGTGCGCATGTGAAACGTAGCCGCCGAGGACACAACACGCGACACGAACGTCCGCGCGCTGGATGTGGCGGGATCGAATCGCTGTGCGGCCTGGCACAGCTCAAGCAGAAGATCCTGTCGCAGATCTTCCGTCCGATGATGGGAGAGATGAAGAAGCCGGCCGAGTCGCGCGACCTGGTAGTCGACTCGGTCCATCGCGTAATCGTCGATGATGTCGTGTGCGTGATGTGATTCGTAGTTCATGGTTACTCCTCGCAGCCTGCGAGGAGCCGTGCGGGTGCCACGTACCGAAAAGCGCAGAAAAAAAACGGAGCCTTCGTGCATGCCTTGGTTCGGGCACCCACGACAGCTCCGCTTTGCGGCCGCTCGTCATGCGGTCCTGTTGAGTTCTTCTCGTGGTCTTACATGCCCGCCGGTCGGTCGCACTCACTGAAGTGCATCGAGAACGGCAGGCCGTGTTTCACGTGCAATACGTTGATCATGCCGGACTTTCGCTCGGCCAGGAAGTCGACCATCTCGCGGACTTCCTCGCGAAGCACGAAATCCTCCATCTCTGCCTCGCTCCGCGCTCCGTTGTGGCCGCCGAACTTGATTTCCTGTACTACCTTGGGAGGTGGATCAACAACTGGTTCGCCATCATGGATGGCCAGCTGCTCGATCCTCCCAAAGTTCAGTCGTTGGCACTCCCGGACCAACTTCGCTTGAGCTGCACTCAGATCTGATAGTCGTTTCATGCGTATCTCCTGCGAGGGCCGCGACCCATTCGCGGCCGACACGGAGAGCATGAACTCGCGCGCTTACGCGGCGCTGGAGCTACCGCTTACCGCACGCTGAAATGTTCAAGGCGTAATAACCCCGATTCGACCCATCGATCTCTACCCCGGATATGCCCGAGTCCCGAAGCAGTCGTCTGAGATTGCTCACGGTCTTCTGTACGGTGTTCTTTGTACGTATGTCGCCCTCCCATACATCTTCGAATAGCGTGTCGATCGACACATGTTGTCCAGGACGACGGGCGAGTCGTTTGAGAAGGCGAAACTCCAGTTTGTTGCCGAGAACGCATGCCTTACCACCGTAGGTCACTGCGAATCGTCCCTCATCAATCCGGAAGGCATGGCCATCCTCACGGTCATCACCCAACTCTGACGCGTCTTGTGCGACCTGTGACGCCGACACCCCGAGTCTTCCTGCGATGCCGAGTGGAGAGGTGGCGGGTACGCGTTGTTCAACGATCGCGTCAAGATGCGATGCGAGCAAGGACTTCAGCGCAGTGTATACCTGTTCGGCATGTCGCTTGTGCAGCTCGAAGGCCTGGCTCAGCCCTGATGCGGCATCCACCCCGAGATGACGGAGCGTCCGGGCCACCTCGCCGAACTCCTGTAAGAACGCCCGCGGATCTGGCATCTTCCGAAGCCGCAGCGCCACACCGATGTACCTTTCGATCGTCGTGATGTCACGTGGGTCGGTCAAGGGCGTGTCCATCTGCGATTCGTACATGATCGCTGGGTCTTCTGAGTCGTCGAATCCAGCGGCACGCGCCACAAAACGTCGATCAACACATTGTGAGCATCGCCCACAATGGGAGTGCTGAGTCGTTCTCTCGATCGTATGAGCACAGCTGATGGTGTGGCGACATAGGGGAGCGTGCCCGGCTGCCTTGATCTCCTGCAGGACCTCGGCCTTTGTCTTCCAAATGAACGGATTCTCAACGCGCATTTGACTGTCAAACGCAGCGGTCAGGAATACCGACAGCGAGTCAAGTGTCCGTGGATGCGTCGTCCGACTTGCGCGGCCACCGAGCACCTGCAAACTGGTAGGCAGGTTGAAGCTCACAACACCATTCTCGTACACGCGTATCCGGTCCCGCCCGAGCGCTTGCGCTGCGACAGCCGCGAAGACTGCGTACACGAAGGATCGTGTTCGCTGCGAGCTATCCTGGCCCATTGCCTTATCCTTATTGAGGGTCACTTGGATGTGCAACGGATTCGGAGTGCCAGGCTGTGCCGCACGCTTGATGTCACTGACCAACTCGCGCTGGGGCTTACCAATCTTCTCGGTCGGTACGTGACTCACCAAGGCAACACGCCGCTGGCCTTGCAGGATCTCTCTGACAGCACCGCCAAACGAGTCGAGGCCTCCGGAAAACAGGACTACCTCCTCGATGTCCGCATCACCGATTTGCTGGTCATCGAAATGGAAGTACCGCGTTGCCGGTGGCGGAGACTCCATCTGGCAGAAATGAAACTCCCAATCGTCGTCTGACAGGAACCCAAGAGCCTCCACAAGTGCAGACTTGACCTCAGGCTTCGTCCACGTCGCGATGTCACGAACGGGCATCTCAACTCGAAAGTGCCGGCGCCACTTCTGTCCATACTCGAATGACTTCTCGCCACCCCGGCGACACAGTTGGTCTGCCGCGTATACGTATGCTGCCATCTCCGTGAGGTCGACTGCCACGTCGGGAAGGTTGGTCATGAGCCGGCGCGGAATCGAGTCCACATCCAGATGGATGTGCCCCTTACCTTTACCGATGCGAAGACGGCGAGGACGAAGCTGCCTCCATTGCTTCTTTCGCGACGACAACTTCGCGTCGCCGCAGAGAATGAGGTGGTCAGCTGACATGGCGCTGACCTCGCCGTCGAAGCTCATCGCGGATCTTCGTGAGCGAGTAGCTCGCAAAGCCGCGGGCAGAGCGTTTGGATATACCCGTTTCGAAGCGCGACTTGGAGTACCACCCACCCGCGAACTCTCGCACTATGAGCGCGACCTGCCGACTGTGTGCGCCTAGTTTCTCCAAGAACTCGGAGTGGGCAGCCGGATCCGAGAAGCGTTGATTGATGCCGACGTGTTGGGACAGCTCTCTACTGAGGTGATACCCAAGGTATCGTTCTGTGAAACGGGAGAAGAACGTGTATGCGAGGGTCGCGAAGCCGGACTTCGTTGAGAACTCCCGGAGCGCTTGCTGGACACTCTCCCGAGACTCGCCAAAGAGTCCGTCAGCGGTTTCACCAACCAGCGCGGACAGTGTCTCGGACGCAGCGAGCTGAGCCATTTCGCCGATGTCTGTGCGCGAACACGTTTCGGCAAGATGATGATCCATCGCCTCGGAGAATCCGGCGATGATGTCGATTGCCGAAGTCGCATCACCAGCATCGATCGAGCGCTCGGCGAACGCAGCCACGAGATTGTCCTCGCGAGCTGCCATCACCATCTGGGCCATCAGCCAGATCGCGTGACTCAAGCCCGCATCCGACTTGGCGAGTTCCAGCCCTTTCTCAGCTGCCTTCATCGTCGCGTCGGCGACCACGGGAACGTCGTCACCCTCTGCGATCGCAGCGACTACTGGCCGCCATTGGGCGGTATCAGGAGTCAACTGGTTGCGCATGTGACCCATCTCGACGACCTCCCGGTCCTCGAGCAGCGGCCCATAACTCGGGCTCGGTGGGACCGATCCGTATGGGCGGGATCGGCCACGACGGGCCAGCTCTTAATCGGCCTTTAGCGATTCATCGCAAATTCCAGCGTTTTTGGCAGTGTCGAGCCACATCGCGCGCTGTTTCTCCCAACATCGCTCGCAAACGATCGGCCGAAGGTGGTTCTCCACGACCGGATCGCGACCTCGCTTCACCCGCGGCAGGTTCAGGATCTGCTCTTGGATGTCCGGTGCGAGGAGTAGCAGGTTCATGATCTGGGTCATGCGCGCCCGGGTGACGTGGCCGATACGGGCGGCCTCTGCCTGATCGGCGATTGCGCCTGTTTCGATCAGGCCGTTGATCTTGATCGCAAGGGCCATCAGCCGTGCGACTCGCGGAACCCGACCTTCGTCGGTGACTTCCGGCACGGGCTTCGGACCTTCGACTATCTCGCGGCGGCCGCGATTGCGCATTGAGAAGTGAATCCGCTTGGTCACCGTCGACGTCTTCATGCTACTGCTTCCTCTGCAATCTCCTCGCCCGCTGCGTGGAACGTCACACTGATGGTTTCGCTCTCGGCGTCGTATTCGACCTGTCGCACGAGCAGTTGAACCAGCCGCACGCGCTCGTTCGTCTTCAACGCCTGCCACATCGGATCGAACGCTTCCAAAGCTCCTGCAAGTTCGTCCTCATCAAAGAGACGATCACGCATGGCGACGATGCGGGCATTGAGACTGCGTTGCTGAGCCGTCAACTCGCGAACCTCTTCGCGCAAACCGCTGGCACGTGCGGCAGAGCCATTGCGCTCAGTACCGGAGTCGATGATGTTCTTCAGCTCTCCACGTGCCGCCACCAACTGCCTGTTGATCTGCTCAAAGTCGATTTCCAGTTCGGCGACGCGCATGCGCAATCGGTCCTGCGCACCGCGCACTGAATCCGCCATCAATGCATCGTCTGTTCCCAGCGAGCGAATCTGATCGATCACGAAGTCTTCAAGTTCCTGCGCTGGCAGCGATGGCCCCGGGCACTCGTGCCAACCGCGCTTCTGGGCACGAACGCAAACGTAGTAGCGGTATCGCTTCTCGACTCCCGCCTTGGTGCGATCCGATGCGTAATGGTGAATCATCGCGCAACCGCACGCCTTGCATCGGACAAGACCCTTCAGCAGCGCCCCGTACTTGTTGCTGCTGCCACGACCGTCGCCACTGCGATTGGCCTTCATCGCGCGGGCCACACGGTTGAACAGATCTTCATCGACAATGGCCTCGTGCTGACCGTCGTACACGTTGTCCTTGTGCTTGACCTTGCCGAGGTAGGCGACGTTCGTCAGTAAATTGAACAGTTGCGACTTATCGAAAGGACGGCCGCCTTGCGGCTTGCCGGCCTTCGTCGTCCAGGCTTTATTCGTCCAGCCCATTTCATCGAGCCGCCGTATCGTCTGCGACACTGAACCACATTCGAGATAGAGCTCAAAGATGCGGTGAACGCGCTTCGCCTCATCCTTGTTCACGACGAGGCGGTTGCCGCCGGGCAGCCGCTCGATGTCGTAACCGAGAATCGGCCGTCCGCCACCCCACATACCCTTCCGCTTGGTCGCAGCAATCTTGTCGCGAGTGCGCTCGGAGATAATCTCGCGCTCGAATTGGGCGAACGAGAGAAGGATGTTCAGCGTCAGTCGTCCCATCGAGTGCGATGTGTTGAACTGCTGCGTTACCGAGACAAACGACACGCCGTGCTTCTCGAAGGTCTCCATCAGGCGCGTGAAGTCGAGGAGCGAGCGGCTGAGACGATCGACCTTGTAAACCACCACGCAATCGATCAGGCCGGCTTCGATGTCAGCGAGCAACTGCTTCACCGCCGGTCGGTCCATGTTGCCCCCGGTAAACCCGCCATCGTCATAGCGGGTCGGCACGCACACCCATCCGACTGCCTTCTGGCTGGCGATGTACGCCTCGGCGGCTTCACGCTGGGCATGAAGTGAATTGAAGTCCTGATCGAGGCCCTCGTCGCTGCTCTTGCGCGTGTAGATTGCGCAGCGAACTTCCGTCCTCTGATCGGCCTTCGAATTCTTCAGCCGGCGGCGGCTCATGCGTCCTTCTCCCGCTTCTTCGTCAAGCCGAAAAAGAGCATGCCATTCCAGTGCGAGCCGGTGATCGCGTGGGCGACAGCGCTGAGAGATCGATACACTTCGCCGTCATACTCAAATCCGTTTGGCAGCACGGTCACGTGATATTCGTGGCCCTTGAAGACGCGCGGCAGGACCGTGCCCGGCGGCGGAATGCGCTCGTCACGTTTGATCGGCATACGTGCCGTAACTGTACTTTGCACGTGGGAACTGGACACCGTTGGCGACTGTGGCGGCCGGACGCGAAGGTCAGCATCGCGGGCGAGTTCGTGTGCCTTTTCACGTGTCCGATCCATTGCCCGCGTGGCGAGGTCGCCTTCCGCCAGCATCTGCAGTCGCCACGCGATGCGGCGAATCAGCCATTGTCGATTGCCCGATCGGGCCGGTTCGCCGAAGGCCTCGGCGTAGCGATTCTGCAACTGGCCGACGGTCATGCGATCCAATGCTGCAATCTGTTTGTGAACGTTCTCCTTGGTGGTCGTGGTCATTGTTGCTCTCCGTCTTTGGACTCGTTCCCGTGTCCCGGGGAGGGCGGACGTAGCGTCCGTGTGGACACTGAGCGGTTAACTCGCGGAGAGATCAAGGCCTGTTCTCGCAGAATCTGCAGATTTCTCGCTGCCCTCGACGGCCTGTGCGGCCCGCGCTGCGACGGCCCGTGCAATGCCGGTCGCGATCAGGTTGGCCATCTCCTGCCGTCGCTGCTTCGCCGACATGCGGTCAGCGCGCAATGACCTCGTCCGCGGCACCGCCGCGGTGCTCGTGCGT
>CAZEFM010000114.1:0-10650 GCA_964511575.1 uncultured Phycisphaeraceae bacterium | reverse complement strand
ACCGATTCATCGCCGCTTCCATGGTTCGGTTCAACTCGACTCATTACGTACGGGACGCGATGCATCACGAATCGCCGACGAGGTGATTCAGCATTTAACCAAGCTTGTCGGCGCAGAGGTCGAGATCACACTCGAAATCCAGGCCAAGCTGCCGGACGGAGCTTCGGACAAGACCGTTCGTGATGTGACGGAAAACTGCAGGACTTTGAAATTCGAGTCCTTCGGGTTTGAGGAAGCATAGCCAGTGCAAAGGACGCAGATTGAGTGACGCTCAGGGACATTTCGGCTTTGACGCTGATTCTTCCTCGGACTTCCTGGGGTCACTGTCCGACGCGCCGTGCTCGCCGATCAGTCCATGGAACCCGCAGATAACAAGAAGGCAGCGCGTCTTGCTGCACATGGAACCGATGCTGCGGCTCTAACGACAGACGGGAACCCGCGACGACCGACATCTGCAGTACGACACACTCGCTCTGATCATGAAGTTATTCGACACCATCATCGACCAGAGCGGTTTTGGGGCCGAGGTGACAGACGACACGGTGCAGGCGCTCGTCGCACTCAACGGCTTGCTGAAGGGAAGCAGGTTCCGGCCGCCCACTGTTCGAAACTCGTTCGACTCGGAGAAGTATTCGTCCGTCAATCGTGACTGAAAGAATTGTAGGGCCAGTGTATCCGGTTCCGGTGGCTGAAGACATTGCCTAGGTTGCAATGCCGCCAGTCAGTTGGACACTGTTTGCTCCGGATTTCCACCGGCTCGAAAGATTGATCGGGATCCTGCACCCATTCCCGGCCGGGAGCGCGGATGTAATCGACTCATCATTGGGGAAGCAGCGCCAGCGGCGTACCGAACAGGGAGGATGCCCGCAACAGTAAGGGGTCGACAAGAAAAGCACGTACGAGTGGGACGTCCAAGGATTCGTACCAGCGGACGGCGCAACCGCCGTAAGTGGCGTGATGAGCGAGTGATAGACCTCATCCCGCCTCGCCTTCCAAGCTGAATGTTGTGGGTTCGAGTCCCATCGCCCGCTTTTCTGCCCATATCGTGACTGCGGGGACTACAGGTGACAACAGGTGACACAGCGGACCTATCTGGCGCCCCGTCCGCGAGTTAGGGCGGCTGTCCCCGTACCGGCCGGTTTTGCCAACAGGTGACTACAGGTGACTCCGCGGTCTACAACTGCCTGCAGGACGTACAAGGATTCGTGCCAGTAGTCGTGCCGACGTGCAAGGATTCGTACAAGCGCAGGGTGTAGATTTCGCGTGCGGCCGGGTAGGAACTCACTGCGCCGTGATGTGCCAGCGGTGGCGATTCAGTTCGGTCATCTTGACCGACACATCGAGAAAGTGGCGGATCAAATACGTGCTCTCGGGCGAGTTACGATCACCGACTACGACGTGCAGTACGTCTGTTACAGCATTCACACCAATCGCAACGCTCCGCCTTGAGGCGGATGTAGGCTGGTTTCTTCACGGGCGAGCGGCATCGCCTCGGATCGGTTCGCGGATTACAACCGCATTTCCCAGCAGCGTGATCAAGTCTGGCATGTCGTAGACAGCCAACACGTTGTGCACTGCATTGACGAGTTGCCGGTGCGTTTGCCGGTACCCGACCATCTGCGTCCACTCAGTGATCGATCGCACCAGTGTGAGGTGTTCGATGAGGTGAGGCTCCAGAGCAGCAGCGTGCAGCGCAGGGGGGCCGAACTCACCGTGAGCGATAATTTGAATCGCCTGACCGGGCCAGCGTTCCTGCAGGTATTTGGCACTCCAGATCACATCTTCGGTGCGCATGGCGAGAAACGATTTGCCGAGCATGTCCGCCACGAGAACATCCTGCCAGTTGGTGTCGAAATCCTGGTGGAAGTGGCCGTGTCTGGTGCTGGGGTTTTTGGTTTCGCCGGCGCCGCGAAGATCGACGGCGAGAACGATTCGTCCCTCTTGCGCGAGCTTCTCAAGCTCACCACCGGGCCTGGCTGCCTGAGCTTTGTCGTTGCTCAGATGAATGACCATCGGTCCGGTTCTCTCAGCGGGGACAAGCAGCAGCGCCGGAAGCCAAATGCCGGGCTCGGGTCTGAGTGCGAGCCGTTCGATGGTGTAACCCGTCCGTTGAATGGGAGGAAGCTTTGTCGCTTTCGGGGCCGCAAGTTCGGAGGCGGGGCGAATCCGCGTGTGCTTTCGGACATCCCGGCGCAGTGCCTCATTTGAACGGTCGGCGAACTTGCGTGCCCGTTCCGCGGCAAGCTGACCTGCCACCTCGGCATTGATGTCATAGACTGATCGCGCATGGGGCAGGAGCATTGCCTTGCCATCGGGGGCGCAGAAAAGCAGTTCCGTTTTTAGTGCAGGCGTCTTTGTGGGGGTGACGGCTGTGTTGCGGTTAAGCAGTTCGCGCATCATGACGCGCACGGTTTCGCTGCGCAGATGCGCGTGCCAGCCATGCTCCGCATCGACCTGGGCGAGTTCCGATTGGGCCTCCGCACCGAAGAGCGACCAGAACCGATTGGCTTCGGCAAAGACATCCTGTGTGCCATCGAACGGAAAGAAATCGCGTTTCGCTGCGGCGATGAGCGAAGCGCGCGGCGCCTGGTTGAACACAAACTCCGCCTGCGTGATGCCCAATTCCAGCTGACGATGGAACTGCTGCTCCATGTCATCGGCGCTCATCGTTTGCAGGAGCCTACGCATGCTGGTGATAAAGCAGGCCGGGGCAGCGGCGTTCAAACGCGGCTCCAGCGCCATGAGATAGGCGGTAATGGTGCCGCCCCCACTGTTGCCCGCCGCCCCGATGCGGTCGGGGATGATGTCTTTGCGGCTCTGCAGATAGTCAATGCCGCGAATGGCGTCCCAGATCATGTACGTGGCGACATTGCGCCCCACGAGCATACTGCTCACACCAGCGTACATGTGATCCATGCCCGCCTGGGCCAATACCTTGCCGTTGGCGTCGACCAGTTGGTTGCGTTCCCCGAGTCCGAGCGTGTCGATCATCAGTGCCGCCACGCCGTGTTCTGCAAGTTCGATGCATCCCTGTTGATAGAGCGGATACGCCTTGGCGATCGCCGAGTGACCGCAGGAGACCAGCACCGCCGGGTGCGGGCCGTCGCTTTTGGGCAGGAACAACGCACCGGTCACGTAGAAGCCGGGCAGGCTTTCATAGATGACGCGTTCCACGCGATAGGTGGGTTGCTCAATGGTACCCACCACGCGGGCATTGAGCGGCGAGCGTTGCAGTGGCCCGCCCAGCATCTCCCACATCAGCGTGCGTGTGCGGTCCTGATACGCCCGTGCCTCGGCGGCGTTGGTTACCCTGGCCAGCCTTGCATCTCGCTGATCAAGCGCGCGGAACGCGTGGCGATCAAGGTAATGCTTCATCATCTTAGTCGGAGCGATGCCATCAATCTTTTCCGGCAACACACTCAGCGGCGGTTCCTCGACAGGCGCCTTCTTCGTTTCATACGTTGGACCGCTCTCGTTGATAACAATGTTTTCGCATTCGTCGTTCACACGGATGGTCGCATAGCGGCCAGCGCGAGCTCGCGGCGGATCGATCGACGCGACACGAACGTTCTTCAGAACCACCGCGTGATCCACCGACTGATCAAGCGAAGCGCGATAGGCGTTAAGCTCGAGCTCTTCAATGTCCTGGAAGATGAATGCCGGCCGCAGATCCTTCTGCGAGAACCCCACCTGGACGTTGTCCATCCGCAGCCCGCGCACATGGCGGCAGAAGAATCCATACGAGGGCAACGTTCCAAACATGTTGTACTCGGGATACTTGTCCGCTTCATCGGCGATCTGACGCTGAGCATCCGCGGCAGTGCCACCTCCAACGGAAATCACCTGAACGTTATCCAGGCGCAGATTCTCGATGTTCTGCCCCGGCAGACCGGTGATGGCGCATCCGATACTGGACGAACCCCGTGCATGGATGTCGCGAATGGTGATATCGCGCATTCGGCTGAGCCCGGGCTTGGGAGGGGCTGCTTCTTCCGTATCGCCCTCGCGCGGCACCCAGTAGGATCGCCCGCGGTTTCCCAGGCGGACGAAAATCGCCGAGCCGCGCACGTTGGCTGCGACGATATTGGATACATTGATGCGCTCGACGGTGCCGCCATCGACCGCCAGGAGTGCGATCACCGCCATGCCGCCGTCGCGCGCCACGCAATTGCTCACGGTAATGTTGCGAATATCGCCAACGGTTTCCGTGCCGATCTTGAAAGCGTTGGTATGCGATGACAGGACGCAGTTGGTGACGACCACGTTCTGCGTGGGGCGGGGGGTCGTGGTCTTGACGACGATGGCATCATCGCCGCTGCGGATCACGCAGTTGGAGATGCGCACATCCTCGGAGCTGTCGATGCCGATGCCATCGTTGTTGTTTGTGACATAACTGTCGATGCGCAGCCCATCGACATTGACATCCTTGCACGCCAGCAGGTGCAGCGCCCAGAAGGGAGAATTCATGAGCTTCACATCGCGAAGCGTGACGTTGGTGCATTCGATCAACCGCACGAGGAACGGGCGATGACCATCGTACAGCCGTTCGAGAGACAGCCCCTTGTAGTACTCCCCCTGCCCGTTGATGAGGCCTTTGCCGGTGATCGCGATATTGGTCGCCTTTTCAGCGTAGACGATCGCTTTCTTCGTGTAGGAATCGGTATAAGACCGCAGCTCGGGCAGCCGTTCGGGCAGGTGATTCGGATCAGGACTGGCCATCAGCTCTGACCCAGCCGACAGATGCAGGGTGACGTTGGACTTGATCTCGATGGTACCGATGAGGTAAGTACCCGGCGGCACCTCAACCGTTCCGCCTCCGTTCCGGGTGCAAGTGTCGATAGCCTTCTGAATTGCCCCGGTATTGAGCGTTCTGCCATCGCCAACCGCGCCGAACTCCGTGATGTTGTACGTGCTTCGACTGTTTGCCGAGGCCGTCGCGGTGCACAACAACGCGATGAGGGCGACAAACGCCGTCTTTGCAATGCTCAACTTCTCATATGCCATCCATCAACTCCTGAAACAACGGGAGGGAATATCTTGCAGGGCCAAGAAAGAACCGGCGCCGCCTCAACGACGCCGGTTCGCAGTAGGTGTGGTCATGCGTCGCTTCAAACCATTCCCGCGTTACGCGCTGGATCGAGAACGGCGCAGAAGCACCGCCAATGCGGGAATGCCCATCAGCAGGGCTGCGCTGGGTTCGGGAATCACATCCAGTTGCACATTGTCGAAGTAGTACTGATCGGACTCACCATTGGGCTGGTTCGTGTGAATGGAGATGCGGACGAAAAGCTCCTGGCCCAACAGGTCCGCGCCGATGGTGATCGTGTCGCTGAGCGTGTGAAAGCCCTCACCCGGATCAAGAGAGGCATCAACCGAAGATGCAAGCTGATCACCGACATTCGTTCCCATTGCGACATCGGTGACCCCGATAAAGAACCCGACGATGCCCGTGGCACCGCCCATCGCCGAGGTGCCGTCACCGGTAATGGTGCTGCGGGACGCCGCAATCAGGCTCAGACGCAGTTCGGTGCCGACGTCTTCCGCGCCGACCGTTCCGATCGACTGGAAAATCCACGTATCCGTCGTATTGGTGGTCGTCCGGTGCATCAAGAGCGCCTGTTCGTTCCCGAACGGGGTGACCGGCTCCACCGATGTGGCAACTGGATTGATGATCGACGAGTTGGCGCCGCCCGCTGATTCACCCCACCCGACCACCGTCGTTCCGGAGGTCGTTTCGAAGCTCGGATTCGTCAGTTCGGTGATCATGGCGGCGTGAGCGCCGGAACCGGCAGCAAGAAGGAAAGCGGCGGCTGTCAGACTCAGAATGTTGTTGCGGTTAGCCATGGCAAGTCTCTTTGTTCCAAGGTTGAATGAATGAAATCGCCTTGATTAGGGTGGGTGCGATGCGCGTGACGTCTTCCGTTCAGGCATGCAACCCGCGATACGCTGCAGACATATCTTCCTCCTGTCTCTCTCCTTTCGTTCGTTGTCATCGATTCAGTGATTGAGAAACCAATCATTCATTTCCCAGTAATCCTGCACGGTTGTGACCGGCCCGTCGACAGCGGGCGACACCAGGTTCATAAACGCGTCATCGATGTCGTACCAGCGTACACTGCCATCGGGCTTGCTCACGTTCAGACCTCGCTTCTCGTGATGCATATAAACCTGCCGCAACACCAGTTCGAGGACCATGGGCACGCGTGGGTTCATCATCTCCAGGCGCCACAGTTGAAATGGCGCTCCGTTGATCTGCTGGACCGACCAATCTTCGGGAAGATTGACCATCGGCACATAGTTGGAGTACGGGCCGCCCTCGAGAGGTGTATGGGTGGGAAACCGCCAGGGTTGCCAGGTTTCCTTGTGAAACGTGCTCGTGGGGGCCTCGGTGCTCGGCTCGGGACAATACATCAATGCCCCGTTGCCAAAGTACCCGCCCTTCTCGAGGATACCGATGCCACGCCGCACATCGCTGCCCTGCGTGGTCGTGTGGTAGGAGAACACGCCACGGTTGGCATTGACATAGGGGTCGGGCGAAAAGGCGTTGGCATACTCGAGCGTAAACGCGGGCAACATGCCTTCGTGGTCCGCCGCGTAAGCGACCGATCCCGTGCCGATCTGGCGCAGGTGGCTCGCACACTGCGTCTGCTTGGCCATGCTGCGTGCCCGGCTCAAAGCCGGCAGAAGCAATGCAATCAGCAAGGCAATGATCGAAATCACCACGAGCAACTCGATCAACGTGAAACCGCGCATCGGCGAACGAACTGATTGGATTGTTGCGGCGAAGCCCCGGCCTTCTGCAGCACCGCTCATGTGCCGATTCATTCTGAAACTCCTTCGAAGGTCGCGGGGGTGAGAGGCAGAGCCGCCCGGTAGAGCGTTCGTACCTCGTCGTCATTGAGCACGCGGTCAAAGATCGCCACGTCGTCAATGAAACCGTCAAAGCCACGGTTCCAATCCTCATCATCGCTGTTGGAATCAGGCCAGTTGCCAATGAGCAGCGGTCCCTCATACGCGGTGACCGAAGGAACCATGTGATCGAAATGAACCGGTTCGCCATCGAGGTACCATGTCACCCATTGCCCTTTGGAAGTGGCAGGCCCGAATGTCACCACCACATGCCGCCATTCGCCCGATTCGAAATCGATCGTATCATCGGGTGTGTCGACATTGAACCGCTCGGTGACGGGGATGTCAGTGGTCGGCGCATGAGCAAACAGGTGATTGCGATCGCTGCCGCCGGACACGGCCGACGACTCCAATGAACAGCCGATCTCCCATCCCGTCGGACGTTGCGCGCGGGTGCCGTTGCTGACGATGTCGCTGTACGACAGGATGCGGCCGAGCCCACCGCCGCCCGCCGAGCGCGGCGCGATCCATGCGCTGACGGTGAACTGTTCATTCAGCTTGCCGGCAAACCCCGGAATGGCGATCACGCTGTTGTCGCCGTTGAACACGGCGGCGGTGTCGCCCACACGGCCCTCAGTGAAAGTGACCGCATCCATGCGCGTCGCGTGACGAGATCCCGCCCGGTCGCGAATGACCGCGTCAGTGGTGGCACCTTCGAAATCCCAATAGGCCAACGGATTCAGGACGAACACCGCCCGCGCGTAGGCCAGCTTCGGGTCCGACGCCGTACGGCGAAAGTAATGCGGCGCGTAGGGCTGCTCCCTGATCCTGGCCGTCGCATGATCCACGCGCACCGACTGTTCGGACATCAGCAACCTGGTTTGTCGCGATGCCTCGTCGTCGCCCACTGTCAGTGACACCACGCCCTCGTACACCTGCACGAGTGTGTCCATCCGCTCGTCGACCTCGACACCAAACTCGGTTCCCAGATCAATCACTTCCGCCGCAGCGGTTTGAACCTTGAAGTGTTTCGATCCGGGGGTGACCCGCGCCACCATCTTGCCGCGCTCCAGCGACAAGCCGTTGACCCCATCAAGAACAACTTCGCACGGAGCATCGAGCAACACCTTTGCACCCTGATTTAGGGTGATCTCCATGTTGCCGCCGGTGAGCTTGAAACGTTTGCCGCGATGCAGGTCGACGCCGCGCCGCAGCGGTACCGCCTGGTCCCATTCCGCATCCACCACGCCGGTCACGCGCGCCACAGGCAGATCAATGTGGCCGGCGGGAACAGGCTCGTTCCATTGCCCATCAGGCGACGATTTCTCGACGAGTTGGCCCGGTTCACGATACTCTTGCGACGTCGGCCAGGCCCACCATGCGGTCGCCGCCAACGCGAGCATCGCCGCCACGGCTGCCAGGTGCCGGATGTTCAGCGTGATACCGGTCCGTCGAACGGCTGTTGAACGGTACACGTTGATCCCGGCGATGCTGAATACCACATCCGCATCGGAGGAGCGGCCGGGCAAAGCTTGCCCGTGACGCCGCGCGGAAATCGACGACGCCTTACCGGCATCAACGGGCGCAAGGTGGCGAAGCGGCGGGTTGCTCACCGGCGACAGTTCTTCCAGATTGCCCCAGTAGTCCTCATCCTCTTCCTCGTGCAGCGGGAACGGATCGAATGCGCTCGGCCGGTGAATGCGGCGAAGCCCCTGATCCTGCAGACACAACCTTTCGAAGAGTCGACGCGCACGCACATCCGTCAACAGGGCGGTATTCAACCGCTGCATGTGCTCATCGTCGATCACATCCTCCAGATACGTTTCAACCAGTTGGATGACTTCATCGTCGCGGCGGCTGAACTCTGCTGCTTCGAAATTCATCAGGCTTCCCCCCTGTCCAAACCTAATTGCCTTTCGACACAATTGAGCAGCGCCCGGCGGATGCGGCTGAGCGACATGTAAACGGAAGCGGCACTGCGCTTGACCATCACCGCGATCTGCTTCCCATCCAGCTCTTCGGTGTAGCGAAGACTGATCAACCGCTGGGCCGAGGGTGACAGCGTCGCGACGCACTGACGCAAGGCCGCCAGTTCATCGTCCGCGTTCTGGTGATCGCAATGGAGGCGATCCTCGTCAAGAAGGTCCAGCACCCGCGGATCAAGCTTTAAAGTCCGACCACCCACCTTCTGGAGCGCGTTGATCGAGCGATGACGCGCCGTCAATCGCAGCCAGCGAATGAAGTGTTCCCGCGATTCGATCTTGCTTCGGCTCTGCACCGCCAGAACCGAGACCTCCTGGAACAGATCCTCCGCAAGGTGCTGGTCGCGCACGATCGCACGGATGTACGCCAGTAGCGGCAACTGCTCGCGAAGCAGCAAACGCATCATTTCTTCCTCAGACAGCGGCATCGCGTCTCCTCAACAACGCACTACAGGCCAAGGCTCGCTTTCTAACACCGTGTCCGAAAATTTTTTGTAAATTTCGCACAATTGCGCAACCCCGTTGGCATGCATAGTTTACAGAGAACGCGACCAGGCTTCACCAAGGAAACCCTTATGACCACTGCGGTGACGGATCGCGCAGGAGTACGGCTCTTCGACAAGTACCAACCGCCGAGCCTTCGTGTGGGAGGGGGCGTAGCCCAGTCGGCCCACCCACTCTAGCCCAGGAACTTCCGTAACCTCGCCGCGGCGGTGACGCGTATGGCGACACTTGCACCGGCCGGGCGCATCACCGTTGCCGGAACATTGGGCCGTCCGGGCACGTCGATATCAAGACCAGGAATGATCTTATTAAGTCCAAGGTGAATGGCGACAAGCAGGTCCACCTGATCTGCGACAACTACGCGACGCACAAACATCCGAAGGTGCAAGCGTGGGCGGCGAGAAACCCGCGGTTTCATTTTCACTTCACCCGACCATCGCATCGTGGCTGAACATGATCGAACGGTTCTTTCGGGACCTGAGCGAGAAGGCCTTGCGACACGGCAGCTTCTATAACGTTGATGACCTGATCGGGGGAACTGCCGAGTACATCCATGCGCACAACGCCAATCCCAAGCCGTTCATCTGGACCGCCTCGGCCAACGACATCCTCGCCAAGGTTAAGCGGGCGAGAAAGACGCTGAATAAGTTGTAGACTGTTTGGCGGGGGCCACTAGCTCCAGCAGCGGACGGAAGCCATCGCGGATGGTTCTGCACAAATCCCTTGGAGTGGCACAAGAGTGAACCGGCAGATGACGTCTGGCCGCCTGTTCCATGAGAACTTGGAAGGACCACATCGATGAGATGGGATTACTCACGGGTTGTCGCTGCGCTTTTGATAGCATCCGCAATAGGGGGGACGCATTCCGCGGAGGAGCGTTCCGCCCCGCCGATTGTGATCGTGGAGTTCTCGTCCGGAGAAGTCGGAAATTTCGATGCAGTGACGGGTGAATGGATGGCGCGGCCGTTCATGATCGTTGATCAGTATTCGGAAGGGCTGGCGCTTGCTTTCAGAAATGACGAGCTCAGCAAAAAGGCTGATCCGCGCGGTAGGAAACACGGATACGTTGATCTCGACGGGAGAATCGCCATTGCCATGCAGTTCGAAAGCGGCAGGCGATTCAATCAAGGACGTGCGGTGGTTACGGTCGACGAGCGATATGGCGTGATCGACGCTGCGGGCGGTTGGGTCGTCGCTCCGGGCAAGTACGACTGGATTGGAGATTTCGGTGATGGGGTGGCGTGCGTTTTTAAGAATGGGGGTATTCTCACGGCCGAGCAGCATCGCCAGGCTGAGCTCGCCAATCACCGCATGT
>CAZEFM010000113.1:0-11094 GCA_964511575.1 uncultured Phycisphaeraceae bacterium | reverse complement strand
CCAACAACCGTGTGGAGGATGCCCGCGACCTCATCGCCGGGGCGGGACTCGCGCCATCCACCAACGCCCGCTACAAGATCTACATCATCGACGAAGTTCACATGCTCACGCAGGCGGCGTTTAACGCGCTGCTGAAAACCATGGAGGAGCCGCCTCCGCATGTGAAGTTCATTCTCTGCACCACCGAACCGCACAAGGTGCTCGCCACCATCCAGTCGCGTTGCCAGCGGTTCGACTTCCGCAACATTCCCACCGCCGAGATCGTCAAGCACCTGGAAAACGTGCTGGCGAACGAGAAGATCGAGGCGCAGGAACAGGTGTTGTGGCAGGTCGCCCGCATCGCCAACGGTTCGATGCGCGATGGTCTGTCGCTGCTGGACCGGTTGATTGCGACGGGCGAGTCGCCGTTGACCGCGGAATTGCTGGAGCAGATGCTGGGCCTGCCGCCGCAGGAGTTGATCGTCGATTTCGTGGATGCGCTTGCCGCGGGGAACATTCCCGCCGCGCTGCAGCGTACCGCTGACCTGCTCAGCAGAGGCATCGCGCAGGATCAGATGGTCGAAGTGCTCATCGAGCACCTGCGGCAGTTGATGCTCATCGCGGCGTGCGGCGTCGACAGCCCGCTCGTCGAACTCTCGGAAGAAGCCCGGCAGACCGCCGCCCGACAGGCGCAGCAGTTCGATGCGGCTGGTCTCGTGCACATGATTGCCCTTTGCGAGAATTTGGCACGTGCCGGCAAGAGTGCCGCCAATCCGCGTGCGCTGCTCGATGCGACGGTGGTGCGACTGGCGCTCGCGGAGAAGATGGCCGACGTGACCGCGCTGCTGGCTGGGGAGGGCGCGCAAAAAAAAAAGTTCCCAACGCCTCCCACGGGTCGCCTGACCGGCTGATAACCGCCGCCCCGACGCCTCCCGCACGCCTGGTGAGTCGGCCCGTTGTCGCCGGCGTTCCCGCACCTGCCCCGATCGCGGCTCCCACGCCAACCGCATCCGTCCCGCCTCCGGCCCCCGTTGCGGTCGATGTGAGCGATACCAATGCGATCTGGAACGCGCTGCTCAACGCCATCAATGATCGGCCCGCTCTGAGCTGGATGCGGTGGCTGCGTCTGGTGAAGCTTGAGGGCGACACCGCCCACGTTGCGCCCGTTCCCGGTCGCCGTGACGTGATGAAGTTCCTCACCGAGCGGCAGAAGGGGCAACTCGTCGAGTTGCTGCGTCCGATTGTGAATCGGCCGATCCGGATTCAACTGGATGCCGCCGCCCCGACAGCAAGTGCGGGCGATGCCGCGATGGCAGGCGACGACGGCCCGCCGGCGGAGGACGAAACCGCCGGGGTGCCTCGGCTCACCCCGCGTCAGGCATTGTCCTTGCCTCTGGTGAAGCAGGTCATGGACGTGTTCGATGCCGACCTGGTTGAGGTGCGACCCGCGCCGAAGGCCGCCGCGCCCCCGGCTGAAACGTCGCCGAGCAGCCCGTCGGGCGATTCGGCTGACGATCTTCCCGATGAATCTCCTTTGGATGACACCGATGTTTGATCAGTTCAAGAACCTCAAGAACCTGGCGGGTCTGATGGGCAACGCAGGCGAGATCCGTCAGCGCATCGAGCAGATGCAGGAAGAGCTTGCCCGCCGTCATGTGGAGGCCGATGCGGGTGCTGGTGCGGTGCGGGTGGTGGTGAATGGCCGCATGGAAGTGATCAGCGTCCATCTCGATCGGCCGATGATCGTGGCGCTTGCCGGCGAGGGGTCTGACGCGGACCAGCAGATGGTCGAGGAACTCATCGTCTCAGCCACCAACGCGGCGCTCGCCAAGGCGCGGGAGTTGGTGCAGGAGGAGATGGCTCGTGCGGCGGGCGGACTCAACCTGCCCGGCCTCGACAAGCTCATGGGTTAGCTGACCCATTTCCCCGCAGACAAAGGGCAGTTCGGCTGCGGCATCGCCGGCGGCGCGGTCGGTATGTGCGTTTCGCGCCTGACCGGCCCGACGGTACAATGACTGTCGTCCTTTCTGTCCGAGTGCATATGACCTGTCTGGTGGAAACACGCTATGAAGTCACGACTCGTGGGTTTGTTTGCGTTGCTGGTGGTCATGGTGGGCGTGTCGCTGGCGGCTCCGATTCTGCCGCGAAAGCCGCGACTGCCCGACGAGGTGCGATGCCTCACCGGGTTGAAGCGCGTCAACATCGGTGTCGACAGTCTGCCCCCCGATCTGATCAACGCCGGCGCGAGCACCACCCGCTTGAACGACCTGCTGCGTGATCGGCTGACCAAGGCGGGCTTCGAAGTGGTGGATGACGCCGGTGCGCCGCGGCTGGTCGTGCAGTGCTTCACCAGTGCGGACCCGCAGATTCCCAACGTGGTCAGCGTCACCACGCTGCTGGGCGTCAACCAGGCGGTGGTGCTCAAACGGCTGGAAGAGGACATGATCCTGCCCGTCGCCACCGTTGTGAGCACAGCGGTGGGCAACCGCAACGATCTGGCGAAGCTTTCCGAACGCGAGGTCGAGCGTGTGGTGGACATGCTGGACACCTTCGTGCAGCAGACGCGCTAGCGCCTGTTCGCGTCACGCCACGATGGAAGCTTGAAACAATGGTGGGGTGGCTGGCGGGGGGGATGTTTGTTCCCTCATCCGGCGGTCCCGGCGTGCCTACGGCACGGTTGGCCGGTAAGATGCACGCATGGCGTCCCACGGGGGCGCCCCAGCCGTTACGCTCCGGTTCCGTCATGCTCAAACTCGCCACGATCATCGACAATCCCGGTGAACCGCCCGTTGAAACGCGCTATCGCGACCCGCACGTGCTGCGCCAGCTCGGATACAACGGGCTGGTCATCTACGAAACCACCGGGTTGTCGGGCATCGATTCGCCCCAGGTGATCAAGGATCACGACCTGCGCCACTTTGTGCAGCAGCGGATGGACCACGTGCGGCAGACGATCGACGCCGCCCGCACCGCCAATTTGCAGGTCTATCTTTCCTACGACCTGCTCGTGCTGGCGCGGGATGTGGTTGACCAGCACGCCACGGCCCTGTGCTGCCGCAACCGTCAGCCGACACTCTGCCCCGCCAGCGACGAGACGCTTCGGCGATGCCGCGATGCGCTCAAGGCGCTGCTCGATCGACTGCCCTTCGTCGATGGCGTGGTGCTGCGGTTCGGCGACAACGATGCCGCCCGATTGCCGTACCTCGTCGGCAACGACCTGTACAGCCCCAGTTGCGCGCGCTGCGCCCAGTTCGGGCGGGCTGATCGCATCGTCCGTTGCCTCGAACAGTTTCACGAACTGGTCGTCAAACAATTGGGCAAGCGGCTGATCGTCCGCGCGTGGAACGTTCGGCCGAACGGCATGCACGACTCGGTCGAGTTGTGTCAGCGAATCGTCGAACGGTTGCCCGGTGATCCGACCGACGACCGATTCATTCTTTCCTTCAAGTTCACGCAGACCGATTTCTGGCGGTACCAGCGTTGGAATCCGGCGAGTCTGACGCTCGGCGATCGGCCGGTGATCTACGAGTTGCAGTGCCAGCGTGAGTTTGAAGGCAAGGGTGGCATTCCGAACTGGCAGGCGTCGTTGTGGCGTGATGGTGCGCCGGAAGTCGCCGAGGACGACTCGCCGGAGGCGCGTGGCGGTCTTGCCCATGTCAGCGATCAGGTGCATCTGGCGGGGTTGTGGGCATGGGTGCGCGGCGGCGGGTGGGGCGGCCCGTTCGTCAGCAACGAAAGCTGGATCGACGCCAACGTCTATGCGGTGCCGCGACTGGCCGATAACCCGCATGTACCCGCCAAACAGCTTGCCCGTGATTGGGTGCGCGATCGGCTGCACATCACCCGCGAGGAGGATGTGGCGATTCTCGCGGACGTGCTGGAGCGTTCGCCACAGCTTGTGCTGCAGAGCTTTTACATCGGGCCGTACGCCCGCAGCCTGACGCAGCCGTGGCATCCCAATGCCGACTGGATCCAGGATGACCTTGTCGATGCCGAGGCTGCCTGGCGAATCGTCAAACGGCTGCCGGACCATGCGCTGGACGAGGTGTTGCGCGAGAAGGACGATGCGGTGGAGAAGGTATCGCTCGACCGTGCCGCGGTGCGCAACCTGGTGGATGAGCACAACCGCAAAACGCTGGAGCCGCTCGTTCACACGCTGATGTACGCCGAGTCGTTCTACGCAGCCCTGCGTGACCTGTTGGCGGCGCTGGTGGCGTATCGACGCTACCAGCAGACGCGCGACCGGGCACTGGCGGAAGTCTGCCGGCAACGTGTCTTCGACGCCCAGATGTACTGGAACCACCACGTGCAGCGCTACGCCTCGCTGCCCGGCTGTGCCACCGCGTTCCGGGAGATGAACTTCTGGGACCTGACCCAACGCATCCTTATTGAGGTGGATGCGATTACGCGGCAGGCGAATGTGGCGCAGTAGGGCCTGGGACGGGGGCAGGGCTGCGGGGGCATTTTCTGAACCGTTGCTGCGGCGGGGCGTAACGTGTGCAGGGCTGCGTGGATGGGTTATCCTGATTTGCCGGGGCGTAGCAGCCGATGTTGATGGCATCGATCCGCGACTGGGAGCACCTTTCATGATCTTCCGAACGTTTGGCCGTTTCCGCAGTTACGTTCTTCCGGTGGCCTGCGTGGCATGGTTGATGGCTGCGGTGACGCCGCTGTGGGCGGCACAGGCCAACCGACGCGATTCCGTCGATGCCCTCCTGGCGGACCGATTCGCCACCCTCGCCATGCTCATGGTCGCCGGCAGCGAGAAGCTCGATGACGATCGGCTCACCGGCAGCCGACTGCTGCTGGACCTGGCGCTGGAACTGTCGCCTGAGGATGCGGAATTGTGGCGGTTGCGGCGGGAGCACGCCCAGCGCATGGGTGATGTCGAAGCCGAGCGACGAGCGCTCAGCGCCTACTGCCGTCTTCGCCCCCAGGACGACGTCGCGCAGGCGGACCTGATTCTCATGTCGCTTCGCCGACAGGGCACGCAGACGCTGGAGCAGCGCGTCGCCACGATTGAACGGCTGATCAACTCCGATCTGGGCAAGAGCCTTTCACCGGCGTTGCGCTCGCGGCTGGCGTCCTACGTGGCGGTGGCGGCCCGGGAAATGGGCAACAACGCGCTGTTCAGCTCCTGGCTCAAGTATGCGCTGCGCACCGATTCCACCAACGTGGTTGCCGCACGGCTCACGTACGATCTGGTCATCGAACGCAACGCGCCGCCTTACGACATCGCGTTGGCGTTGCAGGGGCTCCTGCGCGCCAACCCGATTGAAGCTTCGACGCATCAACGGTTGGGCGAGTTGCTGCTGACCTATGGCGTGTATGACCGCGCAGCCGAGCAGTTCGAAGTCGCTCAGATGCTGGCGACCGAACCGGGATCGCCCGGCTTCTATCACAGTTGGGCGTCGGCGCTGGCGGCTTCGGGACGCAGCGACGATGCACTGGAACTCATCAGCAGCTACGAGCGTTTGCTTGTTCAGCGTCAACAACAGGCGGAGCAGCGCACTGCCGATCAGGAGGCCGATGCCTCCGCTCCGGATGCACCCAACCGCGACACGGTGGCAGCGGATGGGGATGCCAAAGTGCTGCCCCCGGAAATGCAGATGCTGCGTCTGTCGATTCAAAGCGGGTTCAACACGGTGCCCGCGTCCGCCATCGCTTCGATACGCGAGCTTTATCAATCGCAGATTGAAGCGGGCAGCGCGCTGGCACAGGTGAAGCTCGCCTGGACGCTGGCGTTGTTCAACATCGATCCCGCGGAAGTGCAGCAGTTGACGCAGGCAATCGCCGCGGCGCGTGGCGAGGATGATCTGACGGTGTATCGGCTGCGCGGATGGCTCGCGCTGCACGCCGACGATCGGGACACCGCATTGCAGTATCTGCAGCCGATCGCCGAGGTGGATGCATACGCGGCATATGGCTTGTCGCGTTTGCTGCGAGCGTCCGATCCGGCACAGAGCACGCGTTGGCGGCGGCTGGCGGTGCAGTTGGAGCCGGCGAGTCTCCCCGGCGTGCTCGCGGCACGTGAACTCCATGATGCCGGAGAACGCGCGGAGATGACCGAAGTGGGCGTGGGGCTGAACCAGATGCTGCGCTCCTGGTCGATCACGATGCTTCGCCCCGATCCGCTGCGTCGGCCGTGGATGGGCGTGTCCATCGAAATGGACACCCAGCGGCCGGGCTATCTCGATCCCATGATCGCGAAGATCACCATCCGCAACACGACAAACATGCCTTTGTCGTTCGCACCGGAAGGGGCGCTGCCCACGCAGTTGTTTGTGTACATTTCCACGCGACAGGCCGGACGGGCGCTGGGCAGCCTGCCGCCCATCATTGTCGATGTGCATCGACGGTTGCGACTGGAACCCAACGAAGCCATCGAAATCGAAGTGCCGTTGCATCGCGGGCCGTTCGGCGTGGCGCTGCGGCAACTGGCGGGGCAAACGCTTACGTTCAGCGCCACCGCGGTTCTTGACCCGCGACCGACGCCGCGCGGCCACGTCGTCAACGGGCCGCTTGGCGCGACGACGACGCTGAACCTTGTGGAAGTGACCGGCGCGACCGCATCGGTTCCGCACGTGGAACGGTGGCTCGGTGCGCTGGAGCAGCCTGACCGTCGTGCACGCAGCCGGGCGCTGGCACACCTGGTGCAACTGGCGCCGGCGCTGGCGGGCGTGGAAGGCGGGGCGGAGCTGTCGCAGCGCATCGTCACGACCGTCAACCGCATCTATCCCGACCTCGATCCGGTGACGCAGGCGTGGACGCTCATGTTCCTGCCCGGCGATGAGACAGGCCGTGCGATGTTCGAGCGTGTTCACCAGGCGGCCCAGCGCAGCAACGAACCCATCGTTCGCATCGCCTACATGATGGCACAGGTGAGCGATCCCGCCTCGACGCAGATCACCGCGGACATGCGTCATGAAGATCCGCGCATCAGCGTCTTCGCCCGCGTCAAACGCAAACTGCTCCAGGAACAGCAGGAGCAGCAACAGCAGCAGCAACCGGGCGCTCGTCCCTGATCGACGCTGCACGCTGCGCCACAGTTTGAGGGCGGAAGTTCGAATGACGAAATTCGAATGAGTTGAAGTCGGCTTCCTCGCGATTTGAATGCGTCGCCGAAACGCCGCGTGCCCAACCCGCAATCCGAAACAATCCGAGATTCAATGTCGCTTTTGCTTTTTGACATCGACGGCACGCTGCTGCACACCCGCGGCGCGGGGCAGCGGGCCATGACCAACGCGGGCGTCCAGCTCTTCGGAGAGCGCTTTACGCTGGAAGGTTATGACACCTCGGGCATGCTCGATCCCGTGATCTACGCCGAACTTGCCGAGCGCTGCCGTATCGACAACCACGAAGCACATCACGATGCGTTTCGCGATTGCTATCTGGTGGAACTCGCCCGCGAGCTGGCGGCGGGCAACGGCGAGGTGCAGGCGATGCCCGGCATGATCGAAGCCGTGAACGCATTGCGTCGCCGCGATGATGTGATGCTCGGCCTGCTCACGGGCAACTACACCGCCGCCGTCCCCATCAAGCTCAAAGCCGTGGGCATCGACCCGGCATGGTTCCCCCTCACCGCGCTGGGCGACGAAGCGCCCACCCGGCCCGATCTCGTCGCCCTTGCCATGCGCAAGTATCACGAGCGCACCGGCCGAGCGGTTGAACCGCAGCGCGTGATCGTGATCGGCGACACGCCACGCGACATCCATTGCGCCCACGCCCACGGCTGCACCGCCTTCGCCGTCGCCACCGGCCGCTACAGCCTCGCCGACCTGCAACGCCACAACCCCCGCGTCGCCGTCGAAAACCTCGCCGACCCCACGCCGCTGTTCGAGCTGTTGTAGCCGCGGCTAAACACGCTGCACGATGATCGATGTGCCGGGGGATGCGGCCAGCCGTTTGGCGGCGGAGGTGTTGCGGGCGGCGATTTCCAGACGCGAGGTTGAGCTGAAGTGGGCAAGCAGTTCGCCTTTATCGACGTCGGCATAGGTGTCGCGGATGCCGTAAATCGTCTTGTTGTTCACCGTCACCGTAAGCGCGTGCGGCACGTTGCGACGCCACGTGTCGAACGTGTCGCGCGACAGGTCGGTGACGAGGTTGCCGAAACGGTCCACGTACACCACGTGCGCTTCGATGTGATCGGCATGGAGTTGCGGTTGCGGCAGGTCGAGCGTGACGAGTTGTT
Organism: uncultured Phycisphaeraceae bacterium; assembly: GCA_964511575.1. GTDB lineage: Bacteria > Planctomycetota > Phycisphaerae > Phycisphaerales > Phycisphaeraceae > CALKHT01. The sequence continues at coordinate 2,924 of CAZEFM010000113.1, read as the reverse complement.
CGATCGGTTCGCCCAGTTCGGCGAGCGGCACGCCCGCGGCGAGATGAGCGGCGGCGGGAGCGAAGATGTCCCGGCCATGAAACGTGCGGCTGGTCGGGTGAAGATGATAAGCGGGGTTGTTCAGCTCCACCGCGGCACGTTGCGATTCACGCGACAACGCCGCGGTGAATATGCCGTTGTCCGGCCCGATGAAAAGGTATCGATCCGTCTGCACCGCGATTGGCGCGCGATGGCTGCCCACCGTCGGATCGACCACCGCCACGTGAATCGTCGTCGCGGGAAAATAGTCGAGCAGCGATTCGAGCACCACCGCGGCCTGCATCATGTTCTGCGGTTCGATGTCGTGCGTGATATCAATGATGTTCGCCTGCGGCGCAATCCGCGCGATCACGCCCTTCATGATCCCCACGTAAGGATCACGCAAGCCGAAATCAGTCGTCAACGTGATGAGCATGGAGTGGATATTACAGAAGCCCGCTGATCATCGTTAAAACTTCTTCCGCTGCCGTGCCGGGGGAATGTTCAATTGTTTGCGGTACTTCGCTACCGTGCGGCGGGCGATCTCGATACCGGCTTCCTTGAGCTTATCGACCAGTTGATCGTCGCTCAGCGGTTCGGATTTGTCTTCCTCGTTGATGATCTGCTCGAGCTTCGCCTGGATCGCGGCCCAGCTCATGGCATCGCCGCTTTCCGTCTCCGTGCCGCCGGAGAAGAACATGCGCAGCGGGAAAATGCCGCGCGGCGTCTGGATGTACTTCTCATGGACCGCCCGACTCACCGTCGCCACGTGAATGCCCAACTGGTCCGCCACCACCGTCATCGGCAGCGGCTTGAGCATCTGCGGTCCCTGGTCGAAGAAGTCACGCTGGGCTGCGATCACCACCGCGATCACCCGCAGCAGCGTGTTGTTGCGCTGCTCCACCGCTTCGAGAAGCCAGCGGGCGGAGCGAATGTTGTTGTTGAGGAACTCGCGATCTTTGCGCGGCAGCCGTTGGTCCTTCACCAGCCGCAGGTAGCGCGGGCTGATGTGCACCGCAGGCAGTCGCCCGTTGGTCAGCCGCGCGGTGTAGCAGTCCGCTTCGTCATCGTATTCGATGATGGCATCGGGGCGGATGGCGCGCGGGCTGTCGCTCACCAGCAGCCGTCCCGGGTGAATGTGGAACTGCCGCAGGTTGAGAATCGCCTTCTTGATGCGTTCGACGTCCAGCCCGGTCGCGCGGGCGATGCGCGGCAGGCGGTTGGCTTCCAGGTCCTTGAGGTAGTCGCTGACGATCAGCCGTTCGACGGTCAGGTCCGGCGCATCGGGTTGCTTGGCGCGGGCGTCGATCTGCAGCAGCAGGCATTCGCGCACATCGCGGGCCGCCAGCCCCACCGGTTCAAGGGAGGCCTGCAACTGCATCAGCGCTTCGTCGAGGTGCGGCCGCTGAATGTCGGGCGGCGCCTGCGACAGCAGCGTGTCCAGCGGCGTGCGCAGGTAGCCATCATCGTCGATGTAGCCGATCAGGAATTCCCCGGCCTTGCGAACCGCGTCGCTCGTGTCCAGCAGCCGCCACTGCTCCAGAAGCTGATCCGCCATGGACTGCGGACGGGCGGCGGTGTTCGCCATCGCGTCCAGCTTGCCGTCGCGCTCGCCGTTATCGCGGATGCGGCGATAGCTTTCACCGGTTTCGTAGGTGTTCGCCTCCCACGAGTCGCCATACTCTTCCGAAAGGTTGTTCAGTCGTTCGAAATCGTCGGCGTTGTTGCTGTTGGCGGACTCCTCATGGACGACCAGCTCGCGCTCGCCTTCCTCATCGTCACGGATGGTCTGGGTGCGTTCGGCCTGCAGATCCTGGGCATCGGCGCCCACCTCACGCAACTCAAGCGTGGGATTGGACGCCAGTTCCTGCTCGATGCGCTCCTCCAGCGCAGCCATGGGCAACTGGAGAATCTCCATCGACTGGATCATGCGCGGCGCCAGCTTCATACGCTGGTCCATCCGCAAATGTTGTCCAGTATCAATCCGCATAACTATCGTTCCGCCAGTTATTAATCGGCGAATCCGGTCGTCCGGTCCACTTCCCGACCGCTTCGCAACGTCCCCTTGCCCGGTGCCACGCCAATTGTAACGACTGCCCCGTCAAGAAGGCATAGCTGCGGCCGAGATCGCACCGCGCGACGGGCGGTGTCAGCCACAAGAAGCACAAAAACCACAAGCGTTTTGAAGGAACGGCAGTGTCACGGACATTTTGTGGCGTTTCGTGCCGTGTCGGGAACGCAGATTGCGCATTATTCGCGCACGCCGCGGTGAAGTGCATCAACTCATTCTGCGACGACCTTCGATTGCGTCCGATAGCACGGCTTTGCTGACCATTTCCACATTCGCGCCGCTGGGCATGCCACGCGCCAGACGCGTGACCTGTACGCCTAGCTTCTCGAGCTGTTCCGAAAGGTACAGTGCCGTGCCGTCACCCTCGAAGGTTGGGTTCATCCCCAGGATGACCTCGCGGATGCCCGACTGGCGCACCCGGTCGATCAGGTGCGTCACGTTCAGTTCGCCCGGCCCGACACCCTCCAGCGGTGCGAGCCGACCCATGAGCACGTGGTAGAGCCCGTGGTACGCTCCGGTCGCTTCGAAGCTCGCCACATCGCTGGGCTGCTCGACCACCAGCACGGTGGCGTGGTCGCGTTCACCATCGCTGCAGATGGGGCACGGGTCCGACTCGCTCACGTTGCCGCACACCCGGCAGACCTTGAGGTCCTGCTTGAAGTCGCGAATCGCCGCCGCCAGATCGAGCGCTTCGTTCGGCGGCTGCTTGAGCAGATAAAACGCAATCCGCTGCGCCGACCGCCGCCCGAGCCCCGGCAGCCGCGCCAGCCGGTCGATGAGCCGTTCCAGTGCAGCGGGTTGTTCGGTGGGTCTGGTCATGGGGATAAGTGTAGCT
>CAZEFM010000112.1:0-11140 GCA_964511575.1 uncultured Phycisphaeraceae bacterium | reverse complement strand
ATATCAGTCCGTTCCACTTCCACCGCATGTTCTCCAAGCAGGTGGGCGTGAGTCCGAAGCATTACCTGCAGGGCAAGCAGCTTCAGGTGGCCAAATGGCTTCTGCGTTCGACACGGCTGCCGATCGGCACGATCGCAAGCCGCGCCGGTTTCGCAAGCCACGGCCACTTCACCAGCACGTTCCACCGCCTCGTGGGCATGAGCCCCACCGAGTACCGGGAGAAGAGCTGATGCCGGGAGAGGATTGTTGAACCGAAGGACACCAGGGACACGAAGAAAGGCAGTGAAACGGGCGGAGTTGCCAGTGTTCCAATCAGTGCTTTTCTGGTGATCTTGGTGGTCAATCAGTTGCGTTGATTCGCGTTCATTCGCGGTTCAACCGGGTCCGAAAACGAAAACCGCCGGCTGCACAGGCCGGCGGTTCTTTCTTTCAATCCGCAATCCGCAATCGAACGGGGATTTACAGGTCCTCGGCGAGGTTGTCGATGGCGATGTCGATTTTCTCGGGGGTTTCGTAGGTGCCGTCGGCGATCTGCTGGCGGACACGGTCGACCAGGCTGGTGCGGATCTCGGGCAGTTTGGCGAGTTTGCTCAGCAGTTTGGCGTGGTCGGACAGCTCGACGCTGTCGCCACGGCGGGTGGGCAACTCGGTGTTGACGATCTGGCGTCCGGTGCGGCCGGTTCGCCCCAGGGAGGCGGCGCCAGCCGATCCAATGGGGGCAATGTCGCTCATAGCTCGAACTCCTGGCACATCCCACGGGCCCCGGCTCGTCCGGGGTGATCGTCGCGTGTTCACGCCACGCGATTGACCAACGTTCACTGTTTTCCACAGGGTTTGTGCGATTATACCTCGTACACTACAAGATATCGCCCAAGACCCCGCGCCGCCTTGAAGGAATCTTCTTCGACGCGTCAGCTCCATAAATCACTGAAACAACATTTCTTGCGCGTGAAAACGCCGATTTTCGTCCGGTAATCAGACCAATATTCATGCTGATTTCCCGCCCCGATAAGTCGCCAGCGAACGTTAAAACATGTTCGGGAGCGGTTTGGGGAAGGGTTGAAGCAAGTTCAAAGTGCAAAATGCAAAATGATGGCGCTGATGACGCACCATCTATAATAGATGTGGTTGAACCACCCATGGTGCCGCCTCGCGGGTTGACTGGCAATCTGGCACCTGGCAATTCCCGGCCCGCTCTTCCCTCGCGGAGTGGTAGCTGTATAATGGCAATCACTTTGGCGTTGGGATTTTCATTTTCTTTCAGGAGCGAACCCATGCGATATCTGAGTCTTCTGGCGACGTTGGTGCTGTGCCTCGGTCTGGCAGCGTGTGATGGTGGGACTGATGGCGGGAATACGACGCCGCCGCCTGCTCCTGAGTCGACGCCGGCACCGGACGCTGAACCCGCTCCTGAAACCGATGCTGATGATGCCGGTGCTGCGGTGACCGATGCTGCGGACGATGCGGTGGCGGTGAACACCGAGTGCCCGCTGTCCGGCCGCGCCATCGCCGCCGAAGGCAAGCGCGTGTCGTACGAGGGCAAGGTGTACGGCCTGTGCTGCAACGGCTGCGTGGACAAGGCCAAGGCCGATCCCTCGCTGCTCGCCAAGAACTGAGCCGTTTTGGCTGATCGACATTCAAACCGCGGATGGCGCGGATGGACGCGGATGAACGGCCTCGGCCTGCATCCCGGACATCCGTGCGGTCCGCGGTTCTTTTTTTGACACCTCCCGATTGATCTCCCCGCGCCGGCCTTCCTCTCCGTGTCCTCTGCGCCTTCTGCGATCAGATCGAATCCCCCCGAATCGCATACGCCACCTGTGCCGCCAGTCGGTTTTCCGCCACATCGTGGACGCGGAAGAGGCGAACACCTGCCTGCACGCCCACCACGGTGGTGGCGCTGGTGGCGACGGCGAGCGCGCGGGGGTCGGGCGTGTCGCCCAGTTGGCCGATGGTGCGCAGGAAGCGTTTGCGCGATGCGCCGAGCAGGATGGGGTAGCCGGTGTCCACGAGAGTGTGGAGATTGGCGAGCAGGGTGAGGTTGTGTTCGAGCGTTTTGCCGAAGCCGATGCCCGGGTCCAGGACGATCTGCGATTCGGGGATGCCGGCCTCCTGTGCGGTCTGGGCGCGCTGCAGCAGGAAGTCGCGCACCTCGGCGAGGACATCGGCATAGGTGGGGTTCTGCTGCATTGTGGCGGGTTCGCCGAGCATGTGCATGAGGATGATGGGCACGCCTTTGCGGGCGGCGAGGGAGAAGATCGCGGGATCGTCGCGGCCGGCGGAGATGTCGTTGATGATGTCGGCACCGGCGTCGAGGGCCGCCTGGGCGACGGGGGCGAGCGTCGTGTCGATGCTGATGGCGGCGTGGAGGTTGCGCTCGTCGATAAGTCGGCGCACCGCGGCGACGACGGGCTGGGTTCGGGCGATCTGTTCGTCAGCGGTGATGCGCGCTGCGCCGGGTCGGGTCGATTCCCCGCCGATGTCGATGATGTCCGCCCCCTGATCGAGCATGGCAGCGGCCCGCACCGTGGCCGCGGCCGGGTCAAGGTACGCGCCGCCGTCGGAAAAGCTGTCGGGCGTCGTGTTGAGCACCCCCATGATCCGCGGTCGATCCAGGGCCAGCCGTCGCGAACGGGGAAGATTCAACTGCATGCGGGGGAGTGTAACCACGGACGCCACGGATGACACGGATGCGGGGTGGCTGGAACGGCGAATGGACGCGAATGATTGAACCACGAAGAACACAGAGTTCACCAAGGAAGGCAATGAAATTGGTTGAGTAGGCGTCGCGTCGAAGAAAATACTCAGCCTCCTCACTCTTGGTGCCCTTGGTGACCTTGGTGGTTCAACCATTCGCGTTCATTCGCGGTTCGCCTTTGCGTTGCCTGTCCCGTACCGGGGATTCGGGGTAAGATTCGGGGCTCGGGAGGTGATATGGGTCTTTTCAAAGCGGCATTCGACAAGATCAAGCAGGGGCTCTCGCGGACGCGGCAGGGCTTTGTGGGGTCGTTGCGGACGATCCTTTCGGGCAAGCAGCTTTCGGCGGAACTGCTCGATGAACTCGAAGCGCGGATGATTCAGTCGGACATCGGCGTGCGCACCAGCACGGAACTGGTGGGCGACCTTCGCGCTGCGTGGGAACGCAGCGAGATCGAGACGGGCGATGATGCGCTGGCTTATCTGAAGGATCAGCTTGGGGCGTACTGGCCTCAGGAGGATCGGCGGCTGCGTTTCGCGGAGCCGGGCACGGGGCCGACGGTCATCCTCGTCGCCGGGGTGAACGGTGCGGGCAAGACGACGAGCATCGCCAAGATCGCCAAGAGCCTGCGTGATGAGGGCAAAACCGTGATGCTCGCGGCATGCGACACGTTCCGAGCCGCGGCGGTCGAGCAACTGGAGATCTGGTCCAAACGGCTGGGCGTGGATGTCATCAAGGGCAAGCAGGGCGGCGACCCGGCGGCGGTCGCGTTCGACGCCTGCGAGGCGGCGGTGGCGCGCGGCGTGGATGTGCTGATCGTCGACACAGCCGGGCGACTGCACACTCAACAACATCTCATGCGCCAGCTCACCAAGATCCGCAACGTCGTGCAGAAGAAGATCCCCACCGGCCCGCACGAGGTGATCCTCGTGCTCGACGCGACGACGGGCCAGAACGCGATCAACCAGGCCAAGGTGTTCACCGAGGCGATCGAGGTGACGGGCATCTTCCTCGCCAAGCTCGATGGCACCGCCAAGGGCGGCATCGTCGTCGCCATCCGCGAGGAATTGAACATCCCCGTGAAGTTCATCGGCGTGGGCGAGCGCCCCGAAGACGTCGAACCCTTCGAACCCGCCCGCTTCGTCGAAGCCATGTTCGCGGAAAACGGGTAAGGCGTGAAGGCGAACCGCGAATGAACGCGAATAGACGCGAATAGTGGAACCACCAAGATCACCAAGGGCACCAAGAGTGAGGAGGCTCGAGTATTTTCTTCGACGCGACGCCTACTCAACCAATTTCATTGCTTCCTTGGTGTCCTCCGTGTCCTTCGTGGTTAACCATTCGCGTCTATTCGCGTTCATTCGTGGTTTCGCCTTTTCCCTGTCTTTCTCTTGCGCTCGGTGTGCTCCGTGGTTAACGCTTAAACCGCTTCGAACGCGCAGGAGCGCAGCAGGTGGTTCGCCTCGGCGGGGTGGCGCAGTTCCAGGCATTGCAGGTGGGGGTAGGGCGGGGACTGGAACAGGGCGCGGTATTCCCGTCGTCGGCGATGGTGTGTGCGGATCACCCACCAGATGATCGACTGGCTGCTCATGAACGACTTGCGGAACGTTTCGCGGTTGCCCGAGTAGAGCTCCTCGCGCAAGAGCACCCGGCGACCGGTGCGCAGCAACGCCCTGCCCAGCACGATGGGGAAGGGGTAGTTGAGCCAAATGAGCGTGGTGGCGCGTTTCCAGACGATGTCGCGCACCTGCCGGTAGTTGCCGCACGCCACCCATCGCGGGCAGCTCAGTTCCTGAGCCACGCATCGGCGAAACCCTTCGCTGCTTCGCGGCTGCCAGTCGGGAAGCCAGTTCAGCGCATCCAGCTCCACGTGCCGTGCACTCAGCGTTTGCGCCAGCCGTCGCGCCAGCGTCGTCTTGCCACTGCAACTGGTGCCGATGATCGCAATTCGCTGCATGGGAACACCGGGTGTTGTTATTCGGTGATGTGGTGATTTGGTGACGTTGTGTTGTCGTTCGCCACATCACCAGATCACCACATCACCAAATGATCTCATTCGCTTGGAAACGCTCCGGGTCGGTGGGGGTTATTGACGCCGACGGCTCGGGTGGGTTCGGGCGGTGTGTCGCGGCCGCGACCGGGCAGCACCGAGAGGTTGGCGGGCGGTCCCATGGGCTCGACCCCTTCGGGCACGATTCGCCAGACGACGCCTGTGCCGGGTTTGGCTTCGATGGTGGGCACGCGGGTGGGCAGCACTTCGATCGCGCCGATGTCCACGACATAGAGCGTCTTGCCATCGGGCGAGAACGTCACATCGACCGGACGACGGATACCGCCGTTGAACCGCACATTGCTAAGCGATTCGGGTCGATCGCGGTTGGTGAAGAAGGGGGTGACCGCCCAGGTGCGGGTGTCGATGCGCACGACTTCGTAGCCGCGTTGGCCGACGGGCTGCTCGCCGGTGAGCGGCGTCATTGGGCCGAAGATCGCCAGGTAGAGGTGGCCCGGATCGCCGAAGCGTTCATGGCTTCCCGTTGCCAGTTTCGCGACGCCGGAGTGGGCGGGGAAGTGGATGACGGGTTTTTCAACCGGCGGGTGTTCGCGGAGGATGAATCGCGGCCGACTGCCCAGCCTGGATTCATAGCGGGCATCGGTGACGGGCATGCCCCCGGCGTAGTCGGGCCAACCGTACCACGCGTTAGGTTCGATGACGTAGAGCTGATCGGTGTCGTTGGCGATGGGGCGCGAGCCGCGCTCATCGAATCCGTTGTTGGCGGCATAAAGCTGGCCATCGCGCGCCCAGACCAGACCGAACGGGTTGCGCAAGCCCCACGCGTAGACCTGCAGGTTGGTGCCATCGGCGTTCATGCGCATGATCGCGCCGTTGGCGGGTCGCACACCGAGCACTTCGCGCACGCCGCCGCCGCTTTGGCCGAACGGTGCGAAGGGTGTGGTGTGGACGAACCAGCTTCCCTCACCGCCCGCCATGACGAAGGGGTTGATGGTGGTGTAGGTGTGGGTGTCGATGCTGACGTCGTAGGGCAGATAGTCGTGTCCCTCGGGGTGGCGGGGGAGCCACTGGTAGAGGAAGTTGTCCATGCCCACGACGCCGGAGTTGGTGGCGGTGCCCTGACCGAAGTAGATGCGTCCGTCGGGTCCGGCCGCGAGTTGGTTGTTGTGGTGGTCGCCGAAGCTGGGCAGGTCGGTGACGATGTCGCGGACGGTATCGCCTTGGAGGATGGAGATTTTGCCGCGGTGGGAGATGTAGAGCTGTCCGTTGTGCCAGAGCAGGTCGGTGACCGGGCCGTTGAGCTGGTCGGTGATGTAGTGCATGGCACCATCGGGGGCGATGCGCAGCAGCCGGGCCGGTGCGGCCGGGTCGCCGTAGACGAAGCCTGACTCCGCCACATAGAGGTTGCCCGCATCGTCGAAGGCGACGCTGGACGGGTAGGTGAGGTCGGTGACGACGACTTCGGCACGGTAGCCCGGCGGCACGACGGTGGCGCTGCTTTGGGGAGCGGGAAGCGGGTCGGCGTCGGCGGTGACGAGGTAGGTGGCCTGCGGCGCAGGCACCGCGGCCATCCGCAGATTGCATGCGCCCAGCGTCGCGGCGACCACCACGCCGAGGAACAACACCCCCCATCGAAGCGGTTGCGACTGCTGCTGCATGCGTTCGTTCCTCCTGATGTGCAAACCTGACAACTCGGAAGCAAAGGCTGCACGCGCACCCCTCCGGGCGCACGCCGCCGCCGTCTCCCCTGCCTCTGCGGGAGGTATTACAAAGCTGATGCCGGAGTGGTTACGAAAAGGCGCAGATGGGTACCGGAGGTGAGGGACCGCGGGGGTTGTTAGCGGCGTGCACGTCGGTAGTGCATGGCGACTGCGCCGTTGTGGAGCGGTGTCGCCGAGACCAGTTCGAGCCGTCGCGTGCCGGGCAGGCCGTTCTGGTAGAGCGTGGGGCCGTGGCCTGCGATGCGCGGGTGGATGAGGAACTGGTACTCGTCGATCAGATCCAGCCGATCGAGTTCGATGGCGAGCTTGCCGCTACCCAGGAGCACGCCGGCGGGGGTCGCGTCCTTGAGTTTCTGCACCCCGGTGCGCAGGTCGCCGGCGAGGTGGCGGCTGTTGGTCCAGGGAAAGTCCCTTCGCGTGGACGACACCACGTACTTCGGCTTGGCCTCGAGCTTGACCGCCCATGCGCGCATCGCCGGCGGGGCATCCTCCTCACCCCGCGCCACAGCGGGCCAGTAGCTTTCCATCATCTCGTACGTGATGCGCCCCCACAGCATCGCCCCATTCTCATCCATGAGGCGCGTGAAGAAGGCATGCGTCTCGTCATCGGCGATACCCTCCCGGTGATCGACGCAGCCGTCGAGGGTGACGTTGAGGCTGAAGGTCAGGAGTCCCATGTGGGAGAGTCTACTTTGATCCGACTTCCTGCGTGCCTCGTTGTGGCTACTCCCGCGCATTGTCGGGAGGGGTGATGAGGCTGCGGGCCTGCTCGACGAGGGTGAGGAACTCGGCCCGGTAGCCGTCGCGGTCCTCGCCGGTGGCGCCGTGGGCGAGGTTGGCGACGAGGTTCAGGTCGGCGTCGGCTTTGTAGGGGCTGTCGCGGAGGATCATGCCGAACGCCGCCACCGCGGCCGCGAAGCGGAAGTCTTCGGATGCCTCCGCCACGCCGCGGTTGTTTGTGGGCACGGGAAGTTCGACTTTGGTGCTCACATCGCCGTCCGGCTGCTTGTACCGCAGCTTGAGCGTGAGCAGTTCATTGGCCGTGGCGGCATCGCTGAGCGCGGCGGGTTTGATGTACCGCAGGGCGTCGACATCGCGGGTGAGCTCCGCATCACGCTCGGCCTGATCGGCGGCAGGTTTGGCCGGAACGAGTTCATAGAGGGCCGTGACCGTGTGGCCCGCGCCGATTTCGCCGGCGTCTTTCGTGTCGTCGTTGAAGTCCTCCTTGGCGAGCAGGCGGTTTTCGTAGCCGATGAGCCGATAGCCCGCCACGGCTGCGGGGTTGAACTCCACCTGAATCTTCACATCCTTGGCGATGGTGATGAGCGTGCCGGACATCTCCTGGACGAGCACCTTCTGTGCCTCGCGCAGTGAGTCGAGGTAGTAGTAGTTGCCGTTGCCCTTGTTGGACAGCTCCTCCATGGTGGCGTCCTGAAGGTTGCCTTCGCCGACGGCCAGGATGGAGAGGTGGACGCCTGTTTTGCGCTTGTCCTCGATAAGGCGGACCAGTTCGTCGCGGCTGGTGGTGCCGACGTTGAAATCGCCATCGGTCGCGAGGATGACGCGGTTGATGCCGCCTTCAATGAAGTTGGCGGCGGCGACGTCGTAGGCGAGCCGGATGCCCGCGCCGCCGTTGGTTGAGCCGCCCGCCTCCAGGCGTGCGATGGCATCGAGGATGACGGCTTTGTTCTCCGGCGTGCCACGGGTGGAGTCGAGCACCAGCCCCGACGCTCCGGCATACACCACCAGCGCGATGCGGTCGTTGTCGGTGAGCTGCCGGGTCAGCAGCGCAAACGCTTCACGCAGCAGAGGGAGCTTGTTGGCGTCAGTCATCGAGCCGGACACATCGATGAGGAAGACGAGGTTGGACGCCGGCCGCTGCTCCTGGGCGACTTCCTTGCCCTTGAGGCCGATGCGCACGAGCTGGTGGTCGTGGTTCCAGGGACACTGCGCCACTTCGACGTGGGCGGCGAAGTGCGCGTCCGCCAGCAGATCGTCGCCCGCCGCGGAGTAGTTGTACGGGAAGTAGTTGATGAACTCCTCGATCCGCACCGCGCCCGGCGGCGGAAGCTGCCCGGCCTTGAGCATGCGCCGCGTGTTGGCGTAGCTGGCGGTGTCGACGTCAATCGAGAATGTGGAGAGCGGATTGTCGAACGCCGCGAGAAACGGATTGTGGACGACGGCGTCGTACGCCTCGGTGTGGAAGTTGGGGTTGTGGCGGCCGGGCAGGTCGACGTCGGCGCGTTCGCCCGCAGCCAATGCGTTGTCCAGATCGAACTCGGGGCCTTGGTGGAACCGGGCAAACTCCGGCTTTGAATCGCGTATGCCGTAAGTGGCCGCGATTCCGTTGTCATGGCTCATCACACCCCAGTAGGGCGGGGTGGCTTCGATGCCGTCGAGTCGCTGGCCGGCGATGGCGAGGTCGCGTCTGCGGCGGCGGCGGCGGGATTCAACGTAAAGTCCCGTGTCCTCGGCCATTTCCTTGAGCGTCTGTACGGCGACGTTGTTCGGGTCGATGAGTTGGGCTTGTTCGAACACCAATGATGCGTCGTGGTACTGCTGCTGGCGTCGCAACTCCACTGCTCGCTGGAGTAGTCGCTGCACCTCCGTATCGCGCTCTGCGTCGCCTTCGGCGTTCGTCGGCTCGGATGTTCGGGCGGGCTTCGGGTTGGTAGGCGCGGGATTTACCGAGGCACGAGGCGTGTGCAGTGCGACTGATGTGTTCTGGGGAGCGGGGCCGGGGGGCGTCACGGCGTTGAGCGTGACGCTTACGGCCACCGCCGCGGCGGCGCCCAGCGCGGCGGCGGCGAGGTAGCCCAGAATTGCTCGGCCACGATGCGGTGAGGGGGCGGTCATTTCGCGCTCGATCATGATGCGTTGCTCCTCGGAAAGGCTCGGAATCGGCTCCGACAACAGTTCATCGCGCAACACCCCCGCGGTCCGGCGAATCGCCTCCACCTCCGCCCGGGCGGCATCGTTCGTTCGCACGAACGCCTCCACGCGGGCAGCTTCATCGCCCGCCAGTTCACCCAGGGCATACGCGGTCAGCAGGGGATCGTTGATGTTCATGGCTCGGTTCGCTCGGTGACCTTTGTGTCCTTCGTGGTGCAGTCCTGTCCCGCGGCTACTCCTTCATCCGGTTGCGCAGGGTTTTCAGCGCGGTGTGCAGGAGGACGCCGACGTGGTTGACGGTGCGGCCGGTGACCGCGGCGATTTCCTTGTAGCTCAGACCCTGCTGGAACTTCAGTCGCACCACTTCCTGTTGCGATGCCGGCAGCGCGGCGAGCAACGCGGCGATCCGCTGCGACTGCTCGGTGCGTTCCGCCACGGTCGCCGGGCTCGGCGTCGCGCCCGCCTGATCGACGTTCACCGCTGCGGAGTCACTGATCCGCAGCGGTCGGGCACGCCGCTGCAGGTCGATCGCCCGACTGCGGCACACGGCGTAGAGCCAACTGGCGAGTTGCCCGTTCAGCTCCCCCGCCCGGGGTGGCGACTGGCACAGCTTCATGAACGTCTCCTGCACCACATCACGGGCGGACTCCTCGCACCCGGTCAGGTGCCGGGCATACTGCAGCAACCGACCTTCGAACCGTTCGAAGGCCTGGCGAACGCAGGCTCCATGGCCGGGGGGCTGCTCAGTCAATCACGGCTCCTGCCGATTTGTGTCGCTCTACGAGTAAGCGACCGTGTGAATAGACGCACCCCCCCGCGACTTTATTAGTCGCGACAGGCCATCAAAGGCGTGGAAGCACCATCGAGGCACCATCGAGGCACCATCGAGGCACCAGCGACCACGCCATGTCGATCGAAAAACGCCCACGTACTCCCCCGTGGCCTTCGGCCCGTGGCGCTGGCCCCTGGCTATCCTCAGGTTATCCACGCAATCAGGAGTCACCGGATGTGGAAATCGTGTGAAGTTTTTCGGATTGTGCGAATTATCGGGCGGGTGGATCGAAACTGGGTAAAATGTCAAGCCTCAAAATGGCGCTTTGCGGATTTTTTTCCTGGACCGGCCTTGTGAAGAGGGCGGGTGTTGAATATACTGATGTGCTTGCGGCAAAACGAAGGCGGTGTCGGGGTCCATCTAACATATTGTTTTTTCTGGCTTTAACCTGGCTTGATCGAGGTGATCGATGCAGCTGAATTCGGTGCGCGACTACGCCAAGCGTGGTGATGCTTTGGCTGTCCCCAATTTGGTCGAGGTGCAAACTGCAGCTTATGACCGTTTCCTCCAACTAGATAAACCGTTCGATAAACGCAATATCGAAATCGGGCTGGAGTCGCTCCTGCGCGAAGTGTTTCCCATCGACAGCTACGACGGGAACATGAAGCTGGAGTATCTCTACTACAAGCTCGATGAGCCGCGGTATACCCCGGACGAGTGCCGCGAGCTTCGGCTGACCTACGGCATGCCGTTCCGCATCGGCGTGCGCATGGTGCGCAAGGATGTCGCCGAGATCCCCGAAGAGGAGATCTACCTGGGCGAGATCCCCGTGCTGATGGGTGGCGGCGAGTTCATCATCAACGGTGCTGAACGCGTCATCGTGAACCAGCTTCACCGCTCGCCCGGCGTGGACTTCTCCATCGCCTCGGCTGAAGCGGACCGTCCGCTGCACTCGGCCCGCATCATTCCCGAACGCGGCTCGTGGATCGAACTGGAGGTGTCCAAGAAGGACGTCCTCCAGATGCGCATCGACCAGTCGACCAAGA
>CAZEFM010000111.1:0-11144 GCA_964511575.1 uncultured Phycisphaeraceae bacterium | reverse complement strand
GCGTGGACACGACATGGCGGACGTTCCTCGCGGCCCATCTGGACTGCATGGTGGCCACTGACTTTTTCTGCAAGAACGTCTGGACGCCTATGGGCAAGCGGGTGGCGTACGTGCTCATGTTCATTCACCTGGGCAGCCGAAAGGTGTTCGTCTCGCCGAGCACGTATCACCCGACGGCGAACTGGATGCAACAGCAGGCAAGGAACGTCACGATGTGGACCGAGGACGAGGGGCTGGATCTCCGATTCCTGATCCGGGACCGCGACAGCAAGTACACCGAGGCGTTCGACGAGCACTTCCGCCGCCTCAGCGGCGAGCAGATCGTGAAGACGCCGTTCCAGTCGCCGATCGCCAACGCGTTCGCCGAGTCCTGGATCGGGAGCTTGAAGCGCGAGTGCCTGAACGCGATGTGGTGCTTCAGCTTGCGGCAGGTGGACTACGTGGTCCAAAGCTACGTGACGTACTACAACACGGCGCGGCCGCACCAATCGTTGGGGAACGTCCCACTCGCCCAATCTGGGGCACCGCCAGCGGAGCAATCCGCGGGTACGATCGGACCCGTGTACCGGCATGCGATGCTCGGTGGGCTGCTGAATCACTACGAGCGAAAAGCCGCGTGAAATAAGGGGAAACGGGCAGTGCCCGACAATTTGGACCGGTGCCGCCAGGCGGTGCTCTCCGCCAAATCCCGCTGTGGACCAGATCAGCCAAGCGCGACACCTTTGAAGGCGGCGTGCGCACGCCCTGCATCGTCTGGTGGCCCGGCCAGGTGCGGGCCGGCGAGGTGTGCGATGTCCCCGCCGCCACCATTGACTGGCTGCCCACCATCGCCGCCATCACCGCCACCCGCCCGCCCGCCGACCGCACCAACATCGCCTCACTCATGCTCCAGGGCGTGCACCCGCGCGTCGATCCTGAACGGCCGATCGTCTTCTACCACTACGCCGCCCGGAACCTGCAATCGATCCGCATGGGGCGATGGAAGCTGCACCTGCCGCACACCTACACCTACGCCAGCCAGATCGGCAACGACGGCCGGCGCGGCAGCTACGCCAACCGCAAAATCGAGCTGAGCCTCTTCGACCTGGAGACCGACCCAGCCGAGACGCGCAACGTGGCGGCCGACCACCCGCGGATCGTCGACCGCATGCTGAAGATCGCCAACCGCTACCGCCGCGACCTGGGGGATGGATTGACGAATACACCGCCGGGGCCGAATGTTCGACCGATCGGGGTGAGGCCGTGAGGGGGGGAAAGACCGAGGGACTGAGGGACTGAGGGGGGGCGGATTCGGCCGCTCGGGCGTGAATCATCCAGCCCGGCCCCGCCGCATAGGAAGGCTCTGATGGGACGGGCGTCCCCGCCTGTCATTTTCGCCGAAGGCGAAAGCGGCATTTCCCGGTGCCGGAACCTCCGCGCCTGGCCCTTCGGGCCAACGGCAGCCGGGACGGCTATCCACCAAGCCATATGCGTTTGCCCTGACCTTCCTCCCATCATCATCCTCCCCCCCCCCCCCGCTCTTCCATTTTCTTGCTCTTCTTTCTCTAAATCGGATAAAAAGGCGCTTTAATCTGTAACACTTGCCGGTTTGGTGAGGTTCTATTGCTGGACGCACCAATGCGTTCGGGAATCGGCGTGATGCGGACCGAAAGCGAATCCAACGATGTGGTCGCGATGTGGACGCGGGTGCAACCCAGCGTGTGGGCGTTCATCGCGTCGATGGTGCCCAACTTCCACGATGCGGAGGACATCCTGCAGACGGTCGCGCTGATCGCCATCCGCAAGTCCGAGCGGTACGCCCCCAACGCCTCCTTCCTGAGCTGGTGCGTGGGCATCGCCCGCCTGGAGGTGCTCAAGTGGTGGCAGCGCCGCGGCCGGGACAAGCTCATCTTCGATGACGAGGCGCTCAACCTGCTGGCCCAGGCGCAGGATCAGCTTGAACCGGAGGCGCCCGAAATCCGCCAGGCGCTGGTGCGATGCGCCCGTCGCCTGACCCCACGCGCCCACAAGATGCTGGAGATGCGCTACCTGCAGGACCTGCGCGCCCCGGCGATCGCCAAGCGACTGGGCATGAGCTCGGGGGCGGTGCGCACCATGCTCCACCGCGTGCGCAACACGCTGCAGCGCTGCATCGAAGACACCCTTCAGCGCGATGGGAGGGCAGCGCCATGAGCAGAGTCGACCCCCTCATCGACGCCTACTTCGATGACGAGCTGACGCCCGAGCAGGCCGAGCACCTGTGTTTGTGGGTGAAGGCTTCGCCGGAGCACGCCCTGCTGTTTGCCCGGCGGTCGCTGCTCCACGGTCTGACACGGCAGCACATGGCGGCGCAGGATGTGTGGCCCTTCGCGATGGGGGTCGCGGCCGAGGACGTGGACGACCTGGCGGACGACATGCCGGCCACCCCGCCGCCTTCCATCGATATTGACCTGATTTTCGACGAGGTGCGCAAGCACGTGGCTGAATCGCGCCGACGCGCCGCGCCAACGGACACGCTCGAGGCGGCGCCCGCGCCGACGCAGGCCGGGCGTTCGAAGAGGCGGTCGGTGACCGCGCGGCACATCGTGATTCCCCGGCTGGTGGCGTACGGCGTCCCGGCGGCGGTGGCGGCGATGGTGCTGCTCTTCTGGATGCTTACGACGTCCGATCGGCAATCGCCCGTCGAGTCATCCACGACCGGCACGATGGTGGCGGCCACCGTGGATGCGGCGTGGGATGCGCGGTGGGACCAGACGACGCCCCTGGAAACCGGCGCCCAGCTCCTCGCCGGCATGCGCTTCACGCTGGAAGAGGGCATCGTCGAACTGACGATGCGGCGGGGCACGACGGTGGTGCTGGAAGCCCCGTGCATTGTGGAAGTGCACGATGACAACGCGTTGCGACTCGATCGCGGGAAGCTGACCGCACAGGTGCCGCCCAGCGCCAGTCGCTTCGCCGTGCACACACCCGTGATGCGAATCGTCGACCTGGGCACCGAGTTCGGCGTGGTGGCGGAGGAAGGCGGCCAGGTCGAAGTGCACGTCTTCACCGGCGAGGTGGTGCTCCACTCGCCCGACGCTTCGCTGGAACCAAAGCAGCTTTCGAAGGGCCAGGCCGTCCGCATCGATGGGCGGACGCGGGCAGTGCAATCGTTTGAAGCGGATGAGAGCGCGTTCGCACGAAGCATGGCGCAACAGCAACGCGACGGCATGCGGCGGCATATGGAGTTGATCCGAAGCGCGGCGCCGATCGCCTACTGGCGTTTCGCGACGCTGGCGCAGGGCTTCGTGCCCAACGAGATGAGCGCCCGCTACCGCGCCGTCGCCATCGGCAACGTTCGTGTCACGAACGCGACGCTCCATCCCTCGATCGTGCTCGGCGAAGGCGGCGAAGGGTTCATGATCGAGTCGATCACGGAACTGCGCGAGGCCGATGCCTACGCGATCGAGTGCTGGTTCAACCCGCGTGAAGCGCATCACGGCGTGCTGCTTCGCCTGGTGGGGGGATTCCGGATCGAACTGACGGGCGATCGCGCGGACGGCGAGCAGCCCGCCCGCGCGGTCCGCTTCATTCCGCATCCATCGAGTGATGCCGTCGCTTCCTCCACACCTTACGAGGTGGACCAGTGGCAGCACGTGGTGGTGACGAAGGAGGGATCGGAGATTCGGCTGTACCTCAACGGCCACCTGGTTCAGAGCGCGAAGGATTCCCGGCGGCTGCCGGCCACCATCCACGCGCTGCACCTGGGCATGGACCGCTCCGCCCGGGGCGATACCAGCCGGTTTCGCGGACGCATGGACGAAATGGCGATCTACCGCCACGCCCTGTCGGCGGAACAGGTCGCCCAGCATTACCACTCATGGATGAATGAACAGATTCGATCGCGGCAGTGAGGGCATCGTGCGGCCGTGCTCCGCCGGGGCATGTTGACGCACGCATCCTGACGGCCGCCTGAAAGGCACAACACGCTTTAACTGAGCTTTTTCTTCATAGAGGGAGACTCCGAGATGGCACTTTACAAGAAGCAGGCATTGGGTTTGGCGGCGGCGTTGACGATCAGCTTCGCGGCTGCGCCGCACGCGTCGGCGACGCTGCTGTTCGATGACTTCAGCGGTAACAGCGCCGGCGACATCACCGGTCAGTCCGCCGGCTAGGGCTGGGAGGACGGCTCCGTGTGGGAACGCGGACTGGGCAATCACGCCACCCAGGCCAACGACAGCACCCACTGGGCGGTTCACTCGATCCAGATCGTGCCTGAGCCGGCGTCGGTGGTGCTGATGGGACTGGGCGCGGCGCTGATGTTCCGCCGCCGACCTTGCTGACTTGACCGCGTCACGCCTCCTGCCGCCCCGGACGGCCTGGCGTGACGCACGGGGGCATCCATTCAACGATGGATGTTCCCATTCTCGACCGTGTGTTGTTCAGGATCCTGCGAGACGAAAGGAAGTAGCCATGAAACGCCGCGGGTTTACGTTGATCGAGCTGCTGGTCGTCATCGCGATCATCGCGCTGTTGATCGCGCTGTTGTTGCCCGCGCTGCAACGGGCGCGGCACACGGCGCAGTTGGTGTCTTGCGCGAGCAATCAGCGTCAAGTGTTCCTGGGCGTCCATGCCTACGCGCAGGACCACGACGATGAGATGCCGCCGGCCTCCTACGGCAGCGGGCGCAATCAGCTCATCGAAACGCATCGCCTCTATTACTTTTACCTGGACGGCCAATACCAGAACCTTGGTCACCTTTACAGCGGCCAGTACGTCACCGCGGGGGATGTCTACTTCTGCCCGGCGGTGGATGTGTCGGTGCCGTCTTACGCCATCCACGTGGCGGAGTACTATCGCCCCTGGCCCAACCCCGACGCGGTGGGCCGGCTGCGCATCTCGTACTACTTCAACCCGCACACCGATGGCGGACAGCGCCTTTACGATCGTCTTTCGGAACTGCCACCCGACCGGTTGGCGATGATCGATCAGTTCCGCCCCGCCGATCAGTCGCCCTTCCATGCCGTCTTCGATGGCTGGAACACCGCGATGGGCGATGGCAGCGTGCGGCTGACGACGCCGACCGGCGACAACGCGCACCTGCTGACGAGTTTCATGAGTTCGACGAGCTTTTTCTACAACGACTGGGCGGCGTTTGAAATCGCCCTGGAGATTCTTCTGGGACGTTAGTTGAGGTTGCAGGCAGGTTGCACGCACGGTGCGGCAACCTGCGCGGGGCGGCAGTCCGTCCAAGGACGGACTGCCGCATTCACTCCGGGGAAAGGCCGGCGGCGAGGGAGACGGCTTTTGGTGCTTCACGGCGGCGTTCGCCGGGAGGCGGCATGGATGCGAGTCGTTGCGGTCGCGGGCTGTTCCGCGCCACGTTGAATCTTTTTCTCTAATCGGAGGAACACATCATGAACCGCGTTTCACACACATCCGTCAGGACGGGCCGTTCGTTGGCGCGCATGGGTTTGGCGCTGTGCGCCGCGGCGATGATCGTCGGCGGCACGGCGACCAGCGCATCGGCAGCGTTCATCCACGAGGTCTACAACACGGACTTCACCGGCGAACTGGACAACACCATTCCCACCGACTGGAGCGTCGTCACGGCCAACGGCACGTGGAAGATCGAGAACGAGGAATACAAACACACCGCCGTAGCGGTGGGGACCAACATCGGGCTGTCGGTATACGAAGGCGATGTGGCCGGCAACGTCGATGCTTACACCCTGACCGACTACACCGTGCGGTCCAACATTCGCGCCTCCGGCCCCCCGTTGGCGGGAGGCGTGGTTGCGCGCTACACCGATGCCTCCAACTTCTATCACCTGCGCGTGAATCTGGTTGCAGAGCACCTGAACCTGCAGCTTTATTCCTGGAGCACCGCCGCCGGAGTCGTCGTGCTCGACACCGCACCAATTTCGGCGGATTTCCGGGCAGGCGAACTTGCCTTGACCGTCGAAGGCTCCCAACTCACCGGCGAACTGTATGACGCGGAGGGCAACCTCATCACCACCGTCTCGGCGATCGACGCGAACAACACCTCGGGCACCTTCGGGCTGCGCAACAGCGGCGCCGGCACGACGCTCGTGGCTGAGAACGTCGCCGTCTACACGGCAATCCCCGAGCCCGCCAGCCTGGTGCTGATGGGAATGGGTGCGATGCTGATCTTCAAGCGCCCCACGTGGTGAATTTGAATTGCTGCCCGGTAGGCAGCAGAGCGGGCGGCCGCCCGTTCAACGACGGGCGGCCGTATTTCTCATTATCCCTTATCGGAGTCCTGCCATGCGCGCGACGAGGAATCGACATGGTTTTACGCTGATCGAATTGCTCGTGGTCATCTCGATCATCGCTTTGCTGATCGCGCTGCTTTTGCCCGCCCTGAGTCGCGCGCGCACCGTGGCGCGGCAAACCCAGTGCCTGGCCACCATCCGCCAGACCACGCTGGCGACCGTCGCCTACGCGGCGGACCATCGCAATCAACTGCCCAACCGCGGGCGCGCGATCCGACCGCACGGTATGGGGGGCAACGGACTCGACCAGGGCTTCGTCAACCTGCAGGACTCGTTCGGCGTGCCATACGGCGAGGTCATGAGACGGTTCGCCCAGCACTACCTGCCCGATCGGGAGTTCGGTCTGTTCTGCCCAAGCGAACTGCTGGAGGCGCGCAACCCCCAGAGCATGGGCGGCACCGGCTCCTACAGCCTCGACTACGTCACGTACCAGTATTACGGCGACCTGATTCGCACGACAAAGCTGCTCGGCGGCACATGGTTTATGGACCCGCGCGAGGTTACGGCCGATGGCCCGCCGCAATACCCGCTCTGGTCGTGCATGACCATCTATCGCAGCGACCAGAACCACTACCTGGCGCACGATCGGCCCGAGACGGCGCCCATGCCCGACGGGCAAAGCTCAGCCCGTGTGGACGGCTCCGCCCAATGGATTCCCCCCACCCAACTGGCGCTCTTCTGGCAGGTGGGCGGCGACCAGACCTTCTGGGAAGCGCTGCCGCAGGATGAGAACTACATCCCCATGACGCAATGATGATGATCCTTCGCCAACTCATGGCTGTGGTTCTCCTGATGGGGGCGTGCGCCGCGCCCGCCCGATCGCATGCCCCAGAGACGACGTACGACGTGGTGGTCTACGGCGGATCGAGCGCCGGCGTCATCGCCGCGATCCAGGCCGAACGCATGGGCAAACGCACGATCCTCGTCAACCCCTACGCCCACCTGGGCGGCATGACCAGCAGCGGGCTGGGCCGAACCGATGCGGGGCGCAAGGCGACGATCGGCGGCCTGTCGCGCGAGTTCTACGAGCGCGTGCATCGCGTTTACCGCGATCCCGCACGCTGGACCCGACAGACGCGCGAAAGCTACTTCGGCGTTCATCTTTCGCCCAATGACGATGCCATGTGGGGCTTTGAGCCGCACGTCGCGGAAGAAATCTTCTGCGACTGGCTGCGGGAGCGGAAGATCACCGTCGTGAAGGGCCGGCTGGATCGCACGCCGCAGCGGGGGGTGCGCCAGGTGGGGCGGCGCATCACCGCGATCGTGATGGAATCGGGCGAGCTGTTCCGCGGCAGCATGTTCATCGACGCCACCTACGAGGGCGATCTGATGGCGGCAGCGGGCGTGAGCTACACCGTGGGCCGTGAGGGAAATGCGAAGTACGGTGAAACGCTTAACGGCATCCAGGCCCGCCGAACCGTGAACCATGTCTTCACGGTGGATCAGGCGCGGGGCGCGCCGCCGCACCCGCTGCCGCCGGAGGCACGCGTCGATCCGTATGTGGTGCCGGGCGACCCCGCAAGCGGGCTGCTGCCGGGCATCAACCCACACGCCGGTGGGCCGGACGGCGAAGGTGACCATCGCGTGCAGGCCTACTGCTATCGCCTGTGCCTGACCGATGTGCCGGAGAACCGGGTGCCCTTCACCGCCCCGCCCGGTTATGACGAAAAGGACTACGAGCTGCTCTTCCGGATGTACGAAGCCGGCGAGAAGCGCGTTCCCTGGCTGCCGGCCGCCATGCCCAACCGCAAGACCGACACGAACAACCGCTGGGCGGTGTCGATGAATCTGATCGGCGGCTCGGATGAATACCCCGAGGCGAGCTACGAGCGCCGCCGCGAGATCGAAAAGGCGCACGAAGATTGGCAGCGCGGGCTGCTGTACACGCTGTCGACCCACCCGCGCGTGCCGGAGTCGGTTCGTCGCGAGGTGAGCCGATGGGGTTACGCCGCCGATGAGTTCACCGACAACGCCCATTGGCCCTACATGATCTACATCCGCGAAGCGCGCCGCATGGTCAGCGATTACGTGATGACCGAGCACGACTGCCGCCGCGCGCGCATCGCGCCGGACAGCGTGGGCATGGGCTCGTACACGATGGACTCGCACAACGTGCAGCGGTACGTCACGCCCGAAGGCTACGTGCAGAACGAAGGCAACATCGAAGTTCCGCCGACCGGCCCGTACGCGATCAGCTACCGCAGCATCATTCCGCGCAGGGGCGAAGCGGAAAACCTGCTGGTACCGGTGGCGGTCTCGGCGTCGCACATCGCGTACGGCTCGATCCGCATGGAGCCGGTCTTCATGATCCTCGGCCAGAGCGCCGCAACCGCCGCCGCCCTCGCCATCGATCACGACGTCAGCGTACAGGATGTCGATTACGACATGCTCAAAGCCCAGCTCGAAGCCGACGGCCAGATTGTCTCCGAGCATCGCCCCACCCCCGCATCCCACCGAAACAGCCAAGGATTCAACGCGGTCGAGGCGGCCCCGTGATGAAGGTGATCTTCCTCAGTCTTTGCCTGACGGCATTCACAATAGCGGGGGCACCCGTGGCGGCGGTGGCATCGGAGGATGCGGCGAGCGAGCCCGCCCGCCGCGACAGCGAACTCGAACGTTCCTACTGGGTGCACGCATCGCTGGGGATGCTGACGCAGCGGGGCTATTTCGGGCCGACGTTTCCCGCGACCGCCCCGCCCACCCGCGAGGAGGTCTTCAACGCCGCGGGCATGTTGACCGGCCCCTATGCCGCCAATCGCCTCTACCTGATCTATCATGAGGAGATGACTATCGCCGATGCGTGCCGGGTGTTTCGCTGGTGGCGCGAGGCGTGTCCCGCATCGGTCGAACTCATCCCCACGCTCGTTCTGCGCATGTACGACCGCGAACGCACGCCCGTTTTCACGCAGGAGGAGCTTGCCCAACTGGCGGCGTTCTTTCGCGAGCACGTCCACCCCACACGCCTGGCGGTGTATGACATCCACCCGAAGCGCGACCAGGGCGAGAGCCTGTCGGTGCTGGCGAGGCTGTATGACGAGCAGCTCATCCGCGTGGGCATTCAGCCCGATGAGCCCGTGCAGCCGCCCTTCGTCGCCGCGGTCCAGGACACGTGGAGCGGCTTCTGTCACGGCACGCGCAACGAAGAGGATTGGCTCACTCCCGGCTTCGGCGCCCAGACGCTGCGCCGCTGGGTCGCGGCGCGCAACCCGGGCCGGTCACCCATCACCTGGAACTTGATCGTGGTCGCCTGGGACTACCGCGACACCGAGCGCGGCGGCTATCCCGGTTACGACGATGCCGACCGCAACATGCCGCTGCCGGCCCACCGCAACCGCCTGGGCGCGCAGATCATTCGCGCCACCGCTGACCCGCAACGCTTCGGCGGCTTCAGCAGCGACCTCTACATCCTGCACGAAAACTCCCGAAGCCCCCACCACGACGGCCCCGCCGGCGCGTTCTACCAAACTCTGAAACGAGGCGAACGCTACGACGGCTACTACGCCGACCCCTTCCACGAAATCGTCGACATCTACAAGCAGTTGCAATCATCGAACGACTGACCCACGCACCCGCCCGCGGCTTCGCGCAGCGCGCCATCACGACCCTACGCGCCGCCCCGAGCACCACACAAGCGTTCCCCTCAACCTCCGCATCCGACACGCGACCCTATGCTTACTTTGAGGCGCGAACGACCGCGCCGATTCTTGCGGAAGGTCGCTCACATGCCCGCGCGTGCCATGTGGAAGGGGGTGGTCGAGCTTGATGGCGTCTCCACGCCGGTGAAGCTTTATGCCGCCGTTGAGGATCGCGGTGTGCATTTCAATCTGCTGCACGATCAGGACATGGTGCGGCTGCGGCAGCGCATGGTCAACGCGGTGACGGGCGAGGAGGTGGAGCCGGCCGCGACGCGCAAGGGCTACGAGGTGGAGCCGGGCCGGTTCGTCCTTGTGCACAAAGAGGAGCTGGATGCGCTTGAGCCGGCCGAATCGCGCGCGATCGATGTCGTGCAGTGCGTCGATGCCGGCGAGGTCGGCCAGGCGTGGTACGACCGCCCCTACTACCTCGGGCCGGATGGCAACGCCGAACGCTACTGGGCGCTCGTTGATGCCCTGGAGAAGCAAAAGAAGATCGCCATCGTTCGCTGGGTGATGCGCAAGAAGCAGTACGCCGGCGCGATTCGTGTCGAGCGCGATGCGCTGATGCTCATCACGCTGCGCAGCCCCGCGGAACTGGTCGACCCGAAGGAATTGCCCCGCCCCACCGGTCGCAAGCTCGATAACCGCGAATTGCGCATGGCGGAACAGCTCATCAGCGCGCTGGAGGGCGAGTTCAAACCCAGCGAGTTCCGCAACGAATACGTCGACCGCGTGCGCGAGCTGGTTGAACGCAAGGCCAGGGGATTGAAGGTCGAGCTGCCCAAGCCGCGCACGGTCAAGCCGCGGCGTGAATCGCTTGAATCGATGCTGCGCGCCAGCATCGACGCTGCGAAGCGGGAAAAGGAAAAGGCGCATGCCTGAACGCGAACACAAAAAAAAGAAGAACGAAGAGGCAGCGCCTGACGAAGAAGCGCCCGGCGGGCGCACCATCTGGACCGGCACGGTCAGCTTCGGCCTGGTCAGCATCCCCGTCGCACTGCTGCCCGCCGTGCGCAGCGAACGCATCAGCCTGCGCATGCTCGATGCCGACGGCACCCCGCTGCGGCGACGCTACTACTGCCCCGAGGACAACCGCGAGATCCATCCCGAGCACATCATCCGCGGCTACCCCGTCGGCGACGACCGCTACGTCACCGTCAGCGGCGAAGAACTCGAAGCACTTGAGCCACGCAAGTCGCGCTGTCCTGCCCCCCATTCATGTACCAGCCGTTATGAGAGTCGGGTGCACCGAGTC
>CAZEFM010000110.1:0-11154 GCA_964511575.1 uncultured Phycisphaeraceae bacterium | reverse complement strand
GCGGCGGCCCGCAACTCGTGGGCGGCGGCCGCGCCCTCCTCGGTCGCCAGCGCATCCTCGAACTGCAGGACAAGAAGAAGCGCCTCGCCGATGCCATCGTGGGCGGCCAGGAAAACCTCCTGCGCAACCTCACCCGCGACGACCTGGAACGGTTGTTGAGTTAGCCACAAAAAGGCACAAAGCTGTACAGGAAACGTTCGCTCGAAGCGACGCGGCTTGTCGGGTTACACGGCCGGCATCGAACCGCTAATAAACGCGAATCGAGGCGAATAAAGTCGAGCCGGATGGCACGGCTGCTCGTCAGCCGTGATCGAACGTTCGCGACGCTCCCGCGCAAACCAACACGGGTGACAAGCACCCGTGCCACCCTCACAAAAAAGTTCACACGAAGCGACGCGACTTGTCGCGTTATTCGAACCGCGAATCGACGCGAATGAAAGCGGGTATGATGCGGACATGTACTTTCGGCTGCAGTCCATCCCGGAACTGCGACACCTCTCGCTGAATCAGCGCAAACGCGTCGCACGGGCGTTTCGCCGGGAGTTAAAGCCGCAACGCCGCCGGACTGTGAATATTCTGACTGGTTTACTTTGGTGGCTTCCCATCTTGCCCATCATTGCCCTGCTGATGTATTCATCGGCATGCATGCTGATGAGCGGAATCGTGTTGCTGAGCGTCTTTGTGATGTTTGCATTTCGGATCAATCGCTCCACGCGACACGCCGTGGCACGATATCTCGATGACATCCATCACAACGGACGCCTCAAACGCTGCCTCGAATGCGACTACTACCTCAAAGGCACCACCAGCGAAACCTGCCCCGAATGCGGCGCGGAAGTGGTGCTGCACGAGCTCTGCGCGGAGAACGTATTGAACCGCGAATGAACGCGAAGCAACGCGAATCGAAGAAGGTGTTTACAATAATTCTGGGGTGGCACGGCTGCTCGCCAGCCATGTCAAACCTTCGCGACGCCCCCGCGCAAACCAACACGGGTGACATGCACCCGTGCCACCCAACTCCAGATTCATTCGCGCTGTTTCACGCTTATTCGCGGTTCGCTGCAAAGCAACATGTTCCGACGATTGGAAAACAGTTCGGCGCTTCGGCATCACACGCCCACTGCACGTAAATGGATCGTACAGCGATTTCGTGATCAGCATCCGCGAAGCGATTCGTTCCTGATGGACATCGTCGTGCCATTCATAGGCGAACTTCTGTTCTGGATCGTTCTCGGTGTTGCGATCGTTGGAACATTTGTGTTCAGACTGCTTCCGTACCTGTTCGTTCCCGTCGGAACCCTTTTCGGCGTGTTGTTACTCGCCGGTTTGGCACTGGCGCTCGCCCAACGCTGGCGTACACATCGCGCGTTGGCACGCTTCGTTCAGACATACCGATTACCCGACCGCCTGCCCTACTGCCTCGAATGCAACTACAACCTCAAAGGCAGCACCAGCGACACCTGCCCCGAATGCGGCGCGGAAGTGACAACAAACCGAGAACCACACGGGTGACCAGGCACCCATTTCAACAAACCCGATCCGCCCGAACTTATTCGCGTCCATTCGCGTTCATTCGCGGTTCGGCCTTCCCGCGGTTCATCCGACATCCACTGGGACGAACTCGGTGATTTCCAGGCCGAAACCGCTCAGGGCGGTCGGGTGCACCGGGTGGTTGGTGAGCAGGCGGAGCTTGCGCAAGCCCAGGTCGCGCAGAATTTGCGAGCCGATGCCGTAGTCGCCACCCGATGCGCCGCTGCGCACCGCGTGCTCATCGCGCTGAAGATGTTCCGGCGCGTGCAGCGTCTGCAATCGTTTGAGCAACCCCTTGCCCATGCCCTCATGCCGCAGGTACACGACCGCGCCGCGGCCTTCTTCCTGAATCATCCGCATTGATCGCCGCAGCACGCGTCCCGTCGGGTCGCCAAGATCCCCCAGCACATCGCCCAGCAAATTCTGGCTGTGCATGCGCACCAGCACCGGGTCGTTCACTTCGATCGGCTGCCCCGTCGCGTCGAGCTTGCCGATGTCGCCGCACACCAGCGCGACGTGCGGCAGCGAATCCACCATGCTGCGATACGCGATCAGATGAAACGTGCCGAACTCGCTTTCGAACGTCGCTTCATCGATGCGCTCGATGAGCTTCTCGCGCTGCAGCCGGTATTGAATCACATCGGCCACGGAGCACATCTTGAGGTTGTGCTTGGCGCAGATGGCTTTAAGATCGTCCAGCCGCGCCATCGAACCGTCTTCGTTCATCACTTCGATGATGACGGCCGCGGGTTTGAGCCCGGCGAGTCGACACAGATCGACGGAGCCTTCGGTCTGCCCGGCCCGCACGAGGCATCCGCCATCCCGGGCGCGCAGCGGGTTGATGTGCCCCGGCCGCACCAGGTCGGCGGGCGTGCTGTTGTCGTCGATGGCGACGCGAATCGTCGTGGCGCGATCCGTTGCGCTCACCCCCGTCGTTACGCCGAAGCGCTCGTGCGCATCGATCGTCACCGTAAACGCCGTGGCGTGCAACGCGGTGTTCACCCGGCCCTGCGGCTGAAGGTCCATCCGGTCGCACAACTCGCCCGACAACGCCAGACACAACACCCCACGCGCCTCGCGCAGCATGAAGTTGATCATCTGCGGCGTCACATGCTCGGCGGCACAAATGAAGTCGCCCTCGTTCTCGCGACGTTCATCGTCCACCAGCACGACCATGCGGCCGGCCTTCAGCTCATCGAGAATTTCGGGGATCGAATGCAAACCGAATCCTTGAACTTCAACGGCGGCACATCACGCGACCCGTCGTACCGCTTCATCGCACCCTTCGCGCCGGCTCTCAGATTTCCAGCAACGCGCGTGACGGATCCTCGATCACATCCTTCATGCGCACCAGGAACTGCACCGCGCCCTTGCCATCGACGATGCGGTGATCGTACGTCAACGCCAGGTACATCATCGGGCGGATGACCACCTGCTTGTCGCGTGCCACCGGGCGTTCCTGAATCGTGTGCATGCCCAGGATGCCGCTTTGCGGCGGGTTGAGGATCGGCGTCGACAGCAGCGAGCCGAACACCCCGCCGTTGCTGATCGTGAACGTGCCCCCTTCCAGTTCCGAAAGCTCCAGCTTGTTCTCCTGCGCCCGCTTGGCGAAGTCGCCGATCGCCACTTCGATTTCGGCGAAGCTCATGCGTTCGGCGTTGCGCAGCACCGGCACGACCAGACCCTTGGGCGTGTTCACCGCGATGCCGATGTCGTAGTAATTGCGATAGACGATGTTGTCGCCGCGAATCTCCGCGTTGATGGCGGGGTACGCCTTGAGCGCTTCGATCGCCGCCTTGACGAAGAACGACATGAACCCGAGCTTCACGCCGTGCGTCTTTTCGAAGCGTTCGCGGTACTTGGCCCGCAGCGCCATCACCTCGGACATGTCCACTTCGTTGAAGGTCGTGAGCATCGCGGCCGTGTGCTGTGCTTCGACGAGTCGCTGGGCGATGCGGCGTCGCATGGGGCTCATGCGCACCACTTCCTCTTCGCGATCCCCGGCCGGCTGCGCTGCGGCAATCGGGGCGGGCTGCGTGTCACGTGCCGGCGCTGCCGCCGCACCTCGCACCACGTCTTCCTTGAGTACGCGGCCGCCGGGGCCGGTGCCCTGTACCGTCCGCACATCCACACCGCGCTCGTCCGCGGCAAGCTGCGCAGCGGGCATCACCCGCTGATCACCCGCGGCCGGCTTCGCTTCGGCACGCGGCCGGGCCTCGACATCCTGCCCCGCCGACGGCGCGGGCTTGTCGTTCGATGCAGCCGCGCCTTCGCCCGGCTCGACATACCCCACCACATCGCCGACCGCCACGGTGTCGCCCGCCTGCTTGAGCACCTTGCTCAGCCGCCCCGCCACCGGCGCGTTCAGCTCCAGCGTCGCCTTGTCCGTCTCCAGCTCCGCAAGCGGCTCGTCCTGCTCGACCGCATCCCCCTCGTTCTTCAACCAGCGGCTGATTTCCACTTCCGCCACCGACTCGCCCACACTCGGGATCTTCAATTCCGCCGCCATGCTCATCTACTTTCTGTTGTCCAATGACCTGGGCACCGCCACTTCAGTGACGGTGTAAACCACCCTCAACCCCCAAATCCAAAATCAAACCACGCGCGCTTCCTCGTTGTCGCACGTGCCCCCGAACGCCTGCTCGATCAGCGCCGCCTGTTCCAGCATGTGCGCCGCCGACGATCCGGTCGCCGGTGTCGCCGATTCCGGCCGCGCCACGCCGCACAACGGCAGCCGTCCGAACAGTTCCTTCTTGCACGTCGCCTTGATGTACCGCCACGCCCCCATGTTGTGCGGTTCCTCCTGCACAAACACCGTCGGCGTGCCATCGGCGTAGCTCTCCGTCGCCTGCCGCAACTGCTCCAGCGGGAACGGATACAACTGTTCGAGCCGCACGATCGCCACATCCTCGCGCTGCCGCTTCTTGCGCGCTTCGAGCAGCTCGTAATAGATCTTGCCGGTGCACAGCAGCACCCGCTTCACCTTCGGCCCGGTGTGGTCGGGGTCGCCGATCACCTTGCGGAACGATCCCGTCGCCAGTTCATCCAGCGACGACACCGCCACCGGATGACGCAACAGGCTCTTGGGTGTCATCACCACCAACGGCACACGCCAGTCGTTCACCACCTGCCGTCGCAGCAAATGGAAATATTGAGCAGGCGTCGTCACGTTGGCGACCTGAATGTTGTGGGCCGCACCCAGCGTCAGGAACCGCTCCAATCGGGCGCTGGAATGCTCCGGCCCGTGCCCTTCAAAGCCGTGAGGCAGCAGCATGACCAGACCGCTGAATCGCTTCCACTTGTCGCGGGCGCTGGTGATGAACTGGTCGATGATCACCTGCGCCACGTTGGCAAAGTCGCCGAACTGCGCTTCCCAGATCACCAGTCCATCGGGGCAGTCCAGGCTGTAGCCATACTCAAAACCGAGCACGCCGGCTTCGCTGAGCGGGCTGTTGTAGATCTCGATGGGCGCCTGATCGGGCGCGAGCTTGGTCAGCGGCGTGAAGCGCTTGCCCGTCTGCTGATCGTGCAGCACCGCGTGTCGTTGGCTGAACGTGCCGCGGCCGACATCCTGCCCGGTCATGCGAACGCGCACCCCTTCGGTGACGAGGCTGGCGAACGCCAGCGCTTCGCCAGCCGCCCAATCGAGCGGTCGCTCGCCGCGTGCCATTTCTCGCCGCGCCTCCAGGCCACGCTGCACCTTACGATGCACCTCGAAGCCTTCGGGCACACGGGTGGTTGCGTCGAGCAGCGTCGCCAGCCGTTCACGTGCAACCGCCGTGGGCGCTTCCTCATCGGGGATCGGCCCGCCGTTGTACCCCTTCCAGATGCCCGCGCCGGTCTGGCTGGGACGCACGTAATCGCTCCGCCGCGCCGCCTCCAGTTCCGCTTCCAGTTCCGCCTGCCGCTCGGCGGTGATGCGGTCGGCCTCCTCCCGGGTCAGCCCGCCGAGCTTCAGCAGGTGATTGAGGTAGCTGTCGCGCACCGACTTGCGGCTGCGGATCGCCTTGTACATCAGCGGCTGGGTGAACGCCGGCTCATCGCCCTCGCTGTGACCCAGCAGCCGGTAGCAGTACATATCGATCACCACGTCCTTCTTGAACGTGGTGCGGAAGTCCAGCGCCAGGCGAACCACCTGCGCCACCGCCTCGGGGTACTCGCCGTTCACGTGGAAGATCGGGATCTGCAGCATGCGTGCCACATCGGTGGCGTAAACGCTCGACCGCGCTTCCTTCGGCCCCGTGGTGAAGCCGATCTGGTTGTTCACCACCACGTGCAGCGTGCCACCGACCGAGTAGGCGTCCAGTTCGCTGAGGTTCAGCGTCTCCTGCACGATGCCTTCGCCCGCAAACGCCGCATCCCCGTGGATCAGCAGCGTCATGCCCTTTTCCCGCGCCCGGTCGTTCACCCGGTCCTGCTTGGCGCGCATGCGACCCATGGCAACGGGGTTGATGAACTCCAGATGGCTGGGGTTGAAGCTCAGCGACAGATGCACGCACTTGCCCGACTGGCTGATCCAGTCGCCCGAGTAGCCCAGGTGGTACTTCACATCGCCCCCGCCGATGTGGTGCCGCGGGTCCACGTCCTCGAACTCGCGGAACACGTCGCGTGGCCGCTTGCCGAGGATGTTCGTCAGCACGTTGAGTCGGCCGCGATGCGCCATGCCGATGACGATCTCGTCCACCCCCTGGTCAGCCGTCTTCTCGATCGCCAGATCCAGCAGCGGGATCAGCGTCTCCGCCCCTTCGAGGCTGAAGCTCTTGGTGCCGACATACTTCGTCTGCACGAACTGCTCGAAGGTGACGGCATCGGTCAGCCGCTTGAAGATGCGGCGCTGCTCGTCGCGGCTGAGGGTGAGGCTGTTCTGCGTGTGCTCCATGCGGTGCTGGAGCCATTCACGGATGCTCAGGTCGTCGATGTGCATGAACTGCACGCCGATGTGCCGGCAATAGGTGTTCTTCAGTCGTTCGATGAGCTGGCGCACCGTCTGCACATCCGCACCGCCGACGAGCTGCGTCGACAGCGGCGTGTCCAGATCCTGCTCCGTCAGGCCGTAGAACGACGGCTCCAGCTCCGGCACATGCGGCACAGGCTGGCGCAGCGGGTCGACCTGGGCGGCGATGTGCCCGCGCACCCGGTGATTGCGCACCAGTTGCGTAGCGCGCTCCTGCAGCGCGGCGATGTTCGGCGCACCCGCCACCGCCGACGGGACGACCGCACGGCCGTTGCCACCGGGGTTAAAGATGCTGCGCGGTCGAAAACGCGGACCGGTCACCCGGGCGTCCCCGTTGCTGCCCGCGGCACCTCGTTCGCGATCGAAGTACGCCCGCCAGGCAGGCGACACCCGCGACGGGTCGACCAGGTACTCCTCGTAAAGGCTCTCAACGAAACCCAGGCTCAGGCTGTTCAACTGGGCGGTCAGATCCGATGGGTCGGATGGCGAATCCGGTGGGAACACGACTAGCTCACTCCCGTGTTGGGCGATGCGCCACGGCCAACCACGCGACCGGTTCAGGCGCATCCCGTCATATTAGCATCCTCCCAAGCAATTGCAGCAACCCCCAGCCAAATCGCCCCGCAACCCATGAATCGGCATTCCAACACCCCGAATCCTCAACCGAATTCCACAATCCCCCCAATCCGCAATCCAAAATCCACCATCCGCAATCGTCCTGATCCCCATTTCAATGGAATCCGCCCATACGCGATCCGCCCACCCCACGACACGCCTCTTTCCCGCCCCCGCCGCATCAGCCGTCGCCGCCGACCCTCATACACTTATATGTGGAGGCTCCGCCATGATCTACGCCGATCGCAGGGAAGCCGGCCGCGCCTTGGCGCAGGAACTGACCGCCTACCGGGGCGACCATGATGCCATCGTGCTCGCCCTGCCGCGCGGCGGCGTGCCGGTCGCCTACGAGATCGCCCGCGCCCTCCACCTGCCGCTGGACCTCATGATCGTCCGCAAGCTGGGCTACCCCGGGCAGGAGGAACTGGCGATCGGCGCCATCGCCAGCGGCGGCGCAGTCGTCTTCAACGAGGAACTGCTCCACACCACCCCCCTGCCACGCGCCACCATCGACGCCATCATTGAACGGGAGCAGGCTGAACTCGCCCGCCGCGAGGCCGCCTACCGCGGTGACCGCCCGCCCATCGACCTGCGCCACGCCACCGTCATCCTCGTCGACGACGGCTTGGCGACCGGCTCCACGATGCTCGCCGCCGTCCAAGCCGTCCGCAGGCAGCGGCCCAAACGCGTCATCGTCGCCGTCCCCGTCGCCCCACCCGAAACCATCGACGTCTTCCGCAGCATCGTCGACGACATCGTCTGCCCCGCCACCCCCGCACGCTTCGGCGGCGTCGGCAAGTGGTACCACGACTTCACCCAAACCACCGATCAGGAGGTCCGTCACCTCCTCCAGCTCGCCGAGGCCGCCCACCAGCCCCTGCACACACCGCCGCCCAAACAGGGTTGAGCCATGAGCCAGATCATCACCCCCACGCTCGTCGAAACCGTCCGGCGTCACGCCCGGCCCATCACCGGACTCGCCCACGACTACGACCCCATCATCGAACTCGTCGGCGACAAATCCATCGTCATGCTCGGCGAAGCGACCCACGGCACCCACGAGTTCTACGAATCACGCGCCCACATCACCCGACGACTCATCACCGAAAAAGGATTCACCGCCGTCGCCGTCGAAGCCGACTGGCCCGATGCCTACCGCGTCAACCGTTTCGTCAACGGCGAGGGTGACGACTACACCCCCTCCGATGCCCTGCGAGCCTTCGAACGATTCCCCCTCTGGATGTGGCGCAACATCGAGGTCATGAACTTCATCGACTGGCTGCGCGACCACAACTTCACCCGCGAACACCCCCACCGCGTGGGGTTCTACGGCCTGGACCTCTACAGCCTCTACAGCTCCATCAACGCCGTCATCGCCTACCTCGAAAACGTCGACCCCGAGGAGGCCGCCCGCGCCCGACACCGATACGCCTGCCTCGATCACATCTATAAAGAACCGGAGCACTACGGCTACCGCGTCAAGATGGGCGTGCACATGTCCTGCCGCGACCATGTCGTCGAGCAGTTGATGGAGCTGCGCCGCCGTGCCGCCGACTACCTCGCACGCAACGGACTTGCCGCCGAGGATGAACAGTTCTTCGCCGAACAGAACGCCCGACTCGTCCGAAACGCCGAGGAATACTACCGAGAACTCTACGGCTTCCGCACCAACAGTTGGAACCTGCGCGACCGCCACATGGCCGAAACGCTCTTCGCCCTCGACCAGCACCTGGAGCGACGCGGCCAGCAACCACGCATCGTCGTCTGGGAACACAACTCCCACGTCGGCGACGCCCGTGCCACCGAAATGTGCCACCGCGGCGAACTCAACCTCGGACAGATCGCACGCGAACGCTACGGCTCAGACGTCTGCCTCATCGGCTACACCACCCACGAAGGCACCGTCTCCGCCGCCTCCGAATGGGGCGGCATCACCCAGATCAAAACCGTCCGACCCAGCCTCCACGGAAGCTACGAATCCATCTTCCACCAGACCGGCATCCAACGCTTCATCCTCCCCCTGCAAGGCCCCGTCGCCGACGCCCTGAACGACCCCCAACGCCTCGAGCGCGCCATCGGCGTCATCTACCTGCCCCAGTCCGAACGCTCCAGCCACTACTTCTACAGCCACCTGCCCCGACAGTTCGACGCCATCATCCACTTCGACACCACCCAGGCCGTCGAACCCCTCGACCACGTCAGCGAATGGAAAAAAGGCCCCGTCCCCGACACATACCCCTTCGCGGTGTGAAAGACGCACCATATGCCTTGTCTCGACACGTTTCAACGCCCACCAAAATACGTCCGCACGCGCCCTTCAACATCGAGTTGAATCATCCTGTGCCCACCGGGCGACGGCGGCTCCCTCATCACCATGACCGTCCATCCGTCCTCGGCGTAGCTGACGTCATACACCGCAGCATCGGCCGACCATGACTCGCGACGGCGAACCTCTCTACGCGCAATCGCAAGCACCTCGTCACGGTCCACCCTGCCGCGCTCGGACGCCTCCCCGCACCCCATCGCAACCAACAGACTCATCGCGAGCACAACCCCGACAAACCCGCGCCCCCTATCCATGTCACCGCCCCCATAAGTTTGCATCATGGTGGTCGAATACACTTCCGGCGTGAGGTCTGGAATACCAACGAGATGAACCCGATCACACCTCACGCGCGGCGGCGCGTTCGGCGGCCGATCAGCACGCCGCCAACGGCGAGCATCGCCAGTGAGGCCGGCTCAGGCAGCGTGTCGGGGCCAGGCGTGGGGACGGCGAAGGAAAACCAGGATGTGTCGCCGTCGTCGTACATCGTGAAAGCCCCCACGATGGGCAGGTGCCACGAGGAAAACGCCAGCCCCCAGCTCGTCTCGCCCGGTGCAATCGGCGAGGCGAACGTCCAGTCGGCATCCGGCGCGATCACGGCTGAGGACACATCCACATCGCCGATGTCGAACGTGCCGATCGTGTTGGCAGCGTGGGCAAGGTTGACCGTCATCCGCGAGAGATCGACCGAACCGGTGTTCGCCACCTGCATCGCATAAACCAGCCCGCCGGACGGCACGTACCCCAGCCCGCCGAAGTTGGCGTTGAACGCCTCGGCGGTAAAGACGGCATAATCGATCACGCCCTCGATCCCCGCGGTGTTGTCAAAAACGACGCTCCCGGAGATGTTGTTGTACGCCTCCGCATGCCCGTTGAGGATCCCCGCCCGACACGTCGCCTCAAACCCAAGCGACACCACCGCACAACACACCACCAGCCACGTAACGTTCATTCGCTTCACCATGTGCAATTCACCCCCACCTCTGGGCAGAGCGGAATTGCGCTGCCACAAGAATTCTTAAATGAGTTCAGCCATTGTCGGCGGGCGAACCCGATCGGTCAACTGGATTTTTTCAGGGGCCAGCGTATGAGAGAGGAAGCCCCGCGGAGGCGTGGGCCGATCAATGCGTAACGAAACGGGGTTTAGAACTGGAATCGAACGCAGGATGGCGCAGCCGAGTACTCCCGCGCCGCGCGCCTATCGGTGTCCACGCTCAGCCCCAGCATCGCGAACCGCTCATCGGCGCCGAACGCCGCGTGCACGCGCTTGAGGCTCGGCGTCTCGTCCACGCAGTGCGGGCACCAGCTCCCCCAGAACGCCAGCAGCACATACCGCCCGCGATAATCCGCCAGCGCGATCGTCTCCCCCGCGAACCCCTCAACGCTGAACACCGGCGCCACGGGCAACCCGTCCACGGGCGCTGAAGCCGCCACCGATACATCCGCCGCCGGGGCCGGGGACAATTCGGCTCGCTGCACATGCGTACCGCCGCAGCCGGACATCAGCACCACAAAGCCCAAACAACCAAACACCGATGCGATTCGCGTCATCAACCTGCTCCGGTAAACCCACCTAAAGCCCGGGGATAGCCATCCCCGGGCCGATACCACAATCTCAAATCCCGCAAAATCGCGCTACCGACGAAACAACATGCGTCTGCCCACCGCGCGATGCCGCACGTGATCCACATTCCCACCCCCATCGAACCCGTCGCCGCCGTCCCAGACGACC
>CAZEFM010000109.1:0-11363 GCA_964511575.1 uncultured Phycisphaeraceae bacterium | reverse complement strand
CCGGCTTGCACGCTCATCATCTGCCCGCCAACGTTGAATACTTTCGAGGCACTGGGGAACACGGGGATGGTCCACTCCTTAGCTTCCCAGTCGTAGGTGGCTTCGATGTTGATGCCAGCGCTCCAGCCATCCCCGATGTTGTACGTTGCGAATGGTTGCAGAAAGGTCGCGTTGATTATGGGTCGATCAGCGACGAATGAGTCGAAATCGTCGGTTTCGCCGAGCGACCAGATGTGGTTGGCAAGGATGCCGTAGGTCCACGACCCATCCACCCGCAGCGCCACGACTGTCGGACCAATTCCCCACTGATCGGCCCCCAGCACGTCCTCAGTGGCAGTGGGCAGGTAGATCACCGGGCCAACACCCCAGGTGATGCCGTTGAACGGTTCTTTCGGTGAAAGGAAGAACGACGCAACGGTGTCACCCAGGCCGAATTCATCGTCATTGGAGAAAGCCGACCAGTCGTCGTTCTGAACGATCACGGGGATGATTGTGCGGGTGATCAGGTTCCAGTTCTCGTTGAGTGAAATAGGGATGACCGGCTGAATATTCAAGGTGTAGCGACGACCGTCGCCGTTCGACCCCGCGCCAAAATCGAAGTTCGATTGCAACGGCACCGAGATCAGGTTTGCAATTGGATTGGCGAGTTGCTGCGCGAGCTCCGCGGCACTTCCCGCGCCGGATGAACCCTCGATTGCGGCGTTCGCCTGAACACCCGCGGTCAACTCAAGCTGCAATACGTCGACTCGCCGGTCCGTCCACTTGTTTACGAATGATCGATCGTCCCCGACGGCTGCCCATGGCTCGACAACAGCCGCGGTGTGGCGCTGTATGTCGGTGGTATGAGCGGACACATGTGTGACCATCATCCGTGTGGCTTGGTTCTCGGCAACCGCAGATGACGAATGCGGTCGCTGTGCGACCAACTGTTCGATCTGGATGTCGAAGCAGCCACTTGACGGGGACGGCGCATGAGTCCGACCATAGGGCTGACAGCCCGCAAGAAGGAGTCCGCCTATCAGAGGAGAGAGCATGCATGCGACATGACTTACGTGGGGGAGGGGCCCATGCATCCTGTTCGCTTCCAATAAGCGAATTCGTTGTCAATGCTTTCGCCGAACGGTTTACGCCGCCTCTGCGATTGTGGCGAGGTGCTGCGCGTGTGGGGAATGTTGTCCACCGTTCGATTCGCATGGACAACGACTGCAAGCATCGTGCCAACGAGAAAAGTACCGGCAGCCGAATGACAGCGAGCCGTTCACCGGCGGGGCCTCACGAGTGTTCCATGCACGAACATTTCCTCCTGCTGCTCCTGAGCGGCACGCCTGTCGCCTGGCGCCCCACCACGTGAGAACAATCCCCGATCGATGGCCGCAAGACGTTATTTGTTGCCATTGGAGCGGATGGAGCAATCATTTAAGTCATGCTCATCGCGGGGTTTGGCGGTGATCGATGGTTGTGGCAGGGGGATGCGATGCACCCCGGGCTGGACAGCGATCGCCAGATGCGATGGAATAGCGGGGGCTTTCATTCGCAACTGGGGGTCTCTATCCGGTGAACATATCAACGAAGATCAATCGACTGCTGCGACTGATTCTCCTGCTGCAACAGGATGAAGGCGAAAGTGCCGCGGGGATTGCGCGGAAGCTGAAAGTCACCCGTCGAACGATTCATCGATATTTTCAAGACCTGACAAGCCTGAACGTGCCTTGGTATTACGATGAGGTCGGCAAACGGTATCGCATCGGCAAGGACTTCTTTCTTCCCCCATTGCATCTGACCGCGGTGGAGTCGCTCGCACTGGTTGCGCTGGTCGAGAAGATCGCCGGTGAGGAGCAGATTCCGCTGACGAAACCGGCTGCGTCGGCAGTGGAAAAGATTCGGGGACGCCTGGGCGAACGCGTGCTCAACGAACTGGGTGATGAACCTGATCGAATGCATATTTGCCTTGCGGCCGGAAGCGATGCTGACGAGAAGTGCCTTAATGGTGTTTACGAACATGTTCGTTACGCGATGCGTTGGCGCCGAAAGCTTCGCTGCCAGTATGAATCGGTGAGAGGCAACGATGATGAGGTGTTTCTGTTTCAGCCGTATCGCCTCTGGTTCGAGCAGCGGGCCTGGTATGCCGTGGGATATCACGAGGGTCGTGGCGATGTGCGCAGTCTGAAGCTGACGCGATTTACCCGCCACGAATTGACGGACGAACCCTATGAGATTCCCCGTGACTTTTCGATCGATGCGTTTCGCGGCAACGCGTGGCGCATGATTCGCGGGAACCGGACCTATGACGTCGCCATTCGGTTCGAGGCCGAGGTCGCTGACAATGTCGGCGACACGCGCTGGCACGCCACGCAGAGCATCGACTACAACGATGACGGCTCCATCATCTTTCGTTGCCGTGTCGATGGGCTGGATGAGATCCAGTATTGGGTGCTGTCATACGGCCCGAACGCACAGGTACTCGCGCCATCCGAGTTGATTGAACGAATCGCTGAAATGGCGAAAGCGACGGCGCAACGGTATGTGAGCCGCGGTACACCGAAGCGTGCGCGGGTGAGCCTGGATCGTCGATGACGATGAAGTGGTTTCGCGAACTGCTTTGCGAACCGAAGTTGCCCGTTCTCCTTGACTTAAAGAAGTTGGTTTGGGCTGCGCTCAGGTTGTGCCGGCTCCGATCGACCGATTGAGCCGATCCGTCTCGCATCCCTACAGGTGTTGCAAATCATTGAGGAACGACACCACGCTGTCATACCCGTCCGGTAGGTTTCCGTGTGTTGCTTGAGCAGATCTTTCGGCGATGGCGAGACGGCAGAGGGCGGACGGGGGCGGTCGTGGAGAGGGGGGGCAAGTGTGATGGCCAATCGGTTCGGTTCATCGCTGCCCTGGTAACGATTCGAGGATACGGGGCGGGCCACGAGTTTAATACGCCTGACCGGGGCTGTGATCCGGCGGGCGGGACACGAGGAGCATGTCGGCATGACGGCAGTCGATCCAACCACCGACACATTCGCACAAGCGTTCCAATCCATGATGGACCACCCGCCGATGCCCTGGCAGCGCCGACTCTTCGGCCGGATGCTGTCGGATGACTGGCCGGAGGCACTCGATATTCCCACAGGCCTGGGCAAGACGTCTGTGATGGCGATCTGGCTGCTTGCACTCGCCTCGGGAGCGCCGGTGCCTCGTCGACTCGTGTACGTGGTGAACCGCAGGACCATTGTCGATCAGGCGACGGCTGTGGCGGAGGACCTGCGACGACGCTTGTGCAACGCGAAAGCCGGAACGCCCGCCGCGCATGTGCGTGAGCAGTTGTGTCAACTCGCAAACGCTCCCGCGAACAAAAAGGACACGCCGGAGTTCCTCGCCATCAGCACCTTGCGCGGTCAGGCGGCGGACAACGAGCAGTGGATTGCGAATCCCGCACAGGCGGCCATCGTGGTGGGGACGGTCGACATGATCGGAAGTCGGCTGCTGTTCCGTGCCTACCGATCGTCGTGGCGGCAGCGGTCACGATTGGCGGGGCTCGTGGGGCACGATGCCCTCATCGTGCATGATGAGGCCCATCTGAGCCGGCCGTTTCAACGACTGCTTGAGTGGGTTCGCTCACGGCAAGCAACGCATGCGGGCAGCGCCCCGCCACACCGGCCGGTTCGCGTTCTTTCCATGTCGGCGACGGATCGCAGGGAGAACGGGACTTGTCTGTACCTGGACGGTTGCGATTTTACACATGACGTCGTCGTTGAACGCATCCATGCCGTGAAGCAGCTTCAACTGCATCCGACGGAAAGGCGACGGCAGATCAGTCGAATGGTGGAGCTGGCGACGGCCCATGAAGCGAAGCCGTGCCGTGTCATTGTTTTTGTGCAACGACCGGATACGGCAGCCCAGGTCGCGGAAAGTATCGCCAAGGTCATTGGCGATGATCAGCGGGTTGCGTTGCTGACGGGAACGATTCGTGGTTTTGAACGTGACATGCTCGTTCACAGCCCGGCGGTGAAATGGTTGCTGGGCGGTGCGGCGTATCACAAGACGCATTATCTGGTTTCGACGTCTGCCGGCGAAGTCGGCGCAGACTTCGATGCCGATCACCTTGTGTGCGACCAGACGACGCTCGACAGCCTCATTCAACGGCTCGGCCGAGTGAATCGTCGTGGTGGAAAAGCGGCAACTGTTCATCTGGTCTGTGATGCCTCGCCGCCCGCGAAACCGAAGCCGTTTGAGGACGCCGCGCGTGCGACTGTTGAAGTGCTTCGACGCATGCCACAGGGGCGTGATGGATGCGTTGATGTGTCACCGATGGCGATGCGCAATCTTGTCGACTCGCTCAAGGCAGAGGAACGGGCGGCGTGCAATCTCCCCGAACCTGTATGGACGGAACCACACGATGCAGTTCTGGATGCGTGGTCGTTGACCAGCATCGTGGAGCGTTGGCCGCTCGCGCACGATCTGACGGGCTATTTGCACGGCATGATCGATGCGGAGCCGCCGGAAACAACGGTGGTCTGGCGTGCGGAGCTGGAGCTGTTCCGATTGCACGCAGGAGATGAGCGGCACGATCTGATCCGCACGCAGATCGAGCAGATGTTGGATGCTCATCCAGTGCGCACACACGAAGCGCTGCGTGTGAGCGACATCGGCAGCATCATCGCATTGCTGAAGCGTGTTCAGGAGAAGGCCGAGGATGATGAGCGCAATCAGTGCTTTGTGGTGATCGGCGATGAATGGAAGGTTGTCAGGCTCGGTGACTTCAATGCGGATACAGCTGAGCGAGACCTCCGTGGATGTACCGTGGTATTGCCGCCAAGCTTCGGTGGATTGTGCAAGGGGATGCTCAACCCCGACTTCGCGAAGGAACGTGTGCGTGATGTCGCCGATGAGCCCGAGTACGCCCATCGTCGTCGCATTCTGCTGCGGCAGGACGAGGATGAGAGCTGGCGTGCCTACGACATCCTCGCGAATCCATCCGATGGTACGGTGCACGACAGTCGCAGGGACGCTGTCGCGTCTATTCTCGATCGACCCCGAAAAGAGGAGGATATCGTTCGGATCAGAGAGGAGTTTACCCTCGCAACCAGTGAGGATGGCGAGCCCACGACCGTGCTTCTGATCGTGAATGAGTATGCTCCAAGCAGCAGAAGTGTGCGTGCGATTGAGCTTGCTGAGCATACGCGTGACGTTGTGACGCATACGGATCGAATCGTTCGAGCGTTGCTGCCGCCGTCGTTCCACGAGGTGTATCGCCTTGCCGCGCAGTGGCACGACCTGGGCAAGGATGA
Organism: uncultured Phycisphaeraceae bacterium; assembly: GCA_964511575.1. Taxonomy (GTDB): domain Bacteria; phylum Planctomycetota; class Phycisphaerae; order Phycisphaerales; family Phycisphaeraceae; genus CALKHT01. The sequence goes on along the minus strand of CAZEFM010000109.1, from coordinate 6,087 downwards.
TCCCATCTGGCAGGCGGCGGTGCACAATTCCGGCTATCCCGATCAGGTATGGGCGAAGTCGGGCAAGCGGGGGATGAACGTGCGCGTGTTGAAGGGCTATCGCCACGAGTACGCATCATTGCTCCGTGCGGCGACGATGGCCGAGATGAACGAACTCGGGCCGGATGAACAGGATTTGCTGTTGCACCTGATCGCAACACATCACGGCCGTGGCCGACCGTACTTCTCGCCCACGGCGATGGCGCACGCGGGAACGGAAAATGCGAAGTTGGACGAACGCGTGCAACCGGCTGCCGTTGCCCGACGGTTCGACCGGCTGCAGCGGCGATTCGGACACTGGGGGCTGGCGTGGCTTGAGGCACTTTTCATGGCGGCCGACGCGGCGGGGAGCGCCGACGCAGTGGAGGAAGAGCAATGACCATCTCTCCCAGCATCAGCTTCGATGTGGACCTGACGAATCCCGGCCAGTTCTTCGCCTGCTGCGGTCTGCTCGAACTGGCCAGCCGAATCGACCCGGATACGCTGGGGTGGTTTGAAGAAGGAAAGTTTCATCTCAGAACAACCGACCCACGACTCTTCGAACGTTTTCTCGACAGTGAAGTGACGCCGGTGCAACAGGGAACGGCGAACGCCCCTTCTCCCCCGATTTATATTGCCGACTTTCAACTCGTTCTTAACTGGTGGGAAGACGCAACGGCCACAAGGACAGGTCTCAAGACGTGGTCGGGCGGTCAAACGGTGATGGGATTCTTCGATGGAATGCGAGACCATATTCGCCAGATGGGTGATGCCGGCCGTGACCTGCTCAACGGGATTGTTGCTGCAAGTCAACCCAAGCCATTTTACTTCGACAGTCGCTTGTCCCGGCTTACTTCGCTTGACATGGGATTTTCGACAGAAAAGTTTACGCCTACATATTCTCCGACGGTTGAAATTTTAACGCTCGTTGGACTTCAGCGCTTTCGACCTCGCGAAGTTGTTGCTCGGGAATACCTCGGATACGACACTTGGCGTCGACCGCTGCCGGTGAACATCGCGGCGGCGGTGATGCACGGGCTTGCACCGACACTTTCTGGGGAACGCTATCAGTTTCCTCTGGTGATTCGAACTGGTGGAAAGTACAAGGCATTTGGACCCGCTACACGTGAAAAGGAGATATCATGACGAAGATCCTTACTCAGTTCGATTCGTTCCTCGATGACAACGGTCCGGCTGCGATTGTTCTCAAGCAGAAGTTGAAGCCGGTTGGCGAGGAGGTGGTGTTTCCGCCGACCTACGCCGCGCCAAAGGAGGAACGTAACGGTAAGCCAAGTTACAACATTGATGAGGTGAGGCTCGGCGAAGAACGCAGCAAGGTTTGCACCATCGACAGCGTTCCTTCGCAAAGCAATCGGATTGAGCCCGCGTTTGCCGTTATCGCGGACGGCAAACTGGTTCCACAGGTGGTGATCAAGGCCGAGCAGAAGGACGGCCCGATGGAGATCAACCTGCTCGAAGCAGGGCATCGTGCAGCGGATGCGATTGTTCGATTCTCGGGACTGGCGGATGAGATCGATGCGGCGTTCAAGGCCCGGCTCAAAGGCGACTCCCTTCCCCTTGCCAGGATCGCGCCGACATCGCTCGTGTTTGGAGCCTGGGACTCGCGGGCGACCGGGGCCAAGATACCGCGGCTGGTAACTTCCATCATTCGTGCCTATGACGTCGATGAAGTGAGTCGTCGGGCTCAGTATTTTCCTGCCGTTCCCAGTTACGTCGAAGCGGGCGTTGGTAAGGACGCCGTCAAAAAGCTTTCGGAACACGGCATGGCGGAAGTTCCGGTCGCCGCCGGACCGGGGGGTGTTGTTCCTCGATCGGGTATTGTGCGCGAGGCTGCGCTTAACCTCGCCACGCTGCGTGACATCTCGACCACTGACGCGCAGGAGACAACGAAGTTGCAGCGGTACATTCTCGGGTTGGCGCTGGTGGCGATCACATACTTCGATGGCAGGACGTTGAATCTGCGCCAGGGATGCCATCTGGTGGCGGTGCCGAATGAATCGATGACGCGCACCATCATCATGGCGGACGGCACCGAAGAAGAGTTCGACATCACCCGTGAAGAAGCCATTGCCTTCGCGATGGCGGCGGCGGAAGCGTTCGGCGTGGGACCGGATCGACAGACAGACTTCGATCCCAAGCGTGCCATCAAAGCGGCCAGAGCGGCGAAGGAAGAATCCAACTGAGAGACCTGATCATGCCTGAACTTGTCGTCACGGTACGGTTTCTCGATGCCCGCTTTCATGGGCGTGGTGATGGCGGGCGTCCCGAATGGCCGCCTTCGCCCATGCGGTTGTTCCAGGCGTTGCTCGCCGCTGCCAAGCCGAGGTGGAACGACTCGCTTCGGGAAGCGTTTCACTGGTTGGAGCGGAATCGACCACCGGTTGTCCACGCGCCGAAGGGAGTTTGTGGTCAGCTCCGTGTGACCTATGTGCTCAACAACAACTCAGATGCCACCAACGCCGCGCTACGGACCGAAAAACGCATCCGCCCCATCCTGTTGAGTGAGGAGCACGCAGAGATCCATTACCGCTGGCACGTGAAGGAAGCCGATCGTCACTACGCCGAGCAGATCGCCCGTATCGCGTCGCGGCTGCGTGCTCTGGGCTGGGGAATCGATATGGCGATCGGACGCGGCCGTGTGGTGGATCACGCTGCGGGTGTGGACGAAGCACTGACCGAACTGCGGCCGTCACAGGCTCAGGTTGGCGGTGTGTCGCTGCGGGTTCCCATCGCAGGTTCGCTGGAGTCGCTCGAACTTGCGTACGCCGATGCGTTGGCGCGCGTGTCGCCTGATGGCACGCTTCGCGACGCACCGGGCAGGACGCGATTCGACACCATGACGTATTGCACGACACTTGTCCGTCCCTTCGTGGCATTTGGGCTGGCGCCCAAGGGGCCGGACGATGCGCCGCCTCGTGTTGCATCGAGGCAGATCAAGCAGCTTGTCGGCATGATGCGAGCGGCCTGTTCCACCGATCATGTGCGCGAAGCATTGGGTGATGATGTCGTGAACGAGGTGATCCTCGGTCATGGAACAGAGAAGGGTACGCCACGTCTGTCCATTCTGCCGTTGCCGTCGATCGGGCATGCACACGCGGACGGGCTGATACGGCGTGTCATGTTGGCCGAACCTTTTGGGGCGGAAGGAAGGATCTGTGAAGCGCTTGGCCAACTTCTTCATGCGTGCCCACTTGTTCCCGCAGACCCTGGCGACGATCTGGCTGCATCGCTCACGCGAATCGATGGGTTTGATCCCGTCGTCCGGCACTACACCACCGTGAGCCATGACTGGGCATCGGTCACGCCCGTGTTGTTGCCGGGATATGACGATCGCAAGGAGCACCGCGGAAATCACACGAAGCGACTTGAACGTGCGGAGCAACTGGTCTGCAAGTCGCTGGCGCACGCCGGAATTGCATGTCGCGCGGACATTCAGTTGACTCGCGTGCCCTTTGTGCCGGGAACGCATCATGCGGGGCAGTACGTGCCGCGCGGGAAGCTTCAGCATTATCCGCGCTATCACGTGCGGTTGTCGTTCGACAAAGTATTCGCTGGCCCGCTGAGTCTCGGGGCCGGTCGACACTGCGGCTTCGGCGTGTTTGCCGCCGTTGATTGAGTCATGGTCAAGGGAGAAAGCCATGCCGTCTGATGTTTCACCCGTTGCCGACGAGGGGCAGATTACCCTCGATATGGTGCATCAGTATGCGTACTGCCCTCGTCGATACCATCTCATGTACATCGAGGGTCGCTGGGCTGATAATGCCTATACCATCGAAGGACGGCATGTGCATCGAAGGGTGGACAGGATCGATCATGTCCTGCCTGACGCGGATGGTGCTTCCGCGTTGGCAGATGAGCAGCCGAAAACCGTGGAACATGACGACGGGGATGAGCCGCCGATCATCGTCCGATCGGTTCCGCTGAGTTCAGAAACGCTCGGCGTCACAGCGAAGCTGGACCTTGTCAGTTCCGATGGCCGCGAAGCTGTTCCCGTGGATACGAAGCGAGGCCGCGTACCCAACAATCCCGAGCGAAGCTGGGAGCCCGAGCGTGTGCAACTGATGGTGCAGGGGCTGCTTTTGCGCGAGCAGGGGTACCGGTGCGATCATGGGGTGCTTTACTTCGCGGGCTCACGCACCCGTGTCGACGTACCGTTCACGGAGGAGCTCGAAGCCAAAGCTCGCAGCATGATTCGGGATACGCATCTTGCTTCGCGCAACAGGCAGTTGCCGCCACCATTGGAGGACAGTCCGAAATGCAACGGTTGTTCGTTGAACGGCATCTGCATGCCTGACGAGACATTGGCGCTCGCCGCCGTGCCGCGCGATCCGAAACAACCGGATGTGAGGAGGTTGTATCCTGCCCGCGAACATGCCGCGCCCCTGTATGTTCAGGAGCAGGGGGCCTCCGTCGGCAAGAGCAATCGCAAGCTGATCGTACGGAAGAACAAGGAGATGATCGGCGAGGCTCGACTGAAGGATGTGAGCCAGCTTGTGCTGTGTGGAAACGTTCAGATTTCCACCCAGACAATCCATCTTCTGTGCGAAGCAGACGTTCCGATTGTGTATCTGTCGACCGGTCACTGGTTCAGCGGGATAACGTTCGGGCAGGGGCTGCGAAACGCTTACGACCGTGCTGCTCAGTTTCGCGTCGCGGCTGATCCGAGTCGATGCCTGGCGTTTGCCAAGCAGTTGGTGAAGGACAAAGGGGCGAATCAGCGGGCGCTGCTTCGACGCAATGCACTGGTGGGGCGTCGGGTGCTTGATGACATGCAGGAACTGATCGACCGCGTGGATGGTGTCAGCGCGCGGGAAGCGCTGCTCGGAGTCGAAGGGAGCATTGCGGCGATCTACTTTCAGCACTTCGCCCAAATGCTCAAGCCGAGAAACGTTGACAGCGATTGGGATTTCACGAAGCGCAACCGACGCCCGCCTCGTGACCCGATCAATGCGCTGCTTTCGTTCGGATATGCACTGTTGGCGAAGGAATGTACGGTGGCGCTGCTCAGCGAAGGGCTTGACCCCTGGTGGGGCTTCTATCATCAGCCGCGGCATGGTCGGCCGTCACTGGCGCTTGACATGATGGAGCCGCTGCGTCCGACGGTGGTCGATTCGGCAGTGATTACGGCAATCAATACCGGAATGGTTCAGCATCGAAACTTCACCACATCGAACGCCGGATGTATCCTTCAACCCGCCGGGCGCACCGCGTTCCTGCGCGCCTACGAGGCACGGCTTGACCAACTGGTGACTCATCCTGTGTTCGATTATCGCTGTTCGTGGCGAACGGTCATTCAGTTACAGGCACGGCTGCTGGCACGTTGGTTGCGCGGAGACGTCTACAGGTTCAATCATCTTGTGACGAGGTAAACCGTGGCACGGCGTCACTATCTGGTGAGTTACGATGTGAGCGATGACAAACGTCGCAACCGGATCTTCCACATGCTGGACGGCATGGGGATCCACGTGCAGTTTTCGGTGTTCCTTTGTGAGTTGTCACGTCGGGAGTTGGCCGAGTTGCGAAGCGGTATGGCTGCGGTCGTGCATCATCGTGAGGATCAGGTGATGATTCTCGATCTGGGGCCTTCACATCTCAGCCTGGAAACCGCGATGGAGGTGCTGGGACGTCCACATACGCCGCTCGTCAGAACGGTGATCGTATAGGCGAACGAAGATGTGTTGATGGGGAGTAAAAGGGGGGGAGGCTTCAACGGGATGTGCCTAACCACTGGGGACAAGGTTGTGGCACGGAATCGGGAACGTTGTGGCGGACAATCGCCAACGAGCGGTGGAGTGGTTCAGGAAAACCGGGCACCGCTCGCGATCTTTGACAATCAAAGACTTACATGCGGTCGTGGGTGTTGCAGAAGCGATCGGGCCTGCCTTGAAACGAGCCCCACTCGCTACGGCGATGCGAAGTTCCGTTTCAAGCAGACGTTGGAAGAGTGGCTCGCATCCGCGCCGTTCACCGGCGCGGCCTCATTGAAGCCCGCCAACGTTCGCGCATCTCGTTGTTTTCGTCGACCGCATCCGCGCCGTTCACCGGCGC
>CAZEFM010000108.1:0-11432 GCA_964511575.1 uncultured Phycisphaeraceae bacterium | reverse complement strand
GCATCTACTGCGGCATGTGCGAGGAAGCCTGCCCGGTGGACGCGATCGAACTGACCCCGGTCTACGACATCGTCGGCCTGAGCCGGCAGGAAATGATCTTCGACAAGCAGAAGCTCCTGGCCGTCTTCGACCAGACGATCGACGACAAGCCGATGTGAGGCCCCATCGACGTCGGAGATTGATTGGCACAGGTAAGAAGCCGCATTCACATGAACACTTCCTACCCCAACGACTCCGACGGCGATGCGCTGCGCCGGGTGGCATCCACCGGTTCGGACATGTCCCGGCCGATGTGCATCAACTTCCACGTTGCGATGCCGGATGAGGAATCCGCCAAGTCACTGGCGAGACTTGCGTGGAAGCTCGGTTATCGTGTGGACGTTTACGACAGCCCCGAGTGCAGCCTGCCGTGGACGTGTGAGTGTTCATCGCGCACGGTGGCGACATACGAATCCGTCATCGCGATTCAGGAAGAACTGACCGCGCTGAGCGAGCCACTGGGAGGTCACCCCGACGGCTGGGGGACGTTCGGCAACGCTCCGGACGAGGCTGAAATGGCCGGCGATGCGGAGACCGACCCGTCCACGGCATAAACGTGCGCACTCGCTCCTGAAGCGCCGAGCACCGTTTCCTGATCAACTCATGTAACCGTTGCGCCGCAACAGCGCATCGCCAGCATTGTGACGCGATGCGATTTGTCGCGTTCGCTCACCATGTGATCTTCTGAAACCCTCCAACGTCCGACCAGTTCACCCGAATATCTCAGCCGGCGACCAGCATCCCTACAATCTCACCCTGTGAATCGGGACGGGTAGCTCGGTGCCTCGGTGATTGATGCAGCCCGGGGGGAGTTGTATCGGTTTGGCAATCCTGTAATTCGACGGAGCGATGAGGTCAGGATGATGACAAATGGATGAGGGTTGTTTTCGAGCGAGTTGGTGGTGTCGGGGTGGGCATGCGCAGACGTTGTGGCCGGTGTTGTCGCGGCGACGGGTGGAGGTGGCGACACGGGAGGAGCGGCTGGAACTGCCGGATGGGGATGTTGTGCGATTGGACTGGGCGGGTGAGGGGGCGGGGCCGATTGTGGTTGTGCTGCCGGGGCTGCAGGGCGGGACGTCGTCGCATTATGTGGGAAGGATGCTGCGGGCGTGCGTGGAGCACGGGTGGCGGGCGGTGGTGTTGAACCATCGCGGGTGTGGGGAGCCGAACCGGCTGCCGCGCGGGTATCACTGCGGCATGACGGATGATCTTGCGTATCTGGCGACGCTGCTGCGTGAGCGCGAGCCGGAGGCGACGATCGCTGTGGTGGGCTATTCGCTGGGGGCGAACATCACGCTCAAGTGGTTGGGCGAAGCCGGTCGGGACGGGCGGACGATCCCGTTGGACGTGGCGGCGGCGGTGTCGGCACCGCTGAACCTGGCGGCATCGGCGCGGCATCTTGAACGCGGCTTCTCGCGTCTCTACCAGCGACACCTCCTGCAAAGCCTTTACCGCGACATCGAAGCGAAGCTGCGCATCATGGACTGCGGGCTGACGATATCCCCCAGCGAGTTGCGACGGCTCGACACATTCCACAAGTTCGATGATCGCATCACCGCGCCACTGCACGGGTTTGCGGGGGCGAGCGACTACTACGAGCAAACGCGGACGGATGTGCTGCTGCGGCACATCACCACGCCGACGCTGATCGTCAACGCGCTGGACGACCCGTTCATCCCGTCAAGCGTGTTGCCGACACCCGACATGCTCTCGCCCTCGGTGACGCTGGAGGTCACGCGCACCGGCGGCCACGTGGGGTTCGTGACAGGTACAACGCCATGGCGCTGGCGCAGTTGGCTTGAGGGGCGGATTGTGGGGTTCCTGAGCGCGTCGATGGCTCGTACACCGCGCGACGCCGTGTCGGATCGTTGAGCATGGGGGGGAACGCCCCGTGGATGCGGGGGCAGCGCCCGTGGTTCGTTGAAGCGACCACGCCGGGAACGGTCCAATAGGTACATTCCCCCCGGGGAGGCTTATGCGTCCGGGTCGGTTTCGGCTTCGGGGTCGTGCTCGGGTTCGGCTTCGAGGACATCGCCCACGCCCTTGGCGCTGAGGACCTTGGTCTTCACTTCGTCGAAGAGGTCAGGGTTTTCCTTGAGGAAGCGTTTGGCGTTTTCGCGACCCTGTCCAAGACGAATGTCGCCGAAGTTGAACCATGCACCGCTCTTGCCGACGACATCGGTGGCGACGGCCAGGTCCAGCAGGTCGCCCGTCGCACTGATGCCTTCGTTGAACATGATGTCGAATTCCGCCTGTCGGAACGGCGGCGCAACCTTGTTCTTGACCACCTTGGCACGCACGCGGTTGCCGACAGCCTCCTCGCCCTCCTTGATGGAGCCGGTGCGTCGGATATCGATGCGAACGGAGGCGTAGAACTTGAGCGCGCGTCCGCCGGGCGTGGTTTCGGGGTTGCCAAACATCACACCGATCTTCTCGCGGATCTGGTTGATGAAAATGACGGAGGTCTTGGAGCGGTTGATCGCGCCGGTGAGCTTTCGCAGCGCCTGGCTCATGAGGCGAGCCTGCAGACCGACGTGGGAATCGCCCATCTCGCCTTCGATTTCGGCCCGCGGAATGAGGGCGGCCACGGAGTCAACGACGATCACATCAACGGCGTTGGACCGGACGAGCAGTTCGCAGATCTCCAGCGCCTGCTCCCCCGTGTCGGGCTGCGAGACGAGCAGGTCCTCGAGGTTGACGCCCAGACGGCGTGCCCAGGAGGGGTCCAGCGCGTGCTCCGCGTCGATGAAGGCGGCCACCCCCCCCTGCTTCTGGCTGTTGGCGATGATGTGCAGCGCCAGCGTGGTTTTACCCGACGATTCAGGCCCGAACACTTCCGCCACGCGCCCCGTGGGCATGCCGCGTCCACCCAGCGCCAGGTCGAGGCTGATCGACCCGGTGGAGATGCCCGGCGGAACGTGCGACGGGTCATCGTCCAGTCGCATGATCGAACCCTTACCGAAGGCGCGTTCAATCTGGGTGACGGCCCGGTCGAGGGCTTGTTTTCGGCCGGAGTCGGTCGTGGGCGTGGCGGCGGGTGCTTTGGCCATGGACGTTCCTTTTCGAGCTCGGAGGCTCCCATTCACAGGGGGCTGAAGGGTTGCACTTACCATAATAGGGCTCCTGTTCGTCGTCAAAAGGTTCGGAATTTGATTGGCACGCCCATCATATCGGCTGTTCGGCTTTTGTCCAGACAAAAAATCCAAACATCGGCCAAAATTTTTTACCCGCGGAGCGCGATATCTGAAGAAGCCGTATGCCTCAATCATGCGGCTTCGGCATAGCGTCGACCGCGGGTAGCGGGTAGAGTGTTCCCCGTTTCAAACTGCTCCCAAGTCCGTTGATCGAGGTCCGCATGACGTTACTCGCCGCCGATGCCCTCTCCCACGACGAGATCACGACGCTGTTCCTGGCGTTGGCCATATTGCTGGGGTTGGCACGGCTGATGGGCGAGTTGGCGCGGCAGTTTCATCAGCCGGCTGTGCTGGGCGAGATCCTCGCCGGTGTGCTGCTGGGTCCGACCGTGCTGGCGTCGATCAACCCCGACCTGTACGGGGCGCTCTTTCCAACCGGTGGTGCGGCACCGATCGCGCTGGAAGGCCTCATCACGGTGTCGGCAACGCTGCTGCTGCTGGCGGCGGGGCTGGAGGTCGACCTGTCGAGCCTGTGGCGGCAGGGCAAGGCGATGGTGTTCGTCAGTATTGGCGGACTGGTCGTGCCGTTTGCGATGGGGTTCATCCTGGCGTGGTTCGCCGCCGACTGGCTGAACGCGGGGGATGTGTCGCACCGACTGGCGTTTGCGCTGTTTGTGGGCATCGCCCTGTCGATCACCGCCCTGCCGGTCATCGCCAAGATTCTGATCGACCTGAACATCTCCAAGAGCGATCTGGGGGTGTTGATCATTTCCGCGGCGATGCTCAACGACATGCTGGGGTGGATCGGCTTCGCGATCGTGCTGGCGATGCTCCCCGGGCCTCTGGGCGACACGGTGGCGCAGATGAGCGAGGCGGCGGTGGCGGCGGGCGAAGCGGCCGTGGAAGCGGCGACCGGCGGGCCGGACTTCGGCGTGGCGATGACGGTGCTGCTGACACTGGCATTCGTGGCGTTCATGCTCACCGGCGGGCGGTGGCTGCTGCACCGGGCGCTGCCTTACGTGCAGGCTCACTGGCAATGGCCGGGCGGCGTGCTGGTGTACGTCATGGTCGTGGCGCTCTTCTGTGCGGCACTGACCAACTGGATCGGCATCCACTCGATCTTCGGCGCGTTCATTGCCGGTATCGCCGTGGGCGACTCCCGACATCTGCGCGAACGGACGCGCGACACCATTCAGCAGTTCATCCTCAACATTTTCGCCCCGCTCTTCTTCGCGAGCATTGGCCTGCGCACCAACTTCATCGCTCACTTCAATCTGCCTTTGGTGGTGGTGGTGTTCGCGGTGGCGTGCGTGGGCAAGATTCTGGGGTGCTACGGCGGCGCCATCCTGGCGGGCGTGTCGCAGCGGGAAAGCTGGGCGGTGGGCTTCGGCATGGTGGCGCGCGGGGCGATGGAGATCATCCTCGCCCAGATCGCCCTCAACGCGGGACTCATCGGCGAGGAACTGTTCGTCGCCATCGTCATCATGGCGCTGGCGACCAGCCTCATCAGCGGCCCGGCGATGCAGCGGGCGTTGCGGCTGAAGGTCAAACGCAGCATCAAAATGCTCGTGTCCGAACGGCAGATCATCGCCGAACTGCGCGGACAGGATGCGCGAGCCGTCATCGGTGAAATGGCGGCGAAGGCATCGGAACTCACTGCGCTCGACGCCAAGGAAATTTACGAAGCCGTCTGGCAACGTGAACGCATCATGCGGACGGGATTGTCGCACGGCCTGGCGGTGCCGCACGCCCGATTCAAGGATCTGAAGAAACCTCTGATGATCATCGGCCGCAGCCCGCAGGGTGTGGACTTCGACGCCCCCGACGGCACACCGGCGCGGTTGATCTTCCTCATGCTCACGCCGGAGGACGACCCCGAGGCACAGATCGAATTTCTGCAACTCGTCGCCGAAACGTTCGAGGATCCGGTGACGCGGAACGCTGTGCTCGAGTCGACGTCGATCACCGAGATGCTCGCCGCGTTGAACGTCGCCGGCGCGACGAACGAAACGAACGGCGAGTCCACGGGCTGATCCACCATCGACGCTGCGGCGGACGAGATGGCCCGATGCGCCATCAGAACCGCATCAGCACGTTGCCGGTGAGAATGCCCAGCGCGGTGCCGATCACATAGCCCCAGATGCCCACCACCAACGCGGGAAGGATGAGCTTGTCCCATCCTTTGCTGATGGCGAACGCCGCGCCGGTAGGCGGCCCGCCGAGCGAAATGTTCACGGCGATGATGAGGTCCTCGAGATTGATGCGCAGCAGCCGTCCCACGCCGAGCGTCACCACGATGTTCACCATGGCGATGATGATGCACAGCACGAACATGGCAGGGGTATCGCGCAGCACCACGAACAGGTTCGCGGGCAGGCCGATGACGAAGAGGAAGGTATACAGCAGGTAAGTGCCCATTTCGTCCGCGCCGTGGATGCGGCTCATGCCGCGATGAAACACGGTGGCGATGAAAAGCATCACGAAGGTGATGATGACGTATGGGTTGAAGAGGATGGTCATCACGGCGCTCTTTTCGAGCGGACTGCCAGCAACATAGCCCTTGTACCAGGCGGCGAGCGTCATCGCCCCACCCGTGACGGCGAAGGCGATCGCCAGCGCCTTGGCGATGTCCATGAGGCCGACGTCCTTGCGTTTCCAGTGCTCAGCCGCGAGGTTCTTCGCCGCCTCCGGATCGACCGCGGCGGTGTGCGGATGCGGGAACTGGCTCAGGACGAATCGGCTGACGGACACGACGAGCAGCACGACGAACGCGGCCGCCATGACGAAGTTGTCCGCCACCAGCAGCGGCGCCCGGATGTCTTCGGGCACGTTATAGGTGTTGGATACGGCCACAAAGTTGATCCCCCCGCCGATGTAACTTGCCGCCATCGTTGCGACTGATTCGGGCAGCATGGCCATTTCCCATTGCATCGTGCGCATCGTGACGAAAGCGACGACGGCACCAAGCAGCGTTCCCACCGTGGCAATATGAAACGCGATGAAGAGGCTGCGTGAGACACTGAACATGCGAAACACGTTCGCCCGGAAAAGCAGCAGCGGAATCGCCAACGGCACAACATGGCCATAGATGAGCGAATAGACCTCCGCCTCGCGCGGCATGATGCCGGTGTTGGCGAGAATCATCGCGATGACGAGCGCCAGCAGCGGGCCGCTCACCCGTGCCGCCCATCGGTAGGTCTGCTCCAGGTAGATACTCAGCGCCACGCCCGCCACGATCACCGCCAGAATCAGCCAGTGCTGATCAGGATGAATGAGTGAGGGGACCTGTCCGACGGCTTCCGCGACGTCGCCTGCGGCATTCGACAGTGTCTCCAGCGCGGGAGCCACGCTGTCGATGTCAATCGGCGTGGAATCGGGCATCTGCGGCGCGGTTGAAATATCGGCCATTGAAAATTCCTTGTTCCTAAACTCATTCATCATCACGTCGCGGCATCAACACGTTCGCCATGATGATGCTGTGCACGATGCCATCGGCATCGAACTGAAACACGGTCTGCTCGTGTGCGTAAAGTCCCGGCGACATGTGAAAGACCGCCTGATTCAGCGGCCGCATCCGGTAGTCGACCATGTTCTCCGTCATGGCGTAAAGGTGGCCGTGACGAACGCTGATGATCTGCGGAATGATCGGGTCGCCATACACCCCCAGCAACCGTTCCCACGCGGCGGGCAGTGGTTCGACGGCATCGGGATCCACACGCTTGAAGCGCTGCCCCAGTGCGGTGAAGCCGGTGACACTGCCCTCACCGTCGCGCTCAAACGCAACACCGCCGGCGTGAACAAAGCGGCCATCCGCTTCAAAACGAAGCGAACCAACATGCCGCAGCGTCATCTCCTGACTGGAGATGTTCGCGAAAACCTCACCATCGTCACCGGTGCTGATCGTTGCCCAATAGCTTTCCGATTCGTATTCGCCGACGATCGCCTCCGCATCGGTCGCGGATAGCTCCACCGTGGCCGCAACGGCGGGCAGATCCTGCCCCGTTTTGGCGTGAAGCACCTGATGCATCGCATGGTGTGTGATCCGGGCCAGCGGACCCGATGCGATGTCTTCATTGGTCAGCACGATCACCGCGACCTTTGTTTCAGGAAGCGCGATGAAGGAACAACTGAACCCGTACACCGCGCCGTTGTGACTCACCGCGCGGTGACCGGCAAAGTTGCTGATCATGAACCCCAGGCCGAAGCCGCTGTCCGCATCGGTGAGCTGCACGGTGAACACTTCTTTGAGCATCTTCTCCGAAATGATCTGCTTCCCGTTCGCCTTCCCCCCGGCGAAGATCATCTTCGCGAGCTGGGCAAGATCCTCGGCACTGGCGTAGAGGTTGCCCGCCGGGCTGGTCGCCAGCTCAAACACCGGCGCGGGTTGGTGGTAGACGAACGAGCCATCCGGCTGCGCGATGCGCATGTACCCGGTGGCGACGTGCTCGCTTTCCGGGCGGCTGAAATCGGCCGATGTCATGCCCAACGGTTCGAGCAGGTGTTCGCGCAGGTGAAGGTCGTACGTGTTGCCCGTCACCTGTTCAAGCACCCGCCCCGCCACGGTCGGACCGATGTTGGAGTAGCGCGTCCGTGTGTTGGGCGGCTCCACCAGCGCACAGGAGGCCAGCGACGCCACCGATTCCATGATCGAAGGCTCGGACATGTCGAAGTAGCTGCCCACCGGCGACTCGCGCACCAGACCCGAGCGGTGACACAAAAGGTGTCGCAGCGTGATCGCTTCCGTGTTGTCGAAGGGATTGTTGATGTGAAAGGTCGGGTCATACTGCGTGATCGGCACATCGAGGTCGAGCTTGCCTTGATCGACAAGCTGAGCGATCGCCAGAGCATTGACCACCTTCGAGATGGAACCAACGCGATAGATGCTCTTTTCGGTGGCGGGTGTGGCGGGATCCAGATGCGCCAGACCATATCCCCTGGCATGCACCACGGTCTGATCATCGACGATGGCGATGGACACCCCCTTGATGATGCCGCGTTCGAGTTCATCCGCAACGATGCGCTCGATTTCGGCAATAGCGCCTTCGTAGCGCGGTTGGGCGACGGCGGCCGTGGTAGTGCCAAGCATGAGCATGACTCCGAAGAACGTGTGAACAGACATATGAACTCCCTTTATGCGACGGACGAACAGGAGCAGAGCCGTCAAAAGCGGTATGGAGAATACCTTCTCGGTTGTGTCGGTTGATGGATGAATCGCGACGCCCCCATCGGCCTTGAGCCCCCTTGATGCAGCTCGTTACACCTTAAGACGGCGACGCTCGGTCGCCGCTTCATGCAGAATGCGATCGAAGATCACCGCCTTGTCGCTCCAACATTCCTCCGCCAGTCGCTGCCGCGCCGCAAGCTGTGAGGCAGGCGTGCCGGTCTGTGTGCGTTCCTGCACCAGATCGAGGAATGTGTCGAGGTTGTCCACCAGATCGGCTGCACCGGCCCACGGCTCGGTGGCGGGCAGGCGACGCGCGATCACCGGCTTGCCCGTGGCGAGATATTCCTTGAACTTGAGCGGCTGCATCGCTCGGGTGACCGGCAGATCGGCGTAGGGCATCACCAGCACATCCGCCGCCGCCGCCAGCATCGGCAGCGCCGCGTACGGCACCGCCCCCGGCATCACCGCACGCCCCGGAAGCTCCAGCCCCTCCTCCCCCAACTGCTGAGGCCCCGCCAGCACCAGCGTCCCGGGAAGCCGCATCGACATCGCCCGGCACCAACTCACCTCCAGCCGCGGATCGATCAGGCCCCAGAACAGATACACCGGGTGATCGTTGCGCGGCCACCATTCGGGCAGGTCACTCATGCTCGGCCGCGACTCCTGCACCGCCGTCCAGTGCGCCAGGTCGATGCCGTGCGTCAGCAACGTGGCGGTGCGCCCCATCTGCGCGATGCGGTCGCACAGCACCTGCGACACGCCGATCAGCGCATCGACCTTCTGCACCTGCTCGTGCTCCATCCGGCGCATCACCTCGCCATCGAGGCCGGGCCAGACCGACAGATCATCCACGCAATAGTAGATCCAGCAGTCGACATCGAGCTTGCCGACCAGATCCGCCGTGATGGGCACGGTGGTGATGGCGATGCGGGTGGCGGGGTCCCTCCGTCGCGGTCCCAGCGTTTCGTGGACCGCACGGGAAATGAGGCTGGCGTTCATCCGCCGCTGAATGCCTGAACGAAAGCCCGGCCACATCCGCGGGTTGAGCACCGAAAGGTTCGCCGGCAGGTCACGATGATCGTGTGGCATCGACCACTGCCGCAGCTTGGCGACGACCTTCTTGATGTCGCTGACGCTGAGGTTGGGCCGACGGGTACCGATCGTGTTGACCCACACCGTGGGGTATCGCGTTAACAGCTTGCCCACCAGATGCTGGCAACTGGAGGGGTGCCGTCCCCAATCGTCGGAAAAGACAATCAGCCGCACTGAGCTTTGCCCGTGACGCACGGCGGGTATGGTATCAGATCGCCCCGCACAAGGCGGAAAGCGCGACCGATCACGCCGTTTCCCCTCGGCGAATGATTGGTGTTTTGGGGGCGGTTCGGCGTCCGCATTGCCCCGCCCGTTGAAACCCCTAGAATTACACCGCTACAGCAAAGGACGAACTCATGGGTCTTGAAGCGGTTTTGCCATCGGAAGGATTTTTGACCACCCAGTTGCGGAAGGTGGTGAACTGGTCGCGGCGGTCGTCGCTGTGGCCCATGCCGTTCGCCACCGCCTGCTGCGGGATCGAGCTGATGGCGACGGCCGCCAGCCGGTACGACCTGGCGCGGTTCGGCGCCGAGGTCATGCGCTTCAGCCCCCGCCAAAGCGATCTGATGATCGTGGCGGGCCGTGTCTCCATCAAGATGCTGCCCGTTCTGCAGCGCATTTACCTGCAGATGACCGAGCCCAAGTGGGTGATCTCGATGGGTGCCTGCGCCTCGACGGGTGGCGTCTTCGACAACTATGCCGTGGTGCAGGGTGTCGACCAGTTCATCCCGGTGGATGTGTACGTGCCGGGCTGCCCGCCGCGACCGGAAACGCTCATCGAAGGCATCATGGCGATCCAGCGGATCGTCGACCAGGACGGCCTGCCCCCCGCCGGCGGCAAGCGTCGTCCGCTCCAGATCGCCATCGAGCCGACCCACACCGTCCGCCCGCAACCGGTCCCGCTCACCCTGGGCCACACGTAAGCCACATCGCACACCAGCCCCCCTCGGCGTGGTCGCTTCAGCGAACCACGCGGCTTGCGCTTGGGAACCTCATCGCCTTGATGTAATATTGCGTCATGTCACCCCTTCCGGAGCAGGACGAGATCAGCCTGATCGACTTCGTCGCCACACGCGACCTGCCCTGTCCGCGCTGCGACTACAACCTCCGCGGCATCAGCCAGCCCCAATGCCCTGAATGCGGCGAAAAGCTGGAACTGGGTGTCTATTTCGATGAGCCCTACAACCCTGCATGGGTCAGGCTTGTCGCGATGGTGTGCATGGGCGCGGGGGCGGGTTCTATACTGCTGCTGGGAGTATCAGTAACACAAAGCATCCACTTCCCCATCCCAACCATTTTGTTTGGTATGCAGATCCCGATGCTGATGTGTCTTTACTGCGTCAGGCGACGCATGGCACGGCTGTCCCGGTCTCGGCTGAATCAGCTAACGCTTGCCGATGTCTTCATTCTGGTCGTTGGGTCGGTCATATTGTTTTCGTACTTCTGAAAGCGAACGGACCGTGCAGACTACCACCGATCGCATTGTGCCTGCCCTGCAAAAATGCCCGTGTGGCGGTGAACTCCCCGCTGCACCGGTGACGGCGATGCAGTGTGCGACCTGTCGAAGAATGGTCAAGCTCGATGTTGCACCGCGCAACGCCCGACTAGGATCTTTGGCTCCGCTGCTCGTCATTCTCGCTTTGGGGGCGGGAATCGGTCTTTTCGGCACCATCGGATTCGCCACCGTCGGCATGCCACCCGTAAAATATCGCGGTCCCTGGTTCTATTTCATCGCGCAGCTACCGCTGCTTTTCGCCTTTGTCAGCACGTACCGCAAGTGTGTTTTCCTTGGGCGGTACGCTGCAGTCCTAGCCTTTCTGCTCGTGGCACTCGACATCACGATGCTTGTCGGTCTGATCATCGTGTTGCGAAGGTAACCCTGGTCGCGCGCTCACCTTCCCGGTAAGCCTGAATAACGCGTTCACTCCGCCCCGCGCGCCGTCGGCTGCGCCTCGGGCAGCCGTTTGAGCAGATCCTCCACCGCGGCGCGCAACTGGGCATCA
>CAZEFM010000107.1:0-11809 GCA_964511575.1 uncultured Phycisphaeraceae bacterium | reverse complement strand
AACATGGGGCAGTCGAGCAACGACACCTTCCCCACAGCCATGCACATTGCCGGTGCTGCCCAGATCAAGCAGGCGCTGCTGCCCGCACTGGAGCGGCTGCATCAGACACTCGACGGCCAGGCGAAGCGCTGGGACGACATCGTGAAGATCGGCCGTACGCACCTGATGGACGCCACCCCGATCCGTGTGGGGCAGGTGTTCAGCGGCTACGCCCAGCAGGCACGCTTCAGCATCACCCGCGCGCAGGCGGCGTTTGAAGGCATGCGGCAGAACATGCCCATTGGTGGTACGGCTGTGGGCACGGGCATCAACACCCATCCGCAGTTTGCCGCCAACGTGTGCGATGTGTTGAAGCAGCGGCTCGGCATCGACTTTGTCGAAGCGGAGAACCATCCCGAAGCGCAGGCGGCCGCCGACTCGTTTGTGCAGGCGCATGCGTGTCTTAAGACGATCGCGGTGTCGCTGTCCAAGATCGCCAACGACATTCGGCACCTGGGTTCCGGTCCGCGTTGCGGCATCTTCGAACTGATGCTGCCTGAGATTCAGCCCGGTTCGTCGATCATGCCCGGCAAGGTCAACCCGGTCATCTGTGAAAGCGTGATGATGGTGTGCTGCCGTGTCATCGGCAACGATGCGGTGGTGACGTCGGCGGGGCTCGGGGGCGTGGGGTCGATCTTCGAACTCAACGTCGCCATGCCGGTGATGATCGATGCGTTTCTCGAATCGGTGCGGCTGCTCGCCAACGTGAGCA
Source organism: uncultured Phycisphaeraceae bacterium (assembly GCA_964511575.1). Lineage (GTDB taxonomy): Bacteria > Planctomycetota > Phycisphaerae > Phycisphaerales > Phycisphaeraceae > CALKHT01. Next base: position 11,058 of record CAZEFM010000107.1, on the reverse strand, counting down.
ACGTGCTCGTCGACAAGCTTCTCATCGGGCTCGAAGTCAACCGCGAGCGGTGCGAAGCGCTCATCGATCAGTCGCTGATGATGGTGACGAGCCTCGCGCCGGTGATCGGGTACGACAACGCCGCCCGCATCGCCAAACAGGCGTTCAAGGAAAACAAGACGATTCGCGAACTGGTGCTCGAGCAGAAGCTCATCGATGAGGCGAAGCTCAACGAACTGCTCGACCCGCGCAGCATGACCGAGCCGGGCGAAGGCTGAGCGCCGGATTCGCTGATTCGGGGGCGACGATGGGACGACGCATCTCCCACAGCATGCTCGATCCGTACTTCGCGCCGCTGGCGCGCAAGGCGTATCAGTGGTTGCCGATCCCGCGATGGTTTCCGCCCGAGGGCATCGTGGTGATCGGCCACCTGTGGGCGGCGGTGGGGGCGGTGGGCTTTGCCTACTGCACGACGACCTGGTGGGGCGGTTTGCTCGCCGCGGCAGGAGCGGGGGGCAACCACCTGTCGGACATGGTCGATGGCGCTCATGCACGCACCACCGGGCAGTGCCGCAACGGCGGGGAACTGCTGGACCACCTGCTCGACCCGATCTCCTTTTCCTATTGGATCGTCGGCATGGCGGTCGCGGTGGGGCGGCTGGACCTGGGGCTCGCCGGCGTCATCATCCTCAACGCCATTGCGCTTCTGACCAGCATCAAGGCGAAGATCACCGGTGAGTTCACCCTTGCCGCGTTCGGCCCCACGGAATTCAAAGCCGTGCTTGTGATCTTCGGGCTGGGGATGAGCGGCTACATGCTCGCCGGTGGGGCGTCGCTGGGTGCCGAGCCGCGCGCGATCGCGCTGACCGTGTTCATCGGATTGCTTGCGCTGGGTGCGGTGTTGTTGCCGATGGACATCATCCGATCGGTGCGTGAAGTGAATCGCAGCGGCGCGCCGCCTGACACCACGTGGTGGGTCATCGCCCGAGATGAGGACGAGGCGCGCAAGTAGCACATTGCGGCGCTCGGCATGCGGCCTGTCGTGGCGCTGTTACGCCAACTCGTAGAACCCGCGGCCCGATGCCTTGAGCTTGCCCTGCTTGACGAGCGCTTCCCACGTGGCGGCGGGATAATCGCGTGGCGGCTGAATGGCGACGATCTGAGATCGCTGCCCACCGCTGAGCGGGCTGCGTCCCAGTCGCGACTCCTCATCGAGCCGGTTGAGCTTGAGTCGCTTCTTAAACGCCTTGTATGCCGCCTTGAGCGTCTCGGGCGATGTGGGGTCGTCGGCAGTCGGCAGATGGCTGCCGGTCGCCGCGCCGCTTGTCGCCGTTGCGGGCTTGTCAGCCTCGGATGTTGAACCGCCCGCGGGTTTGGCTGATCCCACGGATAACTCACCGGCGAGCTTCGCCAGTGCCTGCACATCGCGGGCCTTGATGACCGCCTCGATGCGTTTGGGATCGACCTCCGCCCCGGCCAGCGCCTTGGCGGCACGGTCCCAAAGCTTCGCCGTCGCAGAGGGCGAGTCGGTCAGGTACAGATCCGACACGATCTCCGCCAGCCGGTTGGCATTGATGGTGCCCTTGTGCTCGTAATAACGCTCGATGATTTTCTGTTGATAGCGTGACATACCAAAAGTGTAGAGCCGACCACCCCCCGCACGCAAAGCGCTTTTCTCACGGCGAGCAAACGACCGGCCATCTCACCATCGTGTCTTGCGGGTTCAACGGACGGATCATGGACCTCATGGGTGTTCCGCCCGATCGCGCACCGCCGCGACGCCTTCCGCTTCGGCGCAATGAGCGCAGCAGAAGAACGTGCCATCCGCTTCCACGCCATGCCCGATGATGCGAATGCCGCAGTGGGCGCATCGCGGCGCCAGCGCATCCACCGCGCATTCAAAGCTGTCGAACGTGTGACGCTCGCCATCCTTGATCACTTCAATGCATTTGTCATACTCGTTCCCGCATCGTTCACATCGTTCCATTGTCGCACTCCCGTGTTGAATTCTGCCTGATGGTATTGTGGCCGAGGTGAGCGGTACGCTCGGGGGATCGCCGAGTTATGTTTCGGTGCAACCCTGCGTTCGAGGCGCCCGCCGATGCAGCCTTGTCGCTGATCCTGATGCGTTCATACAACGTGTCGCGATGACGCTGCCAGTGTTCGCGGATGTAATCGACAGCCGGTCGACCGTTCAGCGACCAGGGCAGGTGTCGCGCATTGATCCCCGTAAAGTGCGCCCCGCACGATCCCAGATGTCGCATGTGGGGTGGAAACGGCGAGCAGATCGCCACCTCGCCCATGCGCACCACAAGCGGATCGACAGCTCGTGATAGTGCCGCGACGTTCAACCCGCGCTCATCCAACCCCGAAGCGACCATGCACGGGTTCTGTCGCAATAGCGCCCGCAGTGCCCGCTCCAGATCGAATGCCGGCGGAAACCCGCGCATCCCACCGTTGCAGGGTTTGCCGCTGCAGAACGGCGCAAAGCTGCCGATGCACGGCCGCACATCCTCGAGCAGTACGCACCGGTCGCGTTCACCGTCCTCCATCCACGCGCGAATCGCCTGCGGCAGACGCCACAGCACGCAGTCGTTGTCCAGCGACAATTCGTATCGATCCGGAAACACCCGCAGCGGCGCGAACTTCCACGCCACACCATCCGCCATCTCCGGCTCCAGGTGTCGATGAAGAAACGATGGCATCGCATCGGTTGCATCGATCCAGCAAACGGCGTCAGGAACATCGCCCGTCCGTTCGCGGGCACGATCGATGCCGATGGTGTTCACACACACGGCATACTCCGCCGCTTCGCCGAATACCTGCCACGCACCCCAGATCGACAGCCGCAACGCCTCGAAGCCGCGCGCATTCACGTGGCCGATCGTCCAGCGCACCGCCACGTTGTGCGCCGCTGCGATCATGTCGTTTCCACTTCCTCGTTCGTGGAGACGCGATCCTCCATCGGGAAGCGGATGTTCTTGCGGCAAATCCACTGGTCGATCGGTTCGCGACGCAGCTCCCCATCGGGCGAGCGATACGTCACATCATCGATCGATGCGCCGACGATGTGGTAACCCAGCCGCTGATAGAGCGCGTTGGCGCGCGAATGCTTCTCCACCCCCAGTTCTGCCCACGTGAAGCCGCGCTGTCGCAGCATCTGCTCCGCCACCTGCAGAATGGATGTGCCAATGCCTTTGTTCTGGAGGAACGGCATGACACGCAACGCCCAGATGTAACCGACTGAATCAAGCGCCCGCCTGCCGAACTCGACCCACCCCTGGCCGACGGGAAACCCGTCAAGATCCGCTACCAGCATGCACGCATCGCCTCGCTCGTGCCGCCGAAACGCCGCGCGAATCGTGTCGCGATGCCCTGAATAGCAGCCGAACCATTCCAGATTGGTCAGATCGCTTTCCCGGCAGTCGCGAATGGTGACATGCAGGTTGAGGTTCAGCCGTCGATGTGCCTGTTGAGCCGCCTGGATCATGATTGCGCTCCATCAGATCTGTTCCCCCGCAGACGATGTCGCGAAACAGCTCATTCCATCGTCATACGATTTGTCCACCGCGACCGACCACCTGCCGTTCGTTGGCAGTGCTCGGCCGTGCCGTTGCGTACCGTTCCACCATCGCCACACAGAACTCGGCGTATTCCTCCAACCGTTTGGGCGCGCTGGTGTGATGTGGCTGCTCGCCGCACGATTCAGGTGTGAAGCAGAACGTCAGCGTCACATCGAACTCCGCCAGCGCTTCCATCTGCCGATCAAACCACGCCAACGCCTCGGGCCGGTGATAGTCCGACCAGCTCAACCCGGTGCGGAGGTAGCGCACACCCAACCGCTGCAGCCATGCCACGGCGTCATCAAGTCGATGGTCCTGGAAATGGAACCATTGGCAGATGCCGAACTCCGGTGTGTAGCGGGAAAAGTCCCGGGCGGCGAGCTTTGGTGTGCCATCCTCACGCAGCAACCCCATGTAAAAGTGTCGGTAGTAGGCTGACCCTTCCGCTTCACGATGACGCGTTGTGGCGGGCCATGCCTGTGGCAGATCATAAAGGCTGTACCAGTGGATGCGCGGCGATCGGCCAATCAACAGTTCCGCCGTCCGTTCCAGACCAAACGCCTGCACCTCCTCCGCGCCAAATGTCGACACGCCCACTTCCGAGATCCATACCGGCAGGGAGGTGACCGCCTGAATCTCTTCCAGACGTTTGGGCCAGTCGTTGAGCGCCCAGTTGTTCCAGTCGAGCGGGAAACCATGTACCGCCACCACGTTCAGTTCGTCCAGCACGCCGCGGTTGGCCATGTTTTCGATGAAAGCCGGATCGATGGGCGAGATGCCGCCGAGCACACGCAGCAGGTGCGGGTTGACCGAGCGCACCGCTCGGGCGGCGAGCTTCACCATACGCGCGAACTTCGACCAGTCCGGGTCGATCTCGAAATCCCAGTGCGACTTGTTGTTCGGTTCGTTCCAGAACATCACCGAATCAATCATTACGGCGCTCCCGTCAAGCGGTGGTGCGATCAACCATGGCAGAGCGTGGCGTCACAACTTCACCTTTGCGGCCCGATCGGCGGCATCCGGTGCAGCGCGTTCCGTGTTGTGAATGAACGCCAGCGTTCGCTGTCGTGCCTCGGCATCGGTGAACTGTTGTGGCGGCGTCTTCATGAAATAGCTGCTCGGTCCCACCAGTGCGCCACCCACGCCGCGATCCAGCGCGAGCTTCACACAGCGCACCGCATCAATCACCACCCCGGCACTGTTGGGAGAATCCCACACTTCGAGCTTCACTTCGCAGTTCAGCGGCACGTTGCCGAATGTCGTGCCTTCCATGCGGATGTAACACCACTTGCGATCGGTCAGCCACGGTACATAGTCGCTCGGCCCCACATGGGCATTGTCGCTGGAGATCGGATGATCGAGTTGGCTCGTCACCGCGTTGGTTTTGGAGATTTTTTTCGATTCCAGTCGTTCGCGTTCGAGCATGTTGCGAAAGTCGGTGTTGCCGCCGAAGTTGAGTTGATAGGTGCGATCCAGCCGCACGCCGCGTTCGCGAAAGAGGTTCGTCAGCACGCGATGGGTGATGGTGGCGCCGAGCTGCGATTTGATATCATCGCCGATGACCGGCAGGTTGCGGTCGGCGAATCGCTTGGACCAGTAGGGTTCGGACGCAATGAAAACGGGGATGCAGTTCACCAGCCCACAACCCGCTTCAAGCACCTGCTCGACGTACCACTTCGTCGCCATCTCCGAGCCCACGGGCAGGTAGCACACCACGACATCCGTCCGTGTTGTTCGCAGGATTTCGACGATGTCGTCGGTCGGGCCTGGCGCTTTGGTGATGACTTTCTCCAGGTGTTTGCCGATCGAATCGTGCGTCATGCCGCGATGCACGGGCACGTTCAGCGGCGGCACATCGGCGAAACGAACGGTGTTGTTCGGTTCCGCGAAGATGGCTTCGGAGAGATCCCGACCCACTTTGGTGACGTTGATGTCGAACGCCGCAGAGAACTCGATATCGCGAATGTGGTAGCCGCCGAGATTGACGTGCATGAGGCCCGGTACGGTGTCGGATTCATCGGCGTTCTTGTAAAACTGCACGCCCTGCACGAGCGACGAGGCGCAGTTTCCCACACCGATGATCCCTACCCGAACCTTCCGTCGCGCTGTGACCATGCACGTTGCTCCTTTCCCCCAGCGAGTTGCCGTTGTGGGGTGTGCGCCAGCTCACCGTGCGGCAGAGCGAGGCCAAACCCATACGACGCATCGACACCGCAATGCCATCGAAACGTGACGGCTTAACCCTGTGATGGCCGATGCCGCTGCCGGGCCTTACGCTGATGCGGCGGCAGGTTGTTCGCCGTTTCGCTTTCGATATCCACCGAGTCGCGGCTGACCAGTTTGAAGAATCGGCTTTCGCCACCCTCCACGGTGTCCTGATACAGGAACGCCAGCTCATTGTCGTCGAACGCCTGAAACCAGTCTTCCCAGGAGATGTGTTCGAGGGTGTCCTCGCCGCTGTAGCCGGGGAAGTCGATGCGCAGGATCCCGGGATCGTTCTTTCCTCCGGTGCCGCGAACACAGGCCGGGCTGCCTTTGCGTGACTCGACCCACTCTTTGATCTTGTCGTGATTCACCGTAGCTTTGGCTGCACCGGCCATACGCGGGCTCCTTGTTGCAGGGCGACCATGATGCGTTTCAGACGTGCGATTCAGAATAGGGCGGCTGCGCCAACGGCCGAATCGGCGTGAGCCTAGCCATGCCCGTGGGCGCCGTGCTGATTTGTGGCTGCGGGAATGACTGAGGCGGCGGTGTTTCGGGTCTCGCCCATAAGCCGCACGCTGGGGAGAATCCGCAATCGACCATCGGGCGACTGGAACGGCCGCGTCGAACGTGTGACACGGGGCTATAACTCAGCGGAGGTGATTTTCGTGTCTGAACGTCGTCAACGCTCGCCCATCGATGTGGACTGGTCGCGACTCGTCACCGACCGCGAGTGGGCGTTCTACGAGCCGGTGCTTCAGGAGGCAGAGCAGTTGGCGTTGCCGTTCGCCATTGGCGGTGGCATCGCGTTTTCGCTCTACTCCGGGCGGTGGCGCAACACGCGCGACATCGATCTGTTCGTGCGACCTCACGATCGTCAGGCGTTCATCGATCTGATCACCCGACATGGCTTTGAAGATTACTTCGACCGCGACTCGTACGACCGGAGTTGGATTTATCGCGGCTATCAGCACGGCGCGATTATCGACATCATCTGGGAGATGGCCAACCATCGTGCCCTGGTCGACGACGACTGGATCGAAGGCGGCGCGGCGTTCGTCGCCAACGGTATCCCGTTGCGGCTGATTCCACCGGAGCAACTGATCTTCGCCAAACTTTACGTCATGCAACGCGAACGCTGCGATTGGCCCGACCTGCTCAGCGTCCTCAACACCCAGGCGCACCAGCTCGACTGGAATCACCTCATCGACATCGTGGGCGATGATCGATCGCTTTTGTGCGGGTTGCTGTGCACATTCGGCTGGCTTTGCCCCGACACGGCGAGGCAGACACCCGCTGAGGTGTGGCAGCGCCTGGGGCTTGCCGAGGTGCCATGGTCCTCCAACGGCACAACGCTGGGCAGGCGGCGCATCGATCTTCTGGACAGTCGCGACTGGTTCGGCCCCAACAACGCCGACGATGCACAGGAGCCATCATGCTGATCGGCGCGATGAACGATCCGCGACGCGATCTCTACAAGGAACTGGCGTGGATGGCGAGCATCGGGCTCGACTTTGTCGACCTCACCCTCGAGCCGCCCGCCGCCTCCAGCGCCGCCATCGATGCGCAGCACATCCGCGCCACCCTCGAACATCACCAGCTCGACGTCATCGGCCACACCGCCTTCTACCTGCCCATCGCCAGCCCGATCGAGGAACTGCGCGTGGCAGCGGTGACGGAGCTGCGACGATGCCTGCACGCGTTTGCCGCCATTGGAGCGCGGTGGATGAACGTTCACCCTGATCGCAACGTGCCCATGCACGAGCGGCCGTATTGGATCGAACGCAATTTGCAAAGCCTCAGCGAACTGCTGCCCGATGCCCGCAACCACAACATCGGCATCATGGTCGAGAACCTGCCTTACACCTACAACAACATCGCACAGCTCGATGAACTGCTCGGTCCGCTGCCCGAACTGGGATTGCATCTGGATATCGGTCACGCTTACCTCTACACCGCCAAAGACACGACAGATGAACTGATTCGTCACTATGCCGACCGTCTCAAGCACGTGCATCTGCACGACAACAAGGGCGGCACTGCTGACCTGCACCTGCCGCTGGGCACGGGTGTGGTCCGCTACCGCGAACATCTGCGAACACTGCAGGAAGTGGGTTACGATGGCATGATTACGCTGGAGGTGTTTACCCCCGATCGCAGTCATTTCATCGACAGTTGCAACAAGCTGCGGCACGCCTGGGATCATCCCGATGAGGCTGTAGCGTCTGGCTGACCGTGGCATTGCGATTGCACGCTGCGGGGCATGTTTGATCAGGATGAGCCCGCATCGACCTATCAGCCCGAGACGTTCGCCATGACCGGCGCAACCGGAGCGCTCGGGTCGCTGTTCCTTCAGGCGATGCTGACCACCCGTCCCCGGACGCACGCCATCGTCCTTGCACGCACGACATCGACATCGTTTCGCAGCAAGCGTTTCAACCAGTTGCTCGACCGATTCGATGGCCGCATCACCGTGATCGATGGCGACCTGTCGCAGTTGAACCTATCCGCCACACAGGCGCGACGGCTCACCGATACGGACGGCGGGCTGTGGCACTTCGCCGGCGCCACCAGTCTCAAAGCGCACGAACCCAGCGTGGCCGAACTCGCACAACGCATCAACGAAGACGCCACGCGTCAACTGCTCCGCCTCATGGAGCATGGCGGCGGGCCCTTCTGGCACGTGAGCACCGCGTTTGTCGCCGGAGCGCGCAGCGGTACCGTGCGCGAGGATGAACTGGATTGCAGTCAACGCTTTCGCAACGCGTTTGAAGCCTCCAAGGCACGTGGTGAGGCGGCGGTGCGACGTTGCCTCGCACGCGGCATGCCCGGCGCGATCTTCCGCCCAAGTATCGTCATGGAGAACCCGCCCGCGCGTCGCATCGCCAACATGGCGGAGTTGTGCGCTCGCGCCATCACCCGCGCCTGGCGCAAGGGCGAACCCTTCGTTTTACGTCTCGATCCGCAGGCATCGATCGATCTTGTCCACGCCGACTGGCTCATCGCCGCGATGATCGATCTGGCGCGACCGACGTTGTCGTCCCGCACGCCGCGATCCTATCACCTCACCGCACCGCAGCCATCACCGCTGGCGCACCTGGCGGTGGCGCTCAAGCAATGGCTGCCCCAGGTGACAATCAACTTCGCACCGCAAGCCTCGTCCGCCGACATGCCCGATGCCTCACGTCGCTTCGACCGTGTCTTTGAGGACATGAAGCCGTACGTCCAGACGCCGATTCGCTTCGATCGCAGCAACGCGCTGCGCGACCTGTCTCCCGGTCTGGTGCACAATCATTTCGATTTCGCCACCGTCGTTCGCAGCCGTGTCGCCTGCACGACACAGATGGAGGAACAGATCAGGGTAAACCGCGAATGAATGTTTCGTCACGTGACGTTTGCATCCATTCGCGGTTCGACCCCGCTCGTTCTTACGCGCCCATCGGCCGTTCTCCACGACGATGGTGGGGGGAAACGCCGATGCCGAAGCGATACGACAGTTCGCCGCCGTACCAGCCGGTGACGATCAGCAGGGCCAGCACGATGCCCGACAGCGCTGCACCCCAGGGCAGCACGCCTTCCACAGGATCCTGCCAGCGCAGCGCCAGATTGATGATGGTCAGCACCATCACCACCACGTTGCCACCTGCGTGGATCCACCCGGCTGAATACTGTCGTGCCTTGCGGATGCCGGCGAAGTCGATCATGCCGAACACCGCAGCCAGCGCCCCGGTGACCAGCCCCGCCAGCGCCAGCCAGAACGACAGAAACGCCCAGAAGCGATCCTCGGTGCTCCAGAACACCATATCGGTGACGAACAACGCCACCAGAAACGCGATGGGGAAGGGAATGATCATCGGGTGGATCGGATGGCCGAAGATGGACGCTTTGCTCCGCACGCCCTCGATATTGTTGTATTGATCGGTCATGGCGAACTCCTTTCGCGTGTGATGACGCAGGTTCCGCATGTCGGGGTGCAATTGCTGCGCCACACGTTGGTTACCGTGCAGGGGCGAGGGTGCGGGAGAGGATGAATTGCGTGTCGGGGAAGGTGGGGATGGTACGGAGACACAAAGGCACGAAGGGGTAAGAAGCGACGCGACTTGTCGCGTTACCATCGCGACCTATCGCTTCACACCGCCCGATGTCGCTGAAACGCTTCGGGCAGGAGGTTCGCCAGATCGCGGGCGGTGAGGCCGCTGGGGCCGTGACGGTCGCGCCACACATCGCCAGCCAAACCGTGCAGGTACGCACCCAGGCAAGCAGCGTCGAACGGTTGCATGCCCTGAGCGATGAGCGCCGCGATAAGACCGGTCAGCACATCGCCGACCCCCGCGGTGGCAAGGGCGGGGTTGCCGGTGGTGTTCGTGTAAATTCGCGTGCCGTCCGTCACCACGGTGTGCCTGCCCTTGAGAAGCACCACCGCGTGATGAGCCTGCGCCAGTTTGGCCGCCGCGGTGGGGCGGGTTTGCGGATCGGTCGGGTCGTCACTGATGCCCAGCGGCCTGGCAAGTCGGGCGAACTCACCGGGATGCGGCGTCATGACCAGGGGCGGCCCATCACCGGTTCGCGTTTCACCCGATTCCGCCAACACGTTGAGGCCATCGGCATCAAGCACCATCGGCCGCGTTCCCGCCAGGAGTGCCGTCACCAGCCGTTGCGTGCGATCGTTCACGCCCATCCCCGGTCCGACAGCGAGCACCGCGTCGCCGCGCGGATCGGCTGCATTGATTGCCTGCGCATCGTCGCGCTGTGCATCGTCCAGCACCACGCCGGTGGCGCTCGGTTCGATGGTGATCGCCACGGGCAGCACCGGCGCGGGCGCTGCGATTTTCACGAGCCCCGCCCCCGCCCGCAGGGCCGAAGCCGCGCAAAGCGCCGCCGCCCCGGGCATCGTCGGACTACCACCCACCACGATCACCGTGCCGAACGTTCCCTTGTGCCCCTCATCGGGACGATGCGGCACGTGTGGCAGAGATGTGACAGACGTCAGCATTGGGGAGGGGGACGGAAGTCAGAGGGCGGATATCAGAGGCCAGCGGTCAGCACACAACAATCGACGATCAGCAATCGGCAATTGGCAATCCATCACACCGCCACCGGTTCCGCCAGTTGCCACTCGGCGCCGTTGCGCACCACATGTCGGTACAGCGTGTCGCGTTCGACGGGGTCGAAGCCTGCCTGCTTCACCGCGCGGCGCAGGTCGGTCACGGTGACTTCCTGGTGCGTGTCGCCGCCGCCCACTTTGGTGATGTCGTACCACACCACCGTCCCGTCGATGTCATCCACGCCGAAGCTCAGCGACAACTGGCTCAAC
>CAZEFM010000106.1:0-12105 GCA_964511575.1 uncultured Phycisphaeraceae bacterium | reverse complement strand
CCTGCTCCCCATGTCGTGTTTGTCGTGTTTGTCGTGGGGGTGACATGGTCGAAAATCGTTGGAAGTATTGGTGGCGCGAGAGGTTGAGGGTTTTGTCGTGAGGTTGAGGGGGGAGGGGGGTGACATTTGTAGATTCAAGGTTCAAGGTTGGAGAACGTTGAATCACCCCCCTCACGTCCCTCAGTTCGTTAGTTCTTTTCTTTTTGCGTGGATCGCTGAAGCGAGCACGGTCTGGGGGTTTTCACGGGCGTCTTCGGCGGGTGGTGAGGGTGGTGGCGGTGAGGGCGAGGGTGAGGAGGATGGCGGTGGCGGGTTCGGGGTTGGCGGCGGAGAAGGTGATGCGGCCGTTGAACCCGGTGGTGGGGGCGAAGGGGTCGGGGTCGTCGAAGAAGGGTGTCTGGGGGATGAGCCTGACGTTGTCGACGAGGAGTGCGGATCGTCCTGCGGGGAAGTCGACGGCGACGACGCCGAAGGCGATGTCGTGGATGCCGGGCTGGAGGATGGGCAGGTTCTGCTCGGTGAAGTATTGGGTGGCGGCGAAGTTGTTGTCGCCCAGGAGGGTGAAGGGTGCGGAGGCCAGGTCGGTGAGGATGAAGGCCTGCTGGTCGATCATGACGAAGGCGACGTCGTTGCCGCTGGGTTCGTCGACGCGATGGGCGAATGCCCAGTCGAAGACGAGGTTGGCGGGTGTGAGGAGGTTGATTTGTTGTTGGATGGCGGATCCGTTGCGGATGAATCGGCCGGCGAGTGCGGTGGTGAGGTCGACGCCGAGCTGTGCGCCGAGTCGCAGTCCGGAGGCGGCGGGGTTGTTCTGCTGGACGGCGAACCGGTCGGTGTACATCACGGCCTGCTGGAGTCCCTGGGTGGGTGGGACGACGCCTCGGAAGGTTTGGGCGATTTCGACGAAGCCTTCGGGGTTCCAGGCGTTGAGGTTGGTTTGTTCGAAGCCGGGGTTGGTCAGGGCGTGGCTGGGCGCTGCGAGGAGCGCAAGGGTGAACAGTGCGATCGTGAAAGGCAGTTGGCGTTTCATGATGAATCTCCCGTGGCACGCGGCGAACCATTCGCGCGTTTGCCTGGAGGTGTTGCAAGACGGTGGCCGACGGGAGGTGATTGGTTAGCAGGTATTTGTGGATTGAGGGGGGGTGGTGAGTGGTGGAGTGGTGGAGTGGGGGGCGCAAATCTCAATAGCTGATCACTGTTGATTGATCGGCTCTTTTGCCTCTGGGGGGGGGTGGCTTTAAGCTGTTGGGGTGATGCGGATTGTGTGGATGGGCATGTTGTGTGTCGCCGCGGTGTTGGCGGGGGGTTGTACGACCGCGCGGGTGACGGATCCGGCGCGGACGGCGACGGAGCAGTTTCTCATGTCCACAGCGGGTGGGCTTGCGGTGGCGCAGTTGTCGGCTGAGCCGTTGCGGGGTCGCCGGGTGTTTGTGGATACGACCTATTTTGCCGCATCGGAGCAGCAGTTCGTGATTGGGGAGTTGCGGGCGCATCTGCTGATGAACGGGGTGCTGCTGATGTCCAAGCGCGAGGATGCGGAGATCATCGTCGAAGCGCGGACGGGTGGGGTGGGGATCGACCGGTATGAGTTTCTGATCGGCATTCCGTCGCTTCCGGTGGGGACGGCGATGACGGCAGTGGGTTTGCCTCCCTCGCCTGTGGCGACGCCTGAGCTGGCGCTGGTGAAGAACCTGCGTCAGTGGGGTTTTGCGAGTGTGGCGATCGTGGCGTACTGGTCGGATACGGGGGAGATGGTGGCGCATTCGGGGCCTTTCGTCGGCCGCACGCGTCGGGAGGATTGGTGGTTCTTCGGCAGCGGTCCGAACCGGATCGGGAACATCCCGACGATTCAGCCTCCTGAATAAGGCGGCGAGCGCATGCGACGCGTGTTGGTTTTATTGCTGGTGTTGTTGGTTGTGGTCGTTGTGGCTGCGATCGGCGCGGTGCATTGGGTGCTGCAGAGCGATTGGCCGCGGCAACTGGTGGTGTCGACGGCGCAGCAGCAGACGGGGCTGCGCATCGAGGTGGGGACGCTGCGTGCGACGTGGGGTGGGGTGACGACGCTGGAGGATGTGACGGTTGCGTTGCCGTTGGAGGATGATGCGTTCGCATCGGTGCCTCGGATGGTGGTACGTCACAACGGTGTGTTGTCGCTGCTGTTGAGCGGCGGATCGGTGCGGGTGGAGGCGGTGGAGATTGCCGAACCGACGGTTCGGGTGCGTGAGGAACGGGGTCGGTGGAACGTTGCGGAAGCGGTGGCGACGGTGATGCAGCATCTGCCATCGTCGGAGGAGGGTGGGGCGCTGCCTCGGGTGACGGTGGCGGGTGGGCGTGTGATGGTGGAGGGCGAGGACGGTGTCACGGAACTGTCGGCGGTGACGCTGACGGGTTCGCCGTTGGGTGAGGTGGCGTGGACGTTTGAGGGTTCGGCGGAGGATGTGTTGAAGGTTTCGGGGCGGTTGACGCCTTGGGGTGATATGGCGCATGAGGTGACGGTGGAGGCGTCGCCGAGCGATGCGATGGTGTCGCAGTGGTTGGCGGGTGTTCCGGTTCCGGTGCGGTTGCGGGGGGATTGGACGGGACGGGTGGAGGCGGGGGTGGTGCGTGGGGTGGCGACGATCGAGGAGGGACGGGCTGGGGGATTCGGGTTGCGGGGTGAGGCGGGGGTGACGGTGGAGGGGGCGGAAGTCGCGGTGATGCCTGAGGGGTTGGTGGTGACGGGTGTGGAGCAGTTGCCGGGCGAGGTGCGGGGGTCGGGCGGGCCGGGGCGGGTGCGGGGGGCTGCGGTGACGGGGTCGCGGGTTGGGGGGGCGGTGGAGGGGACGCGGGCGGAACTGAACGGTGCGGGGCGGCTGGATACGCAGACGGGTTGGTTGGAGGGGTCGTGGTCGGCGATGGATTCGCGGTGGGCGGAGGCGTTGATCGCCGGTGCTGGGGATGCGACGCATGGCGGGACGGTGACGGCACGGGTGGAGCGTCCCGGTTTGGATCGGGTCGCTGCGGAGGTGGGGGTGACGATGCGCGGCCGGTCGGTGTGGGGGGCGTGGGAGGGTGAGCTGACGGCCAAGGGTGCGGGCGGCAACTGGGACGCGATGGTGTGGGAGGTTGGGGCGCCTCGGATGCGGCTGACGCGGGATGAGGCGGAGCCGATCGTGTTGGATGGGTTTGCGGCGACGGTGGCGATGCGCTGGCCTGTGGTGGTGGTGGAGCGGTTGCGAACGGGGGCGGGGTTGGATGTTGCAGCGTCGGGGGAGGTGGATGTTGACACGCTGACATGGCGAGGTGAGGTGCGTTCGGAGGCGTTGACGCTGCCGGGTGTGGCGATGGCGCCTGTGGCGGTCGTGGTGGAGGCGGATGGCGTCGGGGCACGGGCGCAGGTGACGAAGCTGGAAGCGACGCTTGGGCCTCTTCGGGTGGAAGGGACGGGGACGTACGACCCGGAGCGTGAGCAGTCGCTCGACGCGACGGTCAAGGCGACGGTGGATCTGACCGTTGATGGGGCGATGGCGACGGCAACACCGGCAACCGGGACTGGTGAAGCGGGTGAGCAGGCGGCGTCGGTGACGATGCGCCCGGAGCGGACACGGGAGGTGGCATGGGCTGGGCGATGGGTGTGGGACGGCACGGTGACGGGTCGGCCGCAGGGTCGCGATGTCACGGCGGTGGGGACGCTGGTGAGCGATTCGGTGGTGATCAACCATCAGCCGTTGGCGGAGGTGACGCTGCCGCTTGAGGTTCGGTTGCGGGATGAGGTGGTGGCGTTGCGGTCGCAACGGTTCGAGTTGTTCGATGGTTCGTGCGAGTTGGAGGGTGCGTACCGCTTTGGTGGGACGCGGACGCGATTGAAGCTGGAGGCGCGTGATTTTTCGCTGCAGCGTGTGGCGCGTTTCGCGAACCCGGAATTGAAGGTGGAAGGGAAGTGGGACGGGACGCTGGATGTGATTGTGCCGCATGAGCGCCTGCAGGACATGCGGGTGGAGGGCACGGTGGCGATCGATGGGTTCAGCACGGGGCCGATCGCGTTTGACCGGATGACAGGTCGGCTGACGACGCGTCGCAGCGTGCTGCGTTTTGATGATGTGCAGTTGCACAAAGGCGAAGGCAGCGCGGTGGGCAGCGCATCGTTTGATCTGGGCGACCCGCGGATGATTCGTGCGGAGCTGCGCAGCGATGGTTGGCCTCTTGAGGTGGCGGAGGCGGGGTTGAGCGCACGCATCGATGGGTCGACGAACCTGGACATCGATGTGGTGACGGGCGATGCGTATGGCTCGATGACGGTGGACACGCAGGTGTTCGATGGCGAGAAGGCGCTGGCGGAGGTGTCGTTTGACGGCACGCTGACGCCTCAGTCGCTGCAGGTGCGTGCGTTGCAGGGGACGGTGCTGGGCGCGACGGTTGAAGGGCAGGGGATGTTCGATCGCGTGCAGTGGCATCGCAGCACGGGTTCGCTGACGTATCGGGATCTGGCGTTGTCGTCGCTGGCGCATTGGCTGGATGAAGCGGGGGAGGCGACAGGGCGGGTGTCGGGCGAGGTGTCGTTCGGGCCGGCGGATGAGGCACGTCCGCTGGAGCCGGTGCGGATCGATGCGCAGGTGACAGCGACGGATGCATCGTGGCGCGGGTTGGATTTTTCGGGTGGGCATGCGACGGCGTACGCGGGACGGCGACGGGTGGTGGTGAATGATTCGCGCTTCGGGATCGCGGATGGCAGCGTGTCGGTGTGGAGTTCGTTGACGCGTCGCGAGGCGCAGTGGTTTTCGAATGTGCGGGTGGATTTTGAGGATCTGGATCTTCAGCGGTTGCGTGCGGCGATGCTGCCGGACGATGAACCGGCGGTGGGGCGGATCAGCGGGTTTGTGAGTTTCGTGGGGGATGTGCGCAAGTGGTACACGGCGGTGGGGAACGGCCGGGTGGATGTATCGGCGTCGGACCTTGCGAGCATTGACATCATCGGCGCGGTGTTTCGCGCGATGGGGGTGTCGATGAGTAGGCCTGAGCCGACGGGGTTCGGGCGGGCGGTGTTCCGCTTTGAAAGCGCGCTGGTGCAGTTGGAGAGCTTCAAGTACTTCAACCGGGGGGTGGACATGCAGCTGCAGGGGACGGTGTTCGATCTGAAGAAGGGTTGGGACAGCCCGCTGCTGTTGTTCGCGGCGGGAACGTTTCGGCCGCTGAAGAATCTGCCGATTCCCGGCACGGAGGTGCTGGACGAGATTTTCACGAACGTGCAGTTGTCGATTGCGACGGTGCGTGCGGATGGGACGTTGGGTCGTCCGAACGCGCGTCCGGTGCCGTTGTCGGAGACATCGCGGACGCTTCGCGAGTTGATCGGCGTGTCGGAGCCGGATCGGGCGGGCGAGGCGTCGCCGGGCGATTGACGGCTGGGTGATGGCGGCGTTGCGTGCAATGGAGGGGTGGGGCGGTTACAACATCAGCATGTCGCAACAGGTTCAAACAATCGGCTATATCGGTTTGGGGATCATGGGCAGCGCGATGGCGGCGAACCTGCGCAAAGCAGGGTTTGAGCTGCTGGTGTGGAATCGCACGAAGGAGCGCGCGGAACGGTTTGTGCGGGAGTGTGGCGGGGAACTGGTCGCATCGCCCGCGGCGATGGCGGCACGCAAGCCGGATGTGATCTGTCTGAACGTGACGGACACGCCTGATGTGGAGGCGGTGCTGTTCGGCGCCGAAGGGGTGGCACAGTCGGCGGAGGCGGGGTTGATCGTGGTGGATCATTCGACGATCAGCCCGGTGGCGACGCGCGACTTTGCGGCACGTTTGGCGGAGCGGGGCGTGGCGCTGCTGGATGCGCCGGTGTCGGGCGGAGATGTCGGAGCACGCAACGGCACGCTGAGCATCATGGTGGGTGGGGATGCGGCGGCGTTTGCGCGGTGTCGTGCGATGTTCGAGGCGGTGGGCAAAACGCTACATCACGTCGGCGCGAGCGGTGCGGGGCAGACGTGCAAGGCGTGCAACCAGATTGCGGTGGTGAACGCGCTGCAGGGCGTGTGCGAGGCGATTGCGCTGGCGCATGCGAGCGATCTGGATGTGAAGACGATGATCGAGGTGGTGAGCGGAGGCGCGGGAGGTTCGTGGCAGCTTGCGAATCTTGGGCCACGCATCGCGGCGGGTGATTTCGATCCGGGATTCATGGTGGATCTGGTGCTGAAGGATCTGGCGATTGTGCGCGATGCGGGTCGGCAGTTGGGTTTGTCGCTTGAGGGGACGGAGCTTGCGGAGAAGCGTTTCGGTGCGGTGGCGGCATCGGGCGGGGGAAAGCTGGGCACGCAGGCGATGGCCAAAGCGGTGCTGGGCGAGGCGATCGAGCGGCTGACGAAGTCGTGAGACGCGGGCGGACACCTTTCAACGGGAGCACAGCGGATGAAGCGACGTGATTTTCTGTCGATGGGGGCGGCGGCGGGGGTGGGCATTGCCGCGACGGGATGCAGCGTTTCGTCGGGGAACGCGACTGCGCCGGTGCGACGGCGGACGTATCAGAATGGTCGCAGCCCGTGGCCGATCTGCCTGGACACCGCGACGATTCGTCCGGCATCGCTGGTGGACAAGGTGCGCATCGCTTCGGAGGCGGGGTACGACGCGATCGAGCCATGGGATGGCGAGCTTCGCGAGTATGAGCGGCAGGGCAACCATCTTGCTGATCTGGGGAAGATGATTCGCGATGCGGGGTTGTTCGTGCCGAGCGTGATCGGGTTGTGGGAGGCGATTCCGCCGACTCGTGAGGCGTGGGAGGCGAATTTGCCGGCGACGCGCGATCGCATGCGGATGGCGTCGGCAATTGGGGCGCAGCATATTCAGGTGGTGCCGCAACCCGCGCGGCCGTGGCGGGAGTTCGACCCGTTCTGGGCGGCGGCACGGTATCGCGATCTTCTGGAGATCGGGCTCAACGAATACAACATCAACCCGGCGATGGTGTTCGTGCAGTTTCTGGAAGGCTCGCGAACGCTGGGACAGGCGAGCCAGATCGCGCTGGATGCGGATCACCCCAAGGCGAAGGTGATTCCCGATGTGTTTCACATGTACATCGGCGATTCGGGGTTCAACGGGTTGCGGCACATTCGCGGCGACTTCATCGCGATTTTCCAGTTCAACGATGCGCCCGCCTCGCCGGAGAAGGCGCAGCTCAAGGATGAGCACCGCGTGTATCCGGGGGATGGGATTCTTCCGCTGGAGCAGTGCATTCGCGACCTGGTGACGATCGGGTACACGGGGTGCGTGTCGGTGGAGTTGTACAACCCGACATACTGGAAGCAGGATCATGCGACGGTGGCGCGGACGGGGTTGGAGAAGACGTTGGGGGTGATTGAGAGGGCGCTTTGAGGCCCCCGGGGATGGCTATCCCTGGGCTTCAGGGGTGAGAGAGACGCGGGTTAGTGATCAAGGGATTGCCAGAGGGCGTCCATGTTGTCGTTGTAGGTGGGGTCTGGGCCGCCGGTGGGTTCTTCGCAAGGGGCGAGCGGTTCGTTGAAGGTGTCGCGATCGATCCATCGGGCGCGGCCGTCGGCGTGAAGGACGTTGATGCCGTCGTTGTGTCGGTCGTCGACACGCGGCGGGCTTGAGGTGAGATCGCTGAAGATGGCGCGCAGGCCGATGTCGTCGAGTCGAGGCATGGTTTGTCGCGGGGGCAGGCCGTCGGGAAGGTCGGTTTCGGGTCGACAGGCGTAGCCGCTCCAGACGTTCTGGGTGGAGTTGTCCTCGGGGCCGGGGGGCCAGGGGTTCTGCGGGGTGTTGTAGATCATTTTGTCGTTGGTTTCGGACGGGCAGAAGAACGCCTGGGGTTGGGGCATGAGTCCCGCGCGGTGGAAGTTGCCGAAGAGCACGAATTTTTGCGCGGTGCCGCTGTAGATCATCGCGTTCCACTGCTTGGTGTTGCGGCGGTAGCCGATGGGGATGTGCCGGTTGTGGTTGATGGCGAAGGTGGTGGTGCTCTGGTGCACCTGGTTGAGGTTGCTGAGGCATTGCGTGCGGCGGGCGGCTTCGCGGGTGCGGCTGAGCACGGGCAGCAACAGCGCCACCAGCACCACGATGATGACCAGTGCCACCAGCAGTTCCATGAGCGAAAACGCACGTGACATGGCGAACCCCCGTTGGAGTGGTTGTGCGGTTGTGGTGGGTGGTGTGATTACTGCGGCCGTTGTGCGGTGCGTGAGCGAGCGGGCATGCCGTAGGTCACGCGGTAGATCATGCCGTGCTGATCATCGCTGAAGATGAGCGAGCCGTCGGGGAGGACGGCGATGCCGGCGAGTCGTGCGAACTGCGCCTGTCCGTTTTCCACGAGGAAGCCGGTGACGAAATCTTCGAAGCCGACTGGCTCGCCGCTTTCGAAGTCGATGAAGACGACCTTGTAGCCGACGGCGGGGAAGCGGTTCCACGAGCCGCGCATGGCGACGAACGCGCCGTTGCGGTAGCGTTCGGGGAACTGGTTTCCGCGATAGAAGGTCATCTGGATGGGGGCGGCGTGGGCCTGGTACTCGAGGAAGGAGGGCGCGGTCATGGCGGCGAATTCCTGTTTGGTCATGTCGGCGGGAGGCGTCATGACTTCATCGATCTGCTGCTTGCCGAACACCCATGGCCAGCCGTAGTGGTTGCCTTCCTCGATGCGGTTGAGTTCCTCGGGGGGGATGTCGTTGCCGCGTTCATCGGAGCCATGATCCATGCCCCACATCTCGCCGGTTTGCGGATGCCAGCCGAAGCCGATGGTGTTGCGCAGCCCGCGGGCGAAGACGGTGCGGCTGGAGCCATCAAGATTGGCGCGGAGGATGGTGGCGCTTTCGGGGTTGGTTTCCTCGCAGGCGTTGCATGAGCTGCCGACGCTGATGTAGAGCATGTTGTCGGGGCCGACGGCGAGGGTGCGGTTGGGATGCTGACCGCCATCGGGCAGGTCGTCGATGATGACGCGCGGGTTGCTGAGCGTGCCGTTGGCCTGGATTTGTGCAACCCAGACGGTTTTGGGCGCGGCGAGGTAAACGTTGTTGCCGTGAATCGCGATGCCGTGCACCATCGGGAGGTTGTCGGCGACGATCATGAGTTCATCCGCCTGTCCATCACCGTTGACATCGCGCAGGGCGAGCACGCGGTTCTGTTTGGGCGTGGTGACGTAAACGGTGCCGTTGTCTGACACGGCGAGCATGCGCGCATGGCCCAGGTCCTGTGCCCAGACGTTGATGGCGAACTGATCGGGCGTTCGCAGCTGCGCGATGTTGTCGCGCGTGGGTTCGCGCGTTTCCGGGACGAACGCGTAGACGTCGCGCTGGGCGATGTCGCTTTGGGGTGCGGTGGTGCGGTCGTTGTTGGCGCCGGGGACGAAGCCGAAGACACCGTTGTCGCCGCGCTCGCGGGCGCAGCCCAGCGGCATGAGCAGAACGGCGGCGAGTGCGGTCACGGCGAGGTGATGACGGTGCATGGCTTGTCCCCTGTTGGCCGCGGCGACGCTACACGGGCCGATGGTACCGTGTCGAGGCCGCCCGCCGCGCACGGGAGCGACTGAATCAAAGGTGGGGCGAACCCCGCAACATGGCGTGTTGCGCGGTGGGCGCGTGGGGCAGCTTCCCTATTGGTGAGGCAGGCGTGGGGCGTTATGGTGGCGGGGTGAGTCGACCTGCTTCCATGCGATTGCTTGCGCCTGTGCCCAACGTGCTGTCGTTCGGGCGACTGGTGTTGGCGGTGGTGTTTCTGACCGCGCCGCCGCGGGCATGGGTGTGGCTGATCCTTGCTGCGGGCGCGAGCGATTTTATCGATGGATACCTTGCCCGCCGCTTTCAGCTTGCGAGTTGGGTGGGCGGGTTGCTCGATGCGGTGGCGGACAAGGTGTTTGTGCTGGTGGTGCTGATCACGTTCACGATGCGCGGCGAACTGGCGTGGTGGCAGGCGGCGCTGCTGCTCAGTCGGGATGCGGTGGTGCTGTCGATCGCGGCATATGCCGGCGCAACGGCTCGCTGGGAAGCGTTTCGGCACATGCCATCGCGACCGTTCGGCAAGGTGACGACGGCGACGCTGTTTCTGCTGTTTCTTGTGGTGGCGGTGTGGCCTGACCTGTGGGCGATCAACCTGACGCTGTGGGGGTTGGCGGCGATCTTCAGCGCGATGGCGGCGTTCGATTACGCACGGCAGTTCATCTGCGCGCTGGCGCTGTCGCGGCAGACGGAGAGCAACGGGCGCGCGGGTTGACCGCCTTGATGCCGGGGTGAGGCGGTTCACGCCTGCATCACAGCTTGGCGAAGGCGTCGAGCGCGCGTTCGATGTGGCTCGCTTCCAACGCGGCCGACACCTGCACGCGCAGTCGGGCTGTGCCTTGCGGCACCACCGGGTAGCCGAAGCCGATGACGAAGACGCCCAGTTCGAGCAGTCGCTTGCTCTTGGCGATCGCCTCGGCGGTGTCGCCGATCATGATGGGCACGATGGCGGTGGGGCTGTCGGTGCACTCGAAGCCGAGCTTGCGCAGGCCGTCGCGAATCGTCTTCACGTTGGCGTGCAGCTTGGCGACGCGCTGCGGCTCGCGCTCGACGATCTCGATGGCCTTGTTGGCGCTGCAGGCGACGGTGGCGGGCAGCGCGTTGGAGAACAGACCCGGTCGGCTGCGCTGGATGAGCAGGTCAACCACGTTTTGCGACGCGGCAACGTAGCCACCGGCCGCACCACCAAGCGCTTTGCCCAGCGTGCCGGTGATGATGTCGATTTCGCCCACGCAGTTGAAGTGTTCGTGCGTGCCGCGACCGGTCTTGCCCAGCACACCCACGCCGTGCGAATCGTCCACCACGAGCATCGCATCGTACTGCTTGCACAGTTTGACGAGTGCGGGCAGGTCGGGCAGATCGCCTTCCATCGAGAAGACACCATCGGTCACGACCCAGCGCGTGGCTTTGTCAGCATGCTGCTTGAGCTTGGCTTCCAGATCGTTCAGATCGTTGTGCAGGTACACATCGCGCGGGATCTTGCGGCTGACGAGACGAATGGAATCGATGATGCTCGCATGGTTGAGCTGATCGGAGAGGATCACATCGTTTTCGCCGACGAGTGTGGGGAACACGGCTTCGTTGGCGTTCCAGCAGCTCACGTAGGTGAGCGCCGCTTCGGTGCCGGTGAATCGGGCGAGGGTGGATTCGATTTTGTGATGAGCATCGAAGGTGCCGCAGATGAAACGCACGGAAGCGGTTCCCGCGCCGTACCTGCGCAGGCCGTCAACGCCAGCCGCGATCACTTCGGGGTGGTCGGCGAGCCCCAGGTAGTTGTTGGAGCAGAGCACGATGACTTCGCCGTGCCCCGCCATCTGCACGGTTGGCCCCATGGGCGATTGCAGCGTCTGCAGGTGCTTGTACTGGCCGCTGTCATGCAGTTCCTTCAGAACCGTCGCGGCACGTTGATCGAAAGCAGCGTTGGGCATGGTTGTGATTCCTTCTGGGCCTCAGGGGCATCGGCGTGGTGATTCAGCGCCAGGATGCCAGGGTGGTGAGAAGTCAAGCATTGGGCCGGGAAGCATGCGCGATACGCGTTCTTTTTTGTTCTTTCGGGGTTTTGCGCCTTGGCCTCTTGGCGCATCTGGCGTTAAGAACACGAGGCGTTTCAGTCGCCGTTGTGGGGGATTTTGAGGACGACCTTAATGGCTTCGCCTGACTGCATCATTTTGAATGCCTTGTCATAGTCGGCCATGTCGATCTGGTGGGTGATGATCGGGTCGAGGTTGAGTCGTCCGGAGAGGACGAAGCTTTCGATCTGGTACCAGGTTTCGAACATGCGGCGGCCGTTGATGCCCAGCACGGTAGCGCCCTTGAAGATGATGTGGTTGGGCAGGTCGAACTCGACGGGTCGGGAGGGCAGGCCGAGCAGCGCCGCGGTGCCGCCGTTGCGCAGGGCGGTGAATCCATCGCGGATGGCGCCGGGGTGGCCGGACATTTCCAGCAGGACCTGCGGCCCCTGGTTGTGGGTGATGCGGCGTGCTTCGTTGGGCCAGTCGGCATCGGCGGCATGGAAGGCGTGATCCGCGCCGAGCGTTCTGGCGAGCTTGAGCCGACGTTCATCGGCATCGGTGACGATGATGGTGCCGGCCCCGGCGGCGCGGGCGATGGTGACGGCCATGAGCCCGATGATGCCCAC
>CAZEFM010000105.1:0-13123 GCA_964511575.1 uncultured Phycisphaeraceae bacterium | reverse complement strand
CAACATTCAGCTTGGAAGGCTGACACTCTACCAATTGAGTTACGCCCGCTTGGGCGGGGTATTCTAGCATTGGCGGGGGCGCGGTCGCAATTCGGCGGGGAGGTGCGCACGCGGCGTGGGTGGGGTGTGGCGTTGTAGCGGCATCGGTGGCGGGGTTGGCTGATGTGAGTGATTTGCGTGGTTGGGTGGGTTTTGGCGCGGGGGGGGGGGCGGGGGCCGGGCCGGGGCCCCCCCCCCCCCCCCCCGCCCGCCCCCCCCCCCGCTTCACTTTGGGTTTTTCTCCCGGGTTCTCGCGGCGGATTGGGTGGTGTTTCGATTACAATGCGGCTGATTCGCGTCAGCGTGTGCCCCGGCGCTGGCAAACCTTTCCTGGCTGGAGTCTGACATGAATGACCTGACACGACGTTCGTTCATCCGTAACGTGGCGGTGGGAACAGGGGCGGCAGCACTGATGTCCATTCCGCACAGGGCGCTGGGCGCCAACGAAGCGATTCGACTGGGGTTTGTCGGCGTCGGCGGTCGCGGGGCACACAGCATCAACTGGTTCCGCGGCATCGAAGGCGTGCGCATCGCGGCTCTGTGCGATGTCGATCGCAACTTCCTCGCCCGGGAGAAGAAAAAGTGCGAGGAGAAGGGCGAGAACGTCGCCACCTATCTCGATGCCCGCGAGATGTTCGAGAGCAAGGACATCGACGCGGTGGTGATTTCGACGACCAACCACACGCACGCGCTTTTGACGATCTGGGCGTGTCAGGCGGGCAAGGATGTGTACTGCGAAAAGCCCGCATCGCACAACCTTTTCGAAGGCAACCAGATGGTGGCGGCGGCGCGGAAGTACAACCGCATCGTGCAGATCGGCACGCAGAACCGCAGCGACGTCGGCCTCATCCCCGCGTTCCAGTACATTCACGAGGGCAACATCGGCGCGATCAAGCTGGTGCGCGGCTTCTGCTACAACAAGCGCAGCGGCATCGGGAAGGTGAACGGCCCCACGGCCATCCCCGATGCGGTTGATTACAACCTCTGGTGCGGTCCCGCGCCGATGGCACCGCTGATGCGCAGTCGGCTGCATTACGACTGGCACTGGTTCTGGGAAACGGGCAACGGCGACATCGGCAACCAGGGGCCACACGAACTGGACCTGGCGCGATGGGTGTTGCAGCAGCAGGGCCTGCCGCGGCGCGTGCTGTCGGTGGGTGGTCGGTTCAAGTGGCACGACGATGGCGAAACCGCCAATACGCAGATTGTGTGGTACGACTACCAGCCCGTGCCGTTCATCATGGAAGTGCGTCACCTGCGCAGCGATGCCGAGTCGGACGCGATGGATCATCACAAGGGCGTGCGTGTCGGCATCGTGGTGGAGTGCGAAGGCGGTTACTTTGCCGGCGGTCGTGGCGGGGGTTGGATCCACGACAACGATGGCAAGCGCATCCAGCAGTTCAAGGGCGACGGTGGCGGGGCGCACGCGCGCAACTTCATCGATGCGATGCGAAGCCGGAAGGTGGCGGAGCTGCGCACCGATGTGCAGGAGGGCGTGTGGTCGGCGGCGCTGGCGCATCTGGGGAACATCTCCCATCGCGCCGGGGCGATCGCGAAGGTGGAAGACATCAAGTCGCGCGTCGCCGAGAACGCCACGCTTGCCGAGGGTTTCGCCGGGCTGGAGGAACACCTCAAGGCCAACCTCGTCGATCTGGAGCAGGAGCAGTTCACGCTCGGCGCGATGCTGGAGTACGACGCCTCGGCCAATCGACTGACGCATCCGGATGCCAACACGCAGCAGGTGGTGGATGCGTTGAGCACGCGCAACTACCGCAAGCCGTTCGTTGTGGAAGCGAAGGTGTGAGGGGGAGCGTTGGAACGGCGAGATCCCATTGACGGATGACAGCAGGGAGGCTTCGCGGCCTCCCTGTTGTTTTGCGGGTGGGGGGATGATGCTGGCAACGACGGGAGCGGGGCGTCAGCTATAATGTGGGGCAGTGGTCGGTCGGGCGTTCACCGCGTCGCGGCCGACGGCGGACGAGTTGTGTCCCACGTTGTGACGGGAATTTCACCATCAGTACATCACACGACAACACCGACACCCCCCGCAACCCGGAGCCTTACGAACTGGACGATGTGGAGGCGTCGCCCGCATCATCGGAGCCGTCGCCGTCGCCCTTGCCGCGCGATGAGAAGGCGGTTCCCGATGTGGTCGCCAGCGGGGACGATGATGGGGATGTGTACGAGCTGGCGGAGATCGAGGACGAGCCGCCCGCATCGGGTGTGGATGCGTTGGCAGCCGATCCGCGTGCTGCCGGGGCGCTGGAGGAAGACGCCGCCGACACGGACACCGCATCGGCTCCGCCTTCCGCGGCGGTCGCGCCGGATGCCGGGCCGGTGGATCGACCCCGTCCCGCGATTCACTCGACGGAAGAGCCCAAGTACGTCGACCCGGAGGTTGCCGCCCGTCGGCGTGAGGAAGCCCGCGCCCGCGCTGCGGAGCAGATGGCGATCGAACACGCCCGCCGCACCAAACGCAACCTCATCCTCGCCGGTGTGGCGCTGGTCATCGTGGCGATCATCGCACTCTTGTGGAAGTTCTGATCGCTGCCGAGCGATGGCTCGCTCACGATTGGCGCAGGCGATCGGTTTCGCGCTGCAGCATTTTCTTCTCGCTGCGGGTAAGACTGTGCAGCCCGTGGTCCTTGACCTTCTGAAGGATGCGGCCGATCTCCGCTTCCACCTGTTCCTGCCTGGCTTGGCGGCGGAGCTGTCGCCGGTCGCGCCAGTCGGTCATCCATGTGCGGCGAGGTTGTCGGTGCGTTGGGCCGTAGCGCCACGCATCGCTGTCGCCTGACCAGGGGGTGACATCGGTGTCGCATTTGAGCGCCTGGGCCTGCTGGTAACAGGTGGTGAAGCCGAAGATCGCGATGAAGGTGAGCATCAGATTGGTCAGGGCGATGCCGATGAGCCCCGTGACAACGCTGCCCACCATGCCGATGCGTGTCGCCAGGAACATGCTGCGGTGATAGCTGGTGAACTTCCAGATGGCGACCTGCACCAGCCGTCCGCCGTCGAAGGGGTAAAAGACGAGGCAGAGGTTAAAGAGCAGCAGCCAGTAGTTCACGACGAAGAAGTCGATGAGCAGCCAACCGATCCTGCCCTGCGACCAGGCGCTGTATTGCCACGGGTCGAAGGGGTTGAAGCCGACGGGTGCATCGCCGTGGCTGAGGACGAAGAGTGCGGCGAAACATCCGCCGGCGATGATGACGTTGACCAGCGGGCCGCACGCCGTGGTGACGAAGTCGGCCCAGGGCTGGCGCGGCGGTGCGACGAACGCCAGACCGCCCAGCGGCCACATCAGAATGCGATCGGCCGACCCGCCCACCGAGCGGCACCCCAGCGCGTGGCCGAACTCGTGCAGCAGCACGCTGAGAAACCAGATCACCGTCATGCGTGCCGTGATCCACAGGTCACCCGAATGCACGTAAATGTACAGCGGCAGGACGGCAAACCAGATGTTGACCCGCACCTGGATGTCGAGATAGGTGCCGACGGGGAACGACGCGTTGAACCATCGCGCCAGGCGGGCGTTGAGGTCGCCGCCGCTGTAATCCGCGCCGCTGTACTGTCGATCGTTCCAACCCATGTCGCCCGCCCCGTATGTCTCGACAAACGAGCCAAAGATGCCGATCCGCATCATATCACGGGGTAATCGACGTTCGCTAGGTGCAGGACATTGCCGCGCATGGCTGCAGCGCGGCGGGGGCGTTGCGGGTGGGAGTGAGGAGGGGAATCAGCCGGCGCTGCGCAGGCGCTCCGTTTCGCGTTGGAGCATCTTCTTTTCGCGGCGGGTGAGGCTGTGCAGCCCGTGGTCCTTGACCTTCTGGAGGATGCGACCGATCTCCGCTTCCTCTTCGATGAGTCGGCGTTGCTGTCGCTGCCATCGTCCGGCATCGAGTTTGGCCTTGACGCCTCGGAAGTTCAGCCAACTGATCAGTCGCGGCTTCTTCATGAGGAGGAAGCCCAGTGCCGCGCCGCCGAGGTGCGCCGCATCGCCTCCGGCGTTCCGCGCTCCGAATACCACGCCCAGCACCGCAAACCCCAGCACGAACAGCACCAAAGTGCGCATCTGCAGCGGGATGGGCGGGAACAGGAGCATCACCCGCTGGTTCGGCGCGACGATCGCACAGCCCACCAGCACGCCGAACACCCCCGCCGATGCACCGATCAGCGGCGAAGCGAGCGACACATTCAGCAGGCCCGGCACCATCGCGAACAGCACAAACAGCAGCGCCCCGGCTGCACCGCACAGGAGGTAATAAGCCGTAAAACGCGCCCTGCCCCAGTAGTGCTCCATCATCGGGCCGAAGAAAAAGAGCACGAGCATGTTGAAGAAGATGTGGAAGATGTCGCCATGGAGGAACTGGAAGGTGAACCACCGCCAGATCTGCCCTCCGGTGATGGCGGTGTCGACGCTGAAGTAGCCCCACCGGCTCAGCGACATGCCCGAGCCACGCGCGCTGCCGGTCAGAATCGCATCGATCATGTAGATGATGACGTTGGCGACGATCAGCCACGTCACGACACTGTATCTGCTGAACCCGCCGCCCATCCCCAGGCGGGGGTTTTCGCGGTAGTAATAGCTTCGGTCGTTCCAGCCCATAATGCTCTCAATGCCTGACCCGCCCGTTTGGCGCTGCGGCGGATCGTATTCATCGGCGAAGGTTCGCCGGGTTTCCCTCTCGCTCAATCTTAGCGGCGCGTCATCGGATTTCCGGCTCGGCGGGCTCATGCGGTTCCGGGTATTCGTCATCGGGTTCCGCAGCAAATCCCGGCCTGCGCTTGCCGCGTCGCTTCCGTTTCAGCCCCAGCCAGCCCGGATGCTGCATCAGCACATACCCCAGTGCCGCGCCGCCGAGGTGGGCAGCCTGTCCGCCGGCGTTGGAGCCCGGTTCGTCGCCGCGCCACAGCACCGTGTAGATGCCGATGCCCACCACCACCAGCGCCAGCGTTCGCAGCTTCATCGGGATCGGGGGGATCAGCAGCATGACGCGTGCGTTGGGCGCCAGCACCGCTCCGGCAATCAGGATGCCGAAGATTCCCGCCGAGGCACCGACGAGCGGGACGTCGGGCCCGGTGACGACGAACCCCGCCGCCCAGAGCAGCAGGTACGCCGCCGCCCCCGCCGCGCCGCACAGCAGGTAAAACGCCATGAAGCGCCGCGAGCCCCAGTACTTTTCGACCATCGGGCCGAAGAAGTAGAGCGCCAGCATGTTGAAACCCAGGTGCGCCAGGTTGGCGTGGAGGAACTGGAAGGTGATGAACCGCCAGATCTCGCCGCCGGCGATGGCGGTACGGGCGGAAAAGTGGCCCCACGCCTGCAGCAGCGGCATCAGGACGGGCTGGCCTCGATACATGATCGGCACACCGTTGACCGTCTGCTGCACGCCGATGCCGTAGCCCAGCAGCAGGCCATCGAGTCCGAAGATGAACAGGTTCAGCCCGATCAGCCACACCACGACAGACCGCGGGCTATGGCGCGGCCGAGCGCTGACATGACGGCGGTACTCATCGCGGCGAGGTAAACGCATGGTTCAGGGCTTGGGGCCTGTCGACGGGGGAGTCATCGCTAATCCCCAGACGCTGGGTCCCAGTCCCTACTCCTCCAATAAAGCAATGTCGCTATCGTTTTCGCGTCGCGGATTTCGCCTTGGCGGAGCATCGTCATGACGCGGTCCAGTTTCAGTTCGTGAACCTCGATCTGCTCGTTCTCATCGAGGTTCTGCCCCACGTGGGTCAGGTCGTGCGCGACGTAGGCATACATGTACTCGGTGCAGATGCCCGGACACGTATAAAACGCGGTGAGCGGTTCGATCCGCCCGGCACGGTAGCCCGTCTCCTCGATCAACTCCCGCTCGGCACACACCTGCGGGTCTTCACCCTCTTCCAGCGTGCCGGCACACAACTCCCACAGCGTTTGGCCAGCCCCGACCCGCGCGTTGCGAATCATCACCACCGTGGACGCATCGAGCAGTGGCAGCACGACCACGGCATCCGCCATCGCCACCACATCGCGCCGATAGGTCTCGCCCTGATCGCCCGAAAGCGTCAGGGCGTGAACATCAAATCGTATGCCGCGATACACGATCTTTCCGCCCGTCGGTGCCGTCATAAACAATCCGCCCTTGAAAGAACAATAGTTTCGCCCCCGCTGTCGCCTTCCCCCCGTTGCGGTTTTCGCGCTGGCGCTACGTCGTCGCGTCGCACGCGCTTGCCGTGTCCCAACGCGCTTGTCTGCAGAAGCCCCTGACGGAAAATTGACCTGCTTCCCCGATCTCTACCACCGCGTAGGCGTTGTGGTTCGCGCCGGAGCCTTCCACGATCGACGTGAACGTGATGTAGGGAATGCCCGCGATGGTGCGGCAGTCGTTGACGTGGTTGTGCGCCTGAAGGACGAGCATCACGTTGCCCGCCGCTTCGAGCGTCTGTCGCACCGCTTCCTGATTGCTCACGCCATACCTCGATGCGATGTCCAGCCGCTGATGCGCGAGGATCACCGCCCGCCTGTCGGTGGATGCCAGCGTGTCCGCCAGCCAGGCGCGTTGCGGCTCGGGGATGAACGCCTCCTCCCACTTCGCCGCGTGTCGGCCGTGCGGCGTGCCGTCAGGCCGATAGCACGCATCCAGCACCACAAACCGCACATCTCCGACATCGAACGCGTAATACGGCTTGCGCGCAGCCGTGTGCGCGATGAACTCCGCTTTCGTCAGCCGTTCCACGCAGTGGTTGCCCAGCACATAATGCCGCGGCGCGTGCAATTGGGCGAGCTTCGCCTCGACAGTCGTCAGATCGCGCAGCTCCGCCTCCAGCGACGTGTTCGAGTCGATCACATCGCCCAGGCACACCACGAAATCGAGCGGCTGCGCGTTGAATGTCGCGATGATCTCGTCCAGCTTCGTCAGCGATGCGCGGAAGCAGCGGCCATCCTCATCGGGCTTGTCCGCGTAATGCAGATCCGTCAGCACGCCAAATCGCACCATCGCGGCCCTCTCGTGGATGTGCTGCGCGGGTCTCAGCCGTCGATGCGCTCGCTCAGGAATGCCTTGACCTTGTCGAGGCCGATCCGCTGCTGCTCCAGCGTGTCGCGGTCGCGGATCGTCACCGCCTGATCCTTGAGCGTGTCGCCGTCCACCGTGATGCAGTAGGGCGTGCCCGCTTCGTCCATGCGGGCGTACCGCTTGCCGATGTTCTGCTTCACGTCCAGTTCCACGGCATATCGGCCGCGAAGCTCGCTGTACAACCGTTCCGCCACCTCGGGCATGCCGTCCTTGTTCACCAGCGGGAAGATCCCCGCCTTGATCGGCGCCATCCGCGGGTGGAACTTCATGTACACCTTGCTCGGCCGCGACTCGTCGGGCGTGTACGCCTCGCACAGCACCGCCAGCACGCCGCGATCCGCCCCTGCCGAAGGCTCCACCACGTGCGGGAAGTACCGCTCGTTCTTCTCCTGATCGAAGTACATCATCTTGTCGCCCTTGCCGCAGTGCGTCGCGTGCTGACGCAGGTCGTAATCGCTGCGGTGGGCGACGCCTTCCAGCTCGCCGAACCCCGGGGCCGTGAACGGGAAGCGGTATTCGATGTCGCTCGTTCCCGCGCCTTCTTTGGCGTAGTGCGCCAGCTCATCGCGATCGTGCTCGCGAAGCTGCAGGTTGTCGCCCGCCAGCCCGATCGACCGCCACCACTGGTAGCGATGATCCCGCCAGTAGGCGTACCAGTCCGCCGCCTCCGAAGGATGGCAGAAGAACTCGATTTCCATCTGCTCGAACTCGCGCGAGCGGAAGGTGAAGTTGCGTGGCGTCACCTCGTTGCGAAACGCCTTGCCCTGCTGCGCGATGCCGAAGGGCATCTTCACCCGCTGCGTGTCCACCACGTTCCAGAACTGCGTGAAGATCCCCTGCGCCGTCTCGGGCCGCAGATACGCGCGGTTGTCATCGCTCTTGATCGGCCCGGTGTACGTCTCGAACATCAGGTTGAACTGCCGCGGCTCGGTCAGCGTGCCCGGCTTCGTCGCGTCCGGTCCAACAATGCGCGCAAACTCAGCCGTGGCAACGGCGGGCAACGGTGTCGCTTCAACGTCCTGTTCAGCGGCATCGCGGTAACGCTTGTTCAACTTCTTCCGAGCTTTGGATTCGCTATCCGCATCGCCTTCAACAAACGCGAACATCTCACCCGTGCCGTCATCACCTTTATAGGAGAGCACGATCAGGTGATCGGCGCGGTAACGGTGCTTGGTTTCCTTGTCGTCGACCATCGGGTCGTTGAAGCCGCTGACGTGGCCGGAGGCTTCCCAGACGCGGGGGTGCATGATGATGGTGGTGTCGAGGGGGACGATGCGGATGGGCTTGCCATCGGGGCCGAGCGGGGCGGCCTGCACGATGTCGTGCCACCAGGCGTTTTTGAGGTTGCGTTTGAGTTCCGCGCCCAGCGGGCCGTAATCCCAGAACCCGTTGATTCCGCCGTAGATTTCCGATGACTGCCAGATAAACCCGCGCCGCCGACACAGGGCGACGATATCGTCCATGTTCTTGCTCACCTTGCCCGACTCGCTCATATCAGCCTCACAGTCAATGAAGGACCGCAGATCGTAAAGGCTCGCGTGAGCAGAGTCCAGACAAGCGCAGGCACCAGCTCCCTTTCCTCACGCCTCGCCGCCCACCACCCGGCCTTTCCCGCCGTGCTTCGCTGCGTACAGCCGCTGGTCCGCCAGTTCCAGCAGCGCCCGCTCGGGCTCCAGGGGCGACTGCGTGGCGTTCAACAGCAGATCATCCTGCAGCATCGCAATGCCGATCGACAGATCGCACGCCAGTTCGGCGGGCATCGTGGTGCGCACGTGCTGGCGGAAGAGGGACACGAGGTGGTCCGCCATCGCCGCTGCCCGTTCTGCCGTGCAGCCGGGCATGAACACGACGAACTCGTCCCCGCCCAGCCGTACCGCGTAATCCTCCCGGCGGATCACCGCGCGGATCAGCCCCGCCAGGAACACCAGCAGGTCGTCCCCCGCCGCATGCCCCAGCGTGTCGTTCACCTGCTTGAAGTTGTCCAGATCGATGATGACACAGGCGAACTCCTCCCGGCTCTGACAGGCCGCCACCACCAGCGGGCGCAACTGCTCTTCCAGGAACCGGCGGTTCGCCAGGTCGGTGAGGGGGTCGCGCATGGCGAGCTGGGCGAGTTGGCCGCACGCCTGCCGCGTCGCCGATGCGATCCGCTGGTCGAGCGTTCGGCGAAGCTGATGGATCTCCACGTTGTTCTGGATCGCACAGAGCGAGACATCGTGCATCGCGCGGGCGATCTGGCCGATCTCATCGCCGCGCTGCACCGGCAGCAGCTTCAGCGCCGCCGCCCGCCGCCGCAGCTTCACCACGTTGAGCTGCCGCACGAGATAATCCAGCGGCCGCCACATCCACCGCTGCCCGAGTGTGATGAGCACCACGACCAGCGTGCTGAGCCCCGTCACGCTCGGCCACAGGTTCCAGCCCACGTGCGCCTGCAGGATGCCCACACCGCACCCGCCCACCGCCGCCAGGATCAGCAGCAGGGCGAACTTGCGCGAAAACGCCACATCCTCGAGCGTCCGCCTTCGCGACAGCGACCGCCCCGGCGCTGCTCCGTTGGGCGGCGTACCGTTGGTGGTGACGTCCCCGGCCGGGGCGCCTGTCGCAACTGGGTTCGCGGTAACCATCGCATGAGGCTTATCGGGACTCATTCCCCCGACCTTTACGCGCAGCGGCAAACCATCGCATCCCACGCCCCACACGCACGTTCTGGGCAAGCTGGGCAGGCGGATCGGCCGTTGAAACCGCCGCCGCGACGCCGTGACCGGGCAAGCCCTGGGTCCGTCCCTCAGCCCCCGCCTTCATCCCGCCGATAAAGAGATATGCCCTCGTGCAACGCTGCGGTGCGGTGCCTCACGTTCGATGTGGAGGATTACTTCCACATCGAGGCGGCGCATGGCTGCATTCGGCGGGAGGATCGGGCGCACTGGCCGGCGCGCGTTGAACGCAACGTCGACCGACTGCTGCAGCTTCTGGCGGATTACGACAGGCCCGCCACCTGGTTTGTGCTGGGCGACGTCGCCAAACGTCATCCCCACCTCGCGCGCGACATCGCCGCCGCGGGACACGAAGTCGCCTGCCACGGCGACCAGCACGATCGGCTGCATCGCCTCACCCCCGAAACCCTTCGCCGTGACCTGCTCGACGCCAAGCATCGTCTGGAGGACCAGATCGGCTGTGCCGTCGTCGGCTACCGCGCCCCGAGCTTCAGCCTCACCCGACAGACCGCCTGGGCCATCGATGTGCTGCTGGACGCGGGCTTCCAGTACGACTCATCGCTCTTTCCGGTGAATCACCCGGCTTACGGCGTGCCCGAAGCGCCGATCCGCCCCTGCTGGATCGCCCCCCACGCCAACGCCCGGCAACAACTGCTCGAAGCGCCGCCCCTCACCTGGCGAAGTCTGGGCAGAAACTGGCCCGTCGCCGGGGGCGGCTACTTCCGCATCCTGCCGCTCTGGTTCATGCAAAGGGGGCTGGCGCAGGCGGCCCGACATCAACGCCCCGCTGTGCTCTACTTCCACCCCTGGGAGTTCGACCCGGACACCCCCAACATGCCGCTGTCGACGCTCAACCACCTGCGCACCTACGCCGGCCTCACCCGAACCACCAGCCGGCTCCAGCGCGTGATCCACGGCAACGCCGAGTGGCGACGCATGATCGACACCCTGCCCTGCTTCCGCCAACACGCCGCGGATCATCCGCCGTTCACGCTGGCAGCGTAAGGGGGTAGGGGGAGTGGTGAGTAGTGTGTGGTGAGTAATGCCTCTACCACTCACCACAACCTCCGCTCGCTCACCGTCGTCGACGCAGGACGGCACCCAGGCCGGCCACCATCAGGATGATCGATGCCGGCTCGGGCACCTCGATGCCGAAGACGCTGTTGTGGTCCAGCACCGCCCACACGTGGTTGAGGTCGGCATCGACGCCATACGCGCCGAGCGTCGGCACGGTGTAGTCGATCGAGGCGAGATAGTCGAGGTAGGAGCCTTCGAAGAAGAACCCGCCTTCGCCGCCATCGCTGTTGAGCAGGATCGCGTGTACCCACTGGTGGCTGATCTCATCGAACACGATCAGCTTCAGGTCCAGCTCGTTGAAGTTGTTGGGCAGGTCCGCATCGCGATAGGTCAACTGCAGAACGTAGTAGTCCTGGAGGTTCTCGATCGTCAGTTCGACGGCACTGCCCAGCAGCTTGCTGGTGTCGAGGTTCGGGTCGCTGACGAATTGGGCGTAGATGTTCTGCGTGCTGCTGGAGGTGCCATCGAGCAGCGTCATCGCGGTGGTTTCGTTGGCGATGCCGATGCCCGCCTGTCCCAGGTTCGACCCCGCTTCGACGGTCAGCTCCTGAAACGTCGTCTTGGTCACGAGCTGGCGAAGCTGCCAGATGATCGTTTCCGGCTCAAAGGGTCGGCCGTTGAGCCCCAGCGTCTGTCCCTCGGGGTAACCCGGGAAGTGCGCCGCGGTCATGATCATCTGGATCTCGTACGTTCCCACGTGCTCGCCCGCCACCTTGCCGAACGGGTCGAAGCCGACCGTCGCGGTGTTCGTCTCGCCCGGCAGGATCAGGTCGTTGATGTTCAGATTGCCATCGGCGATGTAGAACCCGCTGCCCGTGAGGGTCTGGCCCGTGATCTGCCACGTCGCCCGCAGCGCGCCTTCGTGCGCCTCGACATCCGCGTTGGACACGCTGATCTCGTTGAGGCCCGACGGCTCGATGACCTGATCGTTGTTGGCGCTGGCGATCGCGGGAGCGTAGATCTGGTACGTCACGATCAGCGACGAGCCCGGATCGTTCGGGTTCACATCGTTGTGCAGTGTCAGCGTGCCCTCATAGGTGCCCGACGGCTGATTCGTGTTCGCCACCGCGACCATCGAGCCGACCGGCAGCGTTTCGTTCCCGCCGATGGGCACGTGAATGACCGAGCGATCGGCCGGTGCTGACACGTCGCCGGTATAGGTCAGCGTGTAGCTCGTCGCATCGCTGCCGGTGTTGGTCACTTCGTCGGCAAACGTGTACGCGCCGTTCCATGTGCCCTGAAGCACCGCTGCGCCGATGCCGTACAGGAGGTCCACCGTCCCGTCGTTGAAGGTGAACTTCAACTGCGAGTCGTTGTCCGGATCGGGCGTGGGCGGCGCGCTCGAGCCGTAGCGCACGTTGTCGATGATGAACGTGCCGTCGGAGTTGCCGAAGGGCGAATTAACGTGGATGTCCAGGCTGCCGATGTTGCCCCAGCCCAGCGTGCCGGCATCGAGCTCCACGCGGCCAGCGACACCGGAAAAGCTGTTGTCGGTGAGGAAGTAGTTGTTCAGGTCGACCGTCAGAGAACCCAGCCAGTTGTAGTCGTCGTCCCACGCGTCGACGGACAACCACGAGGCGGCGTTGTCGAACGTGTTGTACCAGCCGAAGTCGAAGGCGACGTACGCTGTCGAGCCGTAGTCCGAGCCGGTGAAGTTGAGCGAGATATCGCCGTTGAGCGTATGACCCCACAGGGCGGCGTTGCCGGGGGCGTTGAAGAGCGAGCTGTCATCAAAGCCGCTGTACCCGCTGCCGATGAAGAGGTCGCCTTCGAAGCGGTTGTTGGTGAGCCAGACGCTGCCGGGCAGGTAGACGCCATCCCAGTTGGGCACGTCGCTCGGCCAGGCGAACCCGTCGTTGGAAAAGTCCGCCAGATACCCGGTGCCGGACGGCGGCTCCGCCAAAGCGCTTCCGGGCTGGAACGCCCACAAACCAGCGACCACACCCAACGCCACACCAAACGCGCGAATGGAACCTGCCATACACACCCTCCACCTCAGTTAGGGGTCAAATGCCGCCCACGACCGATCCCCCACGGGGCCTCCCGGCCGGGCGCAAGGGTGCAGCATAACGCAAACCCCTTATTCGTTCCATGCGTATTTTGGCGTATGCCAGCCGATGGCTGGGCGATGGGTGGGCGATGGCAGGGCCCGGGCCGCCGTTCGGTGCCTCCCGCTGCGCGGTTGACTCCGCCCCCGACCACGCTATCCTGAAATCAACCACAGCGCCCCCT
>CAZEFM010000104.1:0-13365 GCA_964511575.1 uncultured Phycisphaeraceae bacterium | reverse complement strand
CGACCGCGGTGCATGACAGTCGTATTGAAATGATCGGTTCACGCCGCTTCCGCATCATCGGCGAGTATGACCTTCTGGCGGGGTTCACGGAGATTGCCACGCAATCTGTCGAGGATCCACTGGAGTTCGTTTCGGCTGGTGCTCGGGCGGACCTGTTTCTGACCGTGAGCAACGCGCTGCCGATCCACTACTCCATCGATGCGTCGGTTGAACTGTCGGGCAATCCATCGGATGTTTTTGGAGAATTCTTCGCGTTCGACTTTGATGGTCCATTGACGGTCAACAATCCGGTACATGAACGCGGCATGGCGGCACCGGGCGAGCACGAGATTCGCGTGGCATTCGACGTCGCGCCGTTCGCGGGCGGCGGTGGCGAGGAGTTCGGCCACCTGCGTGCGCGCTTCAAAATCGAGGGCTATGTGATTCCCGAGCCGGTGACGGCGTCGATGTTCATGATGGCGATGGGTGGCATGTTGTTTTCCCTGCGGCGGCGGGGGGTGCTACCATCGGAGGATGGGACTGTTTGATGGGACATCGTTGGAGCGGCCGGTGACGTGCGCGGTTTGTGGGCGGGCGATGGATGCGTGCGACTGTCCGCGGAATGCGTCGGGGGAGGTGGTTCGGCCGAGCGATCAGGCGGTGCGGGTGCAGCGTGAGCGGCGACGGGGGAAGTGGATGACGGTGGTGCGCGGGCTGGACGCATCGGCGAACGATCTGCCGGCGATGCTCAAGCGGTTCAAGCAGCAGTGCTCGGCGGGAGGCGGGTTGCGCGAGGATGGGTTTGAGCTGCAGGGCGATCATCGCGACCGATTGGTGGCGGCGCTGCGGGGGATGGGGTTTGGGGCGAAGGCTTCGGGGGGATGAGGTTTTGTTGTGGGGGTTGGAGGTAACGCCCGGGGATGGCTATCCCCGGGGCTTACGTTGTGCGTGGGGGGTTGATTCATGTCAGACGCGGAAGATGGCGCCGAGGCGTTTGCCAAGGATGAGGCCTGCGCCGACGAGGGTGACGGAGAGCAGGGCCATGCCCCAGACGCCCATGGCGCTGGCGATGGATGGGCCGTCGCCCAGGCGGTTGAAGAAGGCGTAGATGGCTTTGGTGATGGGGAAGTGTTCTTCTTTCTGGGCGAGGATGAGCGAGTCGCTGACTTCGAGCATGGCGAAGCTGAAGGCGAGGATGCCGCCGGCGATGAGGTTGGCCATGATGAGCGGGATGACGATGCGTCGCACGGCGGTGAGTCGTGAAGCGCCGAGGTTGAGCGCGGCTTCCTCGAGTTGGCCTGATGTCTGTTCGAGGCCTGCGGAGACGGATCGGACGACATAGGGCAGGCGTCGGATGGCGTAGGCGACGACGAGCAGGGCGATGGGGTTGGGGGATGATCCGACGACGCTGAACAGTCCTGCGAGCGGTGCGCCTTCGCTGAACGGCCAGGCGAGCGACATGGCGACGTAGCCGAACGCCATGACGAGTCCGGGGACGGCGAGCGGCATCATGGCGAGGCTGTCGAGCAGCCATCCGCCGCGTATCTGCACGCGCACGTTGAGGTAGGCGATGGCGAGGCCGAGCAGCACGCAGACGACCATGGCGAGTGTGGCGTAGAGCAGGCTGTTGCGGATGGAGAGCATGGCCAGGTCGTGGGTGAGCGCGGCGGCGTAGTGCTCGGTGGTCCACTGCGTGGGGAGGATGGAGCGGTACCACGAGCCATCGACGCTGAACGAAGCGAGCACGACGCCCAGGTGCGGCAGGACGGCGAGCGCGAAGATGCTGATGAAGGTGGCGGTGGCGAGTGCGGCGCGCCAGCCGTGGAGGCGGACGTTGCTTGCGGCGATGGAGGCTTTGGCTTGCATGGCGTAGCCGCGCCGGCCGAAGGCGAGCTTGCCCAGCAGGTAGAGGCCGACGGCGACGGCGAGCATGACGACGACGAGCGCGTAGGGGCGGGGGCTGTCGGCGACTTCCTGGATGCCGAAGAACACCTGCACGGGGGTGACGGTGTAGAAGTCGAACATGAGCGGCGTGCCGAGTTCGGTGAAGCTCCAGATGAAGACGATGGTGGCGCCGGCGAAGATGCCGGGGAGGATGAGTGGCAGGGTGATGCGTGTGAACCGCCGCCAGCGTGAAGCGCCGAGGTTTTGCGCGGCTTCATCGAGGGTGGGGTCGAGGTTCGCCATCGCGGCGGTGATGTTGAGAAAGAGGATGGGGTAGAGGTGCAGCGCCTCCATGATGACGATGGCGGTGAGCTGTCCGCCGAGCACCTCGCCGCCCATGAAGTCGAGCCCGGGCTGGTCCGCCGGTTGAAGTCCGAGGGCGACGAGGAGGCTGTTGAGCGCTCCGAATCGTCCGAGCAGTGCGCGGAAGCCGATGGCGCCGACGAAGGGCGGAAGGATGAGCGGCACGAGCAGCAGCGAGCTGAGCAGCGCTTTGCCGGGGAAGTCGTAGCGAGCGGCGAGCGCTGACAGGGGCAGGGTGATGGCGAGGCAGAGGATGGTGGTGAAGAAGGCGATGAGGAGGCTGTTGCCGAGCCCCGCCATGAGGATGGGGTCGCGGAAGATGGAAAGGATGTAGTTGAAGGTGAGCGAGCCGTCGGGCGCGAGGAATCCGCCGCGCACGGTGAGCGCGATGGGCCAGATGAGGAAGACGCCCATGATGGCAAGCAACCCGCCGAAGAGGGCGAGTCGGGGGATGTTGGGCTTGAGGCGCGATGCCATTGCGGATTGCGGATTTTTGGGTGGGGTTGCGTTCAGAGGTTTTTGAGGACTTGGGTGGCGGCGTTATCGAGGGCTTCCTTGATGTCGGATTCGTTGAGGTTGGTGCCGCCGTTGCGTTGGTTGAAGAGTGCGACGATGAGTGTGCCGTCGCCGCGCCACAGTGCCATGGTGTAGGTGCCGGGCATCGCGCCGAAGTGGAGCCAGTTTTCACCTTTTTTGTAGGGCAGGCCGTACACGCCGTAGGTTTCCATGAAGCGTGCGACATCGCGGGCGCGCATGACGAGCCCGCCGTTGGCGAACTGATTTTCGAGGGAGAACCCGCCGTAGGCCCAGGGCTTGGGGTTGCGGTCGGC
The DNA here is from genome assembly GCA_964511575.1 of uncultured Phycisphaeraceae bacterium. Taxonomy (GTDB): domain Bacteria; phylum Planctomycetota; class Phycisphaerae; order Phycisphaerales; family Phycisphaeraceae; genus CALKHT01. The sequence continues at coordinate 10,309 of CAZEFM010000104.1, read as the reverse complement.
AAGGTCGAGCACGGAGCGTGCCTGTCCCTGGTAGGCGTACCAGACTTCGCCTTCGGGCTGCTGATCCTCGCGGGTTCGGGCGAGATGGCAGTCGGTGATGCCCAGCGGATTCATGACGCGTTTTTGCATGTAGGCTTCAAAGGACATGCCGCTGCGTTTTTCGATGACCAGGCCGAGCAGCATGTAGCCGAAGTTGGAATAGGAATGGCGTTCACCGGGGCTGAACTGCAGCGGCTGTCCCATCATGTATCGGGCGATGTCGTGGGGAGTGGGGCAGTGGTCGAGGTTCATTGCCTGCGCGATGCGGAACGGGTTGAACAGCGGATCGGGCGCGGCGCTGCGCTCCCACCCGCCGCGGTGATGGACGAGGTGGTCGATGGTGATGGACGCGAGCCGTTCATCGACGGTGGCGTCGGGCAGCGGTTCGATGTCGAGTATTTCGAAGACCTTTTCGTCGAGCCGGAGCTTGCCGTCTTCGATGAGGCATCGCACGGCCGCGGCGGTCATGGGTTTGGTGACGCTGGCGAGTCGGAACATGGCGTCGGGGTGGAGGGTGGTGGTCAGTTCGCGGTCGCCGAAGCCGTACGCCTTTTCGTAGATGAGTTTGCCGTTGCGTCGCACGGCCAGGGTGCCCGCCTTGATGTCGCGTGCGTTCATGTAAGCCTGCATCGCTTCATCCATGGGGGCGAAGCGCGGGTCGTCGATGCCCTGCGTGGGCAGCGCCTCGGTGGCGGGGGGCTGGGCTTCGGAGGCGGCGTTCTGCGCCAAGGCACAGGTCAGGCACATGCTGGTCACGATGAAGAGCAGGAGCAGGTGCGTCGTGGGCATGGGATCATTCCTGAAAAGGTTTCGGGAATATGGTACCTCGCGGGGACGGCGGATGTTGCGTTGGGTGGGGTGGCGGTGTGCTCCAACCTCGGGAAGAAGGCAGGTGGAACGCCCGTTGCGACGGGTGTTACGGTGTCGGCCGGGAGGGGGGTTCAAGCAGGGTTGACGCGGGTTTGGCGGTTCGGTTAAGATCGTTTGTGCTGGGAAAGTTCGTTCGGCTGACTGGTCAATGGCTTTGGGCGTTCTGCCATCATTTTCTGGGGTTTTTCTCGCCGTTCCAGTCCGCTTTGCATGGTTCGCTTCCTGGCCTGACGGAGCATTCGCTTGGGTTCAGGCTGGCGTGTTCTGGGAAGAGTGTCTGACAGCTTGCTAAGTGGGACAGGCTCAGGTTTGATTTCTTTATCGCATACCGTCTTGTTGGCGTCCGTGTCTGGGCGCGCCTGAGCTGACTCGCTTTGGCGGGGCTGTGTCTTTGTTTTGGCTTTATCGATCCCTTTTTCAGGAGCGTTCGCATGAAAAGTTCACGAGGCTTCACCCTGATCGAGCTGCTGGTGGTGATTTCGATCATCGCCCTGCTCATCGGCCTGCTGCTGCCGGCCCTCAGCGCCGCGCGCCGCAGCGCCCGTCAGATGGAAAACTCCAGCCGTATCCGCGGCATCCATCAGAACATCGTCATCTTTGCTCAAGGCAACCGGACGTATTTCCCCGGTGTCAAGAGCAACGGCCGTTTGCTGACGACCGCCCAGGACTTCACCCAGGCGGGCATCCCCACGCATAACGGCCGCACCGGCGCCAGCCCCTCGGCCCGGTTCGAACTGCTGCTCCGCAAGGACTACTTCAACCCGGAATACATCATCAGCCCGGGTGAGACGAAGACGGCGTGGATCCCCGGCACCGCGGCGGTGGTGGGCACCGACGGCACCCCGGCCCCGCAGTACTCCTACGCCATGCTGCGACTGGTCGCTGCCGACGGTGAAGGTCGGCTCGAGAAGTACCCCCGTCACGATGAGTGGCGCGACACCAGCAACAGCCTGGCGCCGATCATGAGCGACCGCAACACCACCGGTGACACGGACGCTCAGGGCAAGATCAACGACGCCAACGGTGCCAAGAGCATCTGGACGGTGAACCCCGGCGACTGGCAGGGCAGCGTGGGTTGGAACGACAACCACGTGAACCTGGAAGTCAGCCCGATCATGGCCCAGACGCAGTACGGCAAGGGCATGCAGGCTGAGGAAGACAACATCTTCCAGGGCAACACCGGCGACGACACGGTGACCTTCATCGGTCAGAACGGCAACACGGTGACCAAGGGCTCCTCGGCCGGCAGCACCGAAGCCGATGCCAAGCTGATCCACTTCGATCCGTAATCCGAACGAAGTGAATGGACAACTCAAAACCGGTCACCGAAAGGTGGCCGGTTTTTTTTATGCGCGCATCGGAAGGGAGTGGTGGGTGAAGCGGATGTGGGTGCGATGCGGCAGCGGCGGTGATGAGTGCGGAGCGGAACCCAAAGTTGGTTCCGGATAACACGATCAACGTGGCGCAGTCGCTTGTATCGGCGGTTCGGAATGTCCGCTTGAGTTACATGGTGAAGAATGCGGACAGGGTCGACCGAAAAAGAAGTCCTGAGACAGGTGGGGCGTGGGTTCCGCTGAATGTCATGCGTCTTGATAAAGGATGATTGAGATGAGCAAGCAGCAGATGATCGAAGCGATTCGCGAGCACAATCGGTCGGCCGACCAGGAGTTTCTCACGCGGTTTGATGAGGCGGCGCTGTCGGACTACCTGCAGCGTCTGACACGGGTGTGCAACCATCGCGGCAGGCACAGCCGATGGGTGCGCAACGGCGCTTCGCCGGCCGTGGTCACGCGATCCATGGCGATGGTGTGAACAAGCCGATCGCATGCGACGGTGAGCTGCATCATCGTCGCGCATGCGTCAGCCGGACGTGAGGTGTGGCGAAGGGGCGCTGGGGTGGGCTCCGGACCTTCGCGGCATCTCAGGTCCGGCTTGTTCGTTTCCGGGGGATAAGTTGGCGGTTGTGTCGGCGGGGGAGCAAGGAAGCCACGGACGGGGCGGTGCGGCTTGTTCCTGCACGGCACAGCGCGAAACGGCCGATAAAATAGGGGTTCGCGACCGATCGGGCGTGCTGAGGCGCGCCGGGCGGTTCGCTGGTGAGGATGGTTCCATGCGGTTGGACGACCTGGTCGCGGATTTGGGAGTACGGGTGGTGGCGGGGGAGCCGGCCGTGCAGGTGGTCGAACTGACCGACGACTCGCGCGAAGTGTTGCCCGGCTGGTTGTTTGTGGCGCGTCGCGGCGTGCGGGGCGATGGCGCGGCACATGTCGCCGATGCGATCGCGCGTGGCGCGGCAGCGGTGATCAGCGAAACAACCCCGCCCGCCGATCTGCCCAGGCAGGTTACCTGGTGTGTGGCGGAACAGGTCGACCAGCCCCTTGCGGGCAGGCTGGCGGAACGGTTCTTCGGCGAGCCGTCGCGGCAACTCGCGCTCATCGGCATCACGGGAACGAATGGCAAAACCACCACCGCGTTCGTGTTGCAGCATCTTCTGCAGCATGCGGGCGTGAAGTGCGGGCTCATCGGCACGGTGCTGGTGGATGACGGCGCACAGCGGGCGACGGCGGAACTGACGACGCCCGGCGCGATTGCGATGTCGCGGTTGCTGTCACGGATGGTGGCCAACGGTTGCCGGGCGGCGGTGGCGGAGGTGTCCAGCCACGCGCTGCATCAGGGGCGGACGGCGGCGCTGCGGTTCGAGGCGGGCGTCTTCACCAATCTCACGGGCGATCATCTGGACTACCACCGAACGATGGAGGATTACGCCGCGGCCAAGGCGTTGCTGTTCGAACATCTCGATGAACGCGCCTGGGCGGTGGTGAACCACGACGATGCGTTCGGTCAGCGGATGGTGGCGCATTGTGCGGCCCGGGTGATCTGGTGCACGATGGGCGGCGATGAGCTGCCGGCGGGGTCGTGCCGCGCGACGCCGTTGACGTTGCATGCGGATCGCAGCCAGGCGCGGTTTGATGGGCCGTGGGGCAGTGTCGAGGTGTCGCTGCCGTTGGTGGGGCGGCACAACGTGTTCAACGTGCTGCAGGCGATCGCCACGGCGAACGCGGTGACGGCGATCTCGCGCACGGTGCGCGATGCGGTGGCATCGAGCCCGGCGGTACCCGGCCGACTGGAGCCGGTGAGCGCCGACTGGCCGGCGATTGCGGATACCGCGGCGGACAGTGACGACGCATCGGATGCTGCGGATGGTCCCACCGTGCTGGTCGATTACGCCCACACGCACGATGCCTTGGAGAACGTGCTGCTGGCGCTTCGCCCGGTGGTGAAAGGCAAACTCATCGTCGTGTTCGGTTGCGGCGGGGATCGCGATCGCAGCAAGCGGCCTCTCATGGCGGCGGTGGCGTGCAAGCTGGCGGACCGCGTGGTCATCACCTCCGACAACCCGCGCACCGAAAACCCCGAGGCGATTATCCGCGAGATTCAGACCGGCGTACCACCCGCCGCGGCCTGCAGGGTCGTCGTCGAAGCCGACCGCGCCCGCGCCATTGCCCGCGCGATCGGCGACGCCCAGCCCGACGACACCGTGCTGCTGGCGGGCAAGGGGCACGAGGATTACCAGATCGTCGCCGATGCGAACGCGCCGGGTGGAACGGTCAAACGTCACTTCGACGATCGCGAACACGCGGCGGCGGCGCTGCGGCAGCGCCATCGTGCCGGGCTCGAGGTCGAACACTGAACAACGGTCGAGCCTCGCTTCGTCACGCTCGCTCCACGATTGAACGGCTGATGCAACGATGAATTTCTGGACTGCCGCACAATTTCAGCAGGTCACGCAGGGCCGCTGGGTCACGGAACCCGCCGAGGTCACGGCTGCGTTGACCGGCGTGACGATCGACTCGCGCGCCGTCACCGATGGGCAGGTGTTCGTGGCGGTGCGCGGCGACCGCTTCGATGGTCACGACTTCGCCATCCGCGCGCTGACGGCCGGGGCGCGACTCGTCATCGTGTCGCGCCAGTGGCAGGAACTGACCGAGGCGGCGGCGTCATCCGGTGCGGGCGTGCTGCTCGTCGACGACACGGTGAAGGCGCTGCAGGATCTGGCGCGGGTGTATCGCGATGTGTTACGGCAGGGCGGGGTGCAGGTGATCGCCGTCACCGGGTCGAACGGCAAGACGACGACACGGCAGCTCATCCACGCGGTGCTGTCCGCGACATTGACCGGCACGCAAAGCCCCAAGAGCTTCAACAACCATCTGGGTGTGCCGCTGACGCTGCTCGCCGCGTCGCCGACCGATGCGTTTGTTGCCGCGGAAGTGGGGATGAATCATGCGGGCGAGATCGCGGCATTGGGCGCGATCCTGCGGCCCAACCTGGTGGTGCTCACGACCATCGGCACCGCACACATCGGTTATCTCGGCAGCGTTGAAGCGATCGCGCGGGAGAAAACCTCGCTCTTTCAGTTCATCGAGCCGGGCGGCTGCGTGGTGATTCCGGAGCATACAGCGTGTCAGTCGCTCATCGAGGCGGCGGTGCCATCGGGTATCGAGGTGGTGCGCTTCGGTGAATCGGAATTGCGCGATGCGACTGCGGGTTTACAGATGCGCATGACGCTTGCCAATGGTGTGGAGGTGGTGCTGCCGATGCCCGGCGCGCACAACGTTCACAACGCGCTGGCGGCGCTGGCGGTGGGGCGGCGGTTCGGCATCAGCGATACGCAGGCGGCCGAGGCGCTGCGGAACATGCCCCGGCCGAGCATGCGCATGGAACTGACCACCATCGGTACGGGCGATGAAGCCATCACCGTGCTCAACGATGCGTACAACGCCAACCCCGATTCGGTGCGCATGGCGTTGATGACGCTGGAGCAACTGGCGCGGGACGGTCGGCACCGGCGATGCGTGATCGTGCTGGCCGACATGCTGGAACTGGGCGACACGGGGCCGCAGGAGCATCGTCGCATCGGCGAGCGGATCGCGGCGCTCAACCTGCCCAATCCGCGGGCGGTGCTCATCGGCAAGCTGGCGATGTTCACCGCGGAGATGCTGGCTCGGCATTGGGAAGCGTCGCGCGTGGTGGCACTGCCCGGATGGACGGATGATCTGCCCAACCGGGTGGCGGCGATGATTCGGCCGGGCGACCTGGTTTTGCTCAAAGGTTCCCGAGGCATGGCGCTGGAGCGCCTGCTGCCTGCAATGGCGACGGTGACCTGCTAACTTGGCTTTTCATGACGCCTTCAACGGATTGAACGCGGCACGTGATTTACCTGCTGATCAACAGCATGCTCGAATGGCTTCAGGCGCATGGCCTGGGGTTTTTGCGCGTGTTTCGTTATTCGGAATTTCGCGCGGTGCTGGCGATTTTGCTGAGCTTTGCGCTGGTCATCGGGCTGGGGCCACGCGTCATCCGCTGGCTGGTGCGGCAGAAGGTCGGCGACAATCCCGAGTTCTACCACAAAGACCTCAACCAGTTGATGAAGCAGAAGGCCAACACGCCCACCATGGGTGGCATCCTCATCAGCTTCGCCATCCTCATCGCCACGCTGCTGCTTGCCGATGTGAGCAACTTCTACATCATCATGGCGCTGGTGTGCCTGATCTGGCTGGCGGTCGTCGGGGGCTGGGATGACTGGCTCAAGCTCGTTTCCGCGCGGCGCAAGCCCGGTTCGCGCGAAGGGCTTTATTCCTACGAAAAGCTGCTCTTTCAACTGGGGCTCGCGGTACTGCTGGGCATCTTCATCCATCATTACGGCGGCAACAAGCTGGTGCTGGACGTCGATCAGTTCCAGTTGATGAGTCACACGCTCAACCTGCCGGGCCTCAAGACGTGGGAGTTCGACCCCACGGCGGGGGGATGGGTGACGGCTGACAACATTATCCGTTTGGGGGCGGTGTCGTTCGTCGTTTTGACGGTGTTGGTGATTGCGGGCTCATCCAACGCGGTGAATCTGACCGATGGCATGGATGGGCTGGTGAGCGGCATCGTCGCGGTGGTGGCGTTTGCGATGATGGTGCTGGCGTGGATCGCCGGCTACGACGATGGCAGTCTCGCCAAAACGCTGTTGGTGCCTTACATCCCCTTCAGCGACGAGTTGGCAATCGTGGCGGGGGCGATGGTGGGTGCGTGTTTGGGCTTTTTGTGGTTCAACTGCTCCCCCGCGCAGGTGTTCATGGGCGACACGGGTTCGCTGCCTTTGGGAGGATTGCTCGGCTACATCGCCGTGGTCATTCGGCAAGAATTTTTGCTCCTGATTATCGGCGGAGTGTTTGTGATCGAGGCGTTGTCGGTGATCATGCAGGTGTCGTACTTCAAGTTCAGCGGCGGCAAACGCATCTTCCGGTGCGCGCCGATTCATCATCACTTTCACCTTGGTGGTTGGACGGAACAGCAGGTGGTGGTACGCTTCTGGCTCATCAGCGCTATTCTCGCGGCCGCCGCATTGGCAACCCTGAAGCTGCGATGAGTAAAGCCGGCCCCCAACGTTCCACGCCGCCCTCCCCCCGTACCGACACGGCGTGGCAGACGCATGCGTGCACCATCGGCGACGATCCGCTGCCGTTCCTGGCGCGTGAGTGGGTGTTGACCAACGGCACCGGCGCGTACGCCATGGGCACCGCGATGGGGGTGAACACCCGGCGGTATCACGGCCTGCTCATCGCCGCGCAGCGACCGCCCGTCGGACGCATCCTCGCACTCAACCAGGTGCTCGAACAACTCACCCTCGCCACCAGCGGCGGCAAGGCGGCGGGGCCCGTCACCCTCGAATTCTCCGCGGCGATGTTTCGTGATCCGCACGGCCGCGATGTCTTCGCCCCCAAGGGACACACGCTGCTCGAACGCTTTGAGCGCGGGTTGACCGTGGCATGGCACTACCGCGCGGACAACCTCACCTTCTCGCGCGAACTCATCCTGCACTGGAAGGAACAGGCGGCGACGGTGCGCTACACCATCGGCGGGCTGGCGGATCGCGCGCGGTTGCGGCTGGCGCCGATGATGACGGTGCGCGACTTCCACGCACTGCTGCACAAGGACAGCACCTCGCCGTTTCAGCTAGCCGCGCAATCAAAGCGCATCACCGTGCGCCACGACGATGCCGCGGTGACGGTGGCGTGCGATCGCGGGCAGTTTGTCGAGGAGCCGCAGTGGTGGTATCGCCAGCATTACGCCATCGACACTGAGCGCGGCCAGGAAGACACGGAAGACCAGTTCCTCCCCGGCGCGTTTGTGATTGATCTGGAGCCGAAGGCGGAACAGGTGATCACGTTGACGGTGGCGTTGGGCGATGCACCGGCTGCGCCGCGCTCGGCGATGGACGACCGGGCCGCGCACCTGTCGCCGCTCGTCAATGCGATCGGCGCGATGCAGCCGCAGCAGGTGATCGGTCGCGGTGAGGATGCGACGCTGGCGCGCGTGTTGGCGATTGCGGCGGACGACTTCGTGGTGGACCGCACCATCGGCCGGGAGAAGCTGTCGACGATTCTGGCGGGTTATCCCTGGTTCGCCGACTGGGGTCGCGATACGTTCATCGCGCTGCCGGGGCTGCTGCTGGTGACCGGTCGTCATGAAGAGGCGCGCGCCACGCTGCAGACATTCGCGCAGGCAATTCGCAACGGCCTGGTGCCCAACCGGTTCGACGACTACAGCGATGCCGTGGGCGCGGCACACTACAACACCGTCGATGCCAGCCTCTGGTTCATCAACGCGGCCATGCAGTACATCGACGCCACCGGCGATATCGATGCATGGAACGACTGGCTGCGCGAGGCGTGCTGCAAGATCATCAACGCATACATCAAGGGCACGGATTACTCCATTCGCATGGCGGGCGATGGCTTGATCGCCGCGGGCAACCTCGACACGCAGTTGACGTGGATGGATGCAGCCTGTGGCGGGCGCGTGTTCACACCACGCGCCGGAAAAGCCGTTGAAGTCAACGCGCTGTGGTACGATGTGCTCACCGGCATGGCGGAACGGCTGCACGAAAGCCACCCGCGCGAGGCCAACCACTATCAGAAGCTCGCCAAACGCATCAGCCGATCGTTCGTCAAGGTGTTCTGGGATGAGGAGCTCAAGCACCTGCGCGATCACATCTGGGTGGATGAGCAGGGCGTGGAACATGCCGACCGCTCGCTGCGGCCGAACCAGGTGTTCGTCGCATCGCTCACGCGCTCGCCGTTGCCGCGAACGAAGCAGAAGCTGGTGCTGCAATCGGTGAAGAAGCGGTTGCTCACGCCGTTCGGATTGCGAACGTTGCCCGACGATCACCCGGCGTATCACGCGCATTACACCGGGCCTCAGATGCAGCGCGATGAAGCGTACCATCAGGGCACGGTTTGGCCGTGGCTGATCGGGCCTTATGCCGAAGCGGTGTTGCGCGTCGGGCAGTTCAGCCCCGAGGCGAAGAAGGAAGCGGGCGCCGCCATCGCGCCGTTGCTCGAGCAGATGCTCGGCGAAGGCGAGTTCCCCACGTTCGGCCAACTGTACGAAGTGCACGAAGCAGCGCCGCCGCATCGACCGGGCGGATGCATGGCGCAGGCGTGGAGCGTCGCGGAAGTGTTGCGCGTGCTCAAGCTGTTGACGCAGGGTTGATTCAGTTCTTCGAACCGCGCCGCCGAATCATGCAGAGCCCGCCGAGCCCCAGCAGCGCCAGCGAGGCGGGTTCCGGCACCATCGCAAAGTGATGCAGCGATTGCGTGTTCGTCCACGTCCAGTCATTGAGGTTCAGACGATACGCCTGGATCTGAAACTGCACGCCATCGATCATCGTCTCTTCATCAACGGCAACGCTGTGAAACGGCGTGTCCGCGCCGTTGAGGTAGATGTCGATCGTGTTGCCGATGCGCTCGAAGGTCCACGTCGCCATGCCGGATTGCGCCGCCGCCACGCTGACTTCCTCGTTGACATGCAACACGCCCCAGTTGTCGCCGGACCTGTCCATCAGGCCGAGATCAACGACAGCGATGTTCCCCGACATCAGTCGCATGCGCACGAGGGGTTTTTCCACTTCGCCACCATCGGGTTGCGACCAGGAATGAATCAGCGTGCCCTGAAATGCAAGCATCGGATCGAATTGCCGCGTGAAGTTCACGGATGTCCAGTTGCTTGAACCATTCTGCGCGAGCGATGTGATATCCATGCGCGAATCGTCGAAGCTGTACGCCCAGTGGCCATCGTCCGTTGCGAAGTAATCGAACACCCATTCAGGCCCAAGCGTGGGCCCATTGAACGTTTCCACGACAGGAGCTGCATGTGTCTGCGCCGTAGACATCGCGATCCCCACGACCAACCCAGCCGCCAATGCCCACCGCGTTCGGCGCAAACGAAATGCCATAGCTTCTCCTCCTGCCTTGCGATTCACATGCCGGTGACCCCCTCGGAAGGGGACGTGTGCGACAAACCTAACCCACCAACTGCGCGAGGCAAGAAAAAGAGGCAAAAAATCTGAAAA
>CAZEFM010000103.1:0-13611 GCA_964511575.1 uncultured Phycisphaeraceae bacterium | reverse complement strand
GGCATCGTGATGCCGTGGAACGGTTCGAACGTTCGGCTCCAACGGAAATGCCACAGTTCCTCCATCTGAATGCCGCGGACCGACCCATCCAGAAACACCAGATTCGTCTGATTCGTGTGCCGTCGCAGGGCGAAGCGGTTGATCTCCCCGGGCAGGAAGCCGTCCGCCTCCATCTGGTAAGGCACCTCAAAGTCGTACGGGTACCCCCCCACCCAGACGCAGTCGCCGAACAACGGCACGTGCGAGGCGTGGGGCAGATCGAGCGTGCCGCCCCAGTGGTACTCCTCCGCATGCCCCCACGCGGTCACCGTCCCCTGATACCGATTCAGCCACAGGTTCTGGCCATACCCCGAGGTATCGATCCGCTCGGTGGACGCGGGGTACTGCTGGCCATCGAACCATGCGCGGGTCCGACTGCCGACACTCAGCGTGCCGTACTGCGCCTCCACCGGCTCCGTTTCGGTGCACATGAGCAGTTGCCGATTCTGCGTGTAAGGCAGGATCGACTCGGTCCACCACACCCCGCCATGCGGCGCGCTGGACCTCGCCATGACCGCGGGCACCACGTCGCCGTTGAAATCCGCGCCGTACGCCCACACCGCCACCCCCAACTGCCGCAGGTTGCTGAGGCATTGCGTCCCCCGCGATGCCGCCCGGGCACCCGACAACGCCGGAAGCAACAAAGCAATCAGCAGCGCGATGATCGCAATCACCACGAGCAGTTCGATCAACGTGAAGCCATAACCCCTGGCCCCGACACGACGCTTCAGACGATTGGAACTCGTGCGCATCGCTTCACTCCGTAAATAAAACCGACCACCCTGCTTCCGCCAAAAACACCCGGATCATGCATTACCGTCGCCGACGGCGCAGCAACGTCACGCCGCCGATGCCAAACAGCGCCAGCGATGCCGGCTCCGGCACGATGCTCAGAACGATGTTGTCGAACGACACGTTCGCCCGATTGGTCCCCGCATCCACGGCGCGGAGCACCAGATAAAGATCGTTCACCGCCATCCCCGGCACGAGATCCGCCTCGCGAAACGCCTGCATCCCCACAGCCGTCGGATCAAACTGCGCCGAGGCGAGCAGAACACCGCCTTCCATCGGCGCGGGGCTGCCCATCCAAAGTTCCACGCTCAGGCCGCTGCCCGCGCCCTGAATATTCGTCTGGTGATACTGCGAAAACGACACGTGAACGATGTCCCCAGCCTCCACGCTCCCCACGTTCTGGTAGATGTAGCCGCCCTCACGCAAAAACGCCCACTGCACCCCGTCCGGCGCATCACCATTGGCGGCAAGCTCAAACCCAAAAATCCCCTCACGAACAACACCCCCCGCGCCGTCGTAACTCAACACCGACGACCACGAGGTGTTGGCAAACCCCTCCTGGAACTGCGGAACCGACGGTTCCTCAAAACTGTGATTGGTCACGTTCAATGCACCGAACGCCGCCGACGCCCCGAACGTCCCGATCGTCATCGCCAGAGCCAGACCGAAGCGCGTAACCTGTGTCATAGCCGTTTCTCCTTTGAAGTGGTGATGCATATCGCATCGTGAAATCACCCGCGTCCGTGTAAGGCACGCATCGTGGATACCTCACGGATCCTGACGTGTCTGTTCGTAAAGGGATCTGACTTCCGCCTCCGTCATCGCGCGATTGACGATCAGCAGTTCGTCGATCACGCCATGAAATCCATATTGATCCAGAATGGTGTGCTCATCCGTGCCATGATTCGCCGCACCGATCAACAGCGGCGCTTCAGCCGGCGTCACCACGCACCCCTCCAGTTCATCCACCAGCCGACCATCCAAATACACCTTCACCACCTCGTCGTTGGCGGTGACCACCAGATGAAGCCAGCGCGGCTCCAGCGAAAGCACCGATCGCGTGAACCATCCGCCCGGACGCATCGCCGTGGCGTTCTGCTGCGTCATGAACTGAACGGCGCGCGGCGACCAATCGCGACCCGCAATGTCGCCAAGCAGGCTGAGCTGAATCCCCATCGCACCGTCGAACCCCTCACGCTGCGACAGTATCGTCATGTCCTCAGGCGAGCTGTCCCAATCGGGCTTCACCCACACCGCGATTGTGATGTCGCCCTCCAGCATCGCCGCATCGTGAACGGGAACGGCAATGAAGTTGCCATTGGCGGCGAAGAAGTTGAGCGCCGCTTTCTGCGGGAACCGACCTGACGCCATCTGCGCGATGCCTGCCGAGCGCATCGCATCGCTCAACGTGCCGTGGAGCTTGCCATCGGTCGCCTTTGCCAAATTGCGCAGCACACCCTGACCTGCCGCATCCTCAAACGTGTAGTACGCCACCACATCCGGCTGCCGACGCAGCGTGTAGCTGTACGCCAGCCAACGGTGATACGCCGATGACTGCGCCCGCTGCAGCGCGGTAAACTCGTTTCGACGCACATAATGCAGATCGGTCAATTCGGTATCGCGCACCGTCCACCCCGCCGAATCGACCGACTTCGCCTCCCCCGCTCGCATGGCGATCGTCTGATCGCTGCGCTGCAGGGCCGTCAACTCCACCGCGCCTTCAAACACCTTTGTCAGCGTCTGGCCCGTTCCCGTCACCTCGACGCCGAACTCCGTTCCCACATCCACGATCCGCGCGCCGGGCGTTTCCACCACAAAGCCCCGGCTCGCCATCGTCTGGCACCAACCCACCAGCTTGCCCCGGCTCAGTTGAACGTGTGTGCCATCGATCGGCGTCAACACCGCCGGCGCTTCAAGTAGCACCTCCGCGCCGGACGCCATGCGAAGCAACGCGAACCCGGCGGTCAGATGAATCGGCTTGTTCCGCACCGGCTGACGCACCGCCAGCACCTGCGAGCCGTCGCTCCACTGCGCATCAAAGAGCGTCACCACCTGCCCCACCTCCACCGGCATCGGCGGCAGAACGGGGTCCTGCGCCACCTGAGGCGTCGGAGGTCCCGGCGGTTGCGGCGGCACGGACGATGCGCCACGCCACAGCAGCGTCACCGTCAGCACCACCATCGCCGCCATCGCAGCAGCCGCCCCGTACACCAGCGACCGTGGAATCACGATGTGTCGAACAGGCGCCACCGGATCCCGCGAACCAAGCAGATACTGGAACTGATCGCGACGCTCCGCCCGTATCTCCGCTTCCCGAAGCGCACGTTCCGCAGCCTGCATCGCCCGACGTTCGGCCGCCTCACGCTGCTGCTCCAGAATGTCGCGCAGCAGTTCCACCGCCGACGGCTCAGGCGACTCGTGCACCGCAGCACGCGTCGGCTCAAGCGTTTCGCGCATCAATCGACTCTGCAGACACAACTGCACGAACAGACGACGATGGTCACGCTCCTGCGACAGGAGTTCGTGCAACTGCGCCATCTCCTCCGCGCTGATCTCGCCATCGATGTAGCGCAAGCCGAGCCCGACCACGCGCAGGCGATCATCACCCTCGTTCGGGATGTTCGCACGATCGCTCATGCGCCGCCCACCCCCTCCTCACAGTCGATCTGCCGCTGCATGCAGTTCGCCAGATCACGATGGATCCGCTGCAATGCAATGTAGACCGTGTGCGCCTTGCGGCCGAGCATCTCGGCAACCTGCCCGCTTTTGAGGTTCTCACCGTACCGCAGGTCCACGATGCGCCGGGCGTAAGGCGACAACTTCGACAGACAGCTCCGCAACATGTCCGTCATCGTGCTGCCAGCCACCCTGTCATACGCGCACCACTCCGCTTCAAGCAGATCGAGCATCGCGTTGTCGAGCGTCAACGGACGTTTGGACAGACGGCTGAGCGCCTTGAGCGACTTGTACCGTGCCGTTTCACGCAACCAGGCGGGCAGACATGCCGGATCGCGAATCTCCTCGCGCTTGTCCAGCGCGACGATGGACACCTCCTGCAGCACATCCTCCGCCAGATGCTCATCGCGAACGATCGAAACGATATAGGCGAACAGCTTCACGCGCTCCGCCATCAACGCCCGCACCACGATGTGTTGCTCAACGCTCATAAATGGTTCTCAACATCAAGTCCCGGAATCAGGCGGAATCTATACACAAAAATTTTCACAAACCTGAGAAATGTTGAAATGGCGGGTCGCGCGGCGTCCTGAAGCTGCAACCGATGTCCGCCCAACGGACGCTTGCCCATCTTGCCACACCACCTCCCGCGGATCGGCGACCCCGGCGTCGCGGCCCAACCTCCCAAAGATCGCTTGTATAATCGTGGCCGTCGACGCTGCCCTTCGCATGCGCCGACCCTCAACGCATCGGCAAGCGAACCCTGGTGGAAGGACACGAACGCATGATTCCGTTGACGCAGTTTCTTACCGTCGCCGTTACGCTTCTGATGGTCGCAGGCTCGTTGCGCGCCGAGCAGCCGTGGGTGGTCTACGAAGGCGGCGACGGGCCGGGCAAGGGCAAGCACATCGTCCTGATCAGCGGCGACGAGGAATACCGCTCCGAGGAAGCGCTGCCGCAGCTCGGCAAGATCCTCGCCAAACGACACGGGTTCAAATGCACCGTCCTTTTCTCCATCGATCCGGACGGCACGATCAATCCGAACAACCAGAACAACATCCCGGGTCTTGAAGCACTCAAGGATGCGGATCTCATGATCATCGCCACGCGCTTCCGCAACCTGCCCGATGAACAGATGCAACACATCGATGCCTACCTCGCATCGGGGCGACCCGTCATCGGCTTGCGCACCTCGACCCATGCATTCAACATTCCCGCGGACCGCAAGTACCACCGTTACAGCTGGAACAACGAAGGCGGCTTCGGCCGAAAGATTCTCGGCGAAACGTGGGTCGCTCACCATGGCGCCCACGGCCGGGAAGCCACCCGCGGCATCCTCGTCGACGATCAGAAGGAGCATCCCATCCTTCGCGGCCTTTCGGACGGCGACATCTTCGGCCCGACCGACGTCTACACCGTCCGACTCCCGCTGCCCGGCGACTCGCAGCCACTCGTGCTCGGCGAGGTCGTCGCGGGCATGAACATGGACGACCCGCCCGTCGAAGGCAAGAAGAACGACCCGATGATGCCCATCGCCTGGACCAAAACCTACACCAGCGATTCAGGCGTCACCGGCCGCGTCTTCACCACAACCATGGGCTCGGCCGACGACCTCATCGCCGAGGGCACCCGTCGCCTCATCATCAACGGCGCCTACTGGGCGGTCGGCCTCGAGGACAAAATCAAGGCCGATGCCAACGTCGATACCGTCGGCGACTATCAACCCACCAAATTCTCCTTCAACGGGTTCAAAAAGGGCGTGAAGCCCAGCGACCACGCGATGGAGTAAGCCTCCTTCAGCCGCTACATCCAGGATGATGATGTGCGCCAAAGCCCCGACGGCAGGCGCAGGCTGTCGCGCGGGTCGTCGATCAACGGCTCCATCAGTTCGGCGAGTTGTTCCAACGATGTTGATGTCGATGCATCCGTCGACGTGGGACGCAACCAGCCGGGCAACGTCAGCCAGCGACGTCGCGCCGGGATCGGCACCAGTCGCACCCGACTTTCCGCCGGCAGCTTCAAAAGCTCGCGGATGTGCGCCATCGCACGATCCATGCCACCCAGGTCGTCGACCAGCCTGCGTGCTTTGGCATCCTCGCCGGTCCAGATCCGCCCCTGCGCGACCGCTTCCACCTCCGCCAGCGACAACCCGCGCCCCTCGGCAACCCGCTCCTTGAACTGCAGGTAGATCGCATCGAGCATCGTCTGCAGTTTCTGCCAGCCGGCTTCGCTGAAATCCTCGTGGCTGCTCCAGATCAGCGCGTTGTCGCCCTCGCGCACGCCGCGCCAGTTCACGCCCAGCTTCTCCCACACCGCGCGCGTGACCATCTTGCCCGAGACCACGCCGATCGACCCGGTGATCGTGCCCGGCTCGGCGATGATGCGATCGGCCCCTGCGGCGATGTAGTACCCGCCCGATGCCGCCACGTTGCTCATCGACACAACGACCGGCTTGCCCGCCTCCCGTGCGCGGACCACCTCGCGCCAGATCGTCTCCGACGCCACCGCCGACCCGCCCGGGCTGTCGATGCGCAGCAGAATCGCGCGGATCTTCTTCGACCGCACCGCCAGACGCAGTGCCGCCACCACGCTCTCCGCGCCAAGCACCACGGTGCCGGGCAACCGCCGCCTGCCGCTGTAGCCGCGAGTGATCGCGCCGACGGCGTGGATCACCGCCACCGCCGGGCCGCGGGCGCGTCCACCCACTCCGCCGCCTTCCGCGAGATAGCGCATCATCTCCACGCGCTCCAGCTTCGGCTCGTCGATGTGCTCCGTCTCCACCTCGTCGCGGTGGCTCAACCGGTCGATCAGCTTCGCCTCCACCGCTGACGTGCCCAGCAGCGGCCCATCGTCGACAAGCGTTCGCACCGTCTGGGCGGTCAGCCCCCGCCCCCGCGCGATCGCATCGCAAAGCTGGCGCATCTGCGAACCGAGCACCGCCGACAGCGACTCGCGGGCCGGCTGGGGCATGTCGTATTCGGTAAAGGGATACCGCGCGGTCTTGTATTGCTCGCGTCCATCGAGTTGCGGCTTGATCCCGATCTTGTCCAGCAGCCCCCGCGCATAGGGTTGCTGCAGCGCCAGGCCGACGAGTCCCACATCTCCCCCCGGTTGCAGGTGCACCTCGTTGCACGCGGCCGCCAGGAGCATCTCACCGTTGGCCGCGCGGCCTTCACCGAGCGTCGGCGACCACGCCACCGCCCACTTGCCGCGCTCCCGCAACCGCACCACCGCATCGGCAAGCTCCTGCGCGTGCGCCATGCCCAGCCCGATCGGCGCGAGTTTCAGCAACACCCCCGCCACATAGGTATCCCGTCCCGCGCGGTCGAGCGCTTCGAGCACCTGCCCCACTTCCACCACCCGCACCGGCGACATGCGCATCAGCCAATCGTCGGGCAGCCGCTCCACCACGCCGTGCTGCAGGTCGATCTCCACCACGCGCTTCGGCCGACTCAGCCGAACCACCTCCAACCCGACCCGCGCCACCACCGCCAGCGCCAACACGACCCACACCGCGCGCCAGTCGGCCATCACCCGCAGCAACAGCGCCGCCCCCGCCAAAGCGAGCAGCACCAGCGATGTCAGCCAGATCGACCGCAGCAGATCCTTCATGCGTGTCATCCCGCCAGTCTACCGGTGCGCATCAGGCGGGTGAATGGTGAGCGACCAGACGGCGCGCGTTGTGGGAACCATGTCCCCTCGATTTTTCGCTTCTTTCTTTTCACATGTAAGCACATGCCTCCCTGAAGTTTGCAACGATCCGCGGCAAAAGGAGGGTGGTGGCGAAAGAGGACATTTCACACCTCCCCCCGGTTCCAAGCCGCCAGGAGCACCACCCAGCTCCCGCAAAATGTCACCCCCCCTCCCCCCTCCACCTCGCCGCCATTTACGTAACCTACCGTTCAGGCATGAATTACATCAGAAAAACCCAATGTCACCCCCACGACAAACACGACATTTTGGACAGGGGCAAAGGGCCAGGGGGAATGCGGACTGCCGTTAGCTATGATTCTGCCCTCTGTCCTCTGTCCTCGCGGGTTGGTGCGCACTGTGAGTGGTGAGTGGTGAGTGGTGAGTGGTGAGTGGTGAGTGGTGAGTGGTGAGTGGTTCTTCGAAGAATTGAATCTACCGACAGACTACCGTCGCAGAATACCTAATTATATCCTAATATTTATTCGAAAACAAGAACCGGAGTGTGCAACTACGGACCCCATCACGAACTAGGACGACACACTGACCTCTGACCTCAGGCCTCACACCTCACACCTCTCCCCTCGCTATAAGCGCTGCCGGACGTTGCCGCCCGGGCGGGTCAATCGTACGTTTGCCACATCCCCTTAGGGGAGATTGAAAAGGGCAAATCACCCAACAACCGCTGAACGGCGATCACAAGACGCAACTGATGGGAACCCGACGGGTATTCATTGCTGTAAATGCGGATTTGTTCGGGCGTTGTCGCCCTCTGTGCAGACCGGGTCAGGCTTAAACCGGTTGGGAGAATGAGGATAACTGTATGGCATAATCAGCGAAAAGCCTAAGGAAAATGCGGAATCTCCTTGACTCGGAACGATCCGCAGGTTAGTTGTATGCCTTAATGTGGTGCTGTTGCTTTGCTCCCCGCGAGCAATTGGGGGAACCGGAAGCCTTACCCGGTTTTAAGTGATGGCACCGCCCCCCGACGCAACGGTTGCTCGGGCAACGGGAGTCGGGCTGAGGGAGCGGTCCAAAACATAACGTCAACAGGATGTTGACCAGCGAGCCTTGGCGGCGAGCGGGTGTCCGTGCGGAGCCAGTGCGCTGGAGCAGCCGGGGTCTGCGTTGGGATGGGAGAGGAAGGTAACGATGCGCATTGCTCTGGCAGATTATCGGCAACTTGTCCGTGACGGGCTGCGATTCTTCCTTGAGTCCGGTGGCTACGACCTCGTGGCGCAGGCGACCACGCCCCAGACGTTGGAGCAGGTGGTGACCCGGCACGAGGTGGATGTGGTCGTTCTGGGAATCGTCGGCCACGCGGAGGACCAGATCGAACTGGCGCAGAGTCTGGTTCGCCAGCATCCCGCGCTGCAGGTGCTGGTGATCGCGGCACTTCCGGTGCCGGAACACCAGGTGCAAATACTGGCACAACGTTCCGTGTTCGTCCTTAGCGCACGGGCTCGTTTCGACGATCTAAGGGATACGCTCGACGACCTGGCGGCCGGAAGCCGTCGGGCCAACGGCGATCATGGGGAGGCAGCCCCCAGTGAATGGCAGGCTGGTGAAGGCACCCGTGCCCTCACCGAACGTGAAACGCAGATTCTGCGCATGCTGGCCGAGGGCTTTCGCATGAAGCAGATCGCGATGGAACTGGACTTGAGCACCAAAACGGTGGAAACGCATCGGCGGAACCTGTCCAACAAGCTGGGGATCAGCAACATCCCCCAGTTGACACGTTACGCGGTGCGGATCGGGCTGACGGACCTGTCCTACCAGACGGTCTGACGCAGCCCGGGTTCGACAGATTGCCCGCGACCGCAGGATGCCGTCCGTCCTGCGGCGCCACGAACAGTCGCAGGCCCAGCCGCCTGTGCGAAAAGAGGACGGGAGAGATCCTGGTGTTCCACAGCGCCGCCACCGGGTCGGCGTGGGGGTCGGGGGGCCGAAGGCGGGCACGCCTTTGAGTATTCGGATCTCTCAAAACTAAAGGAAGTTACGACGAATCGACGGGAAGAGGTTCCCAGTCGACATGGGCGGAGCCTTGCCGATTTTTCGAGGCAACTCGCTCCCAAGCGGCGATTGGTTCGGTGCAACGGATGATGTCGCGGATGGGTGGCTCGGCGGTCGGTTCGAGGCATCCGTGGTGACAACGACGAATCGGCCCGGTGATTGACAACCCAACGGTTGGGCGTGAATCGGTGCCGGGGCGGGGCAACTGATTCTCTTATGACGATCGCACAATCAGCACGAAACGGGGTGGAGGGGGCGCTGGATCAGGCCGGCAACGCTCCCAACGTGGCGCGGGTTCGTCCCCGCCGACTGAGTGTTCTGATCGCCGCCGAGGGGCTGATCCACGACATCGCCGCTGCTTTGATCAGCGACTTCGAAGACTTTGAAATGCTGCCATGCACCGCCAATGCGACCGACCTGCCTGAACTGGTCAAACGGCGCACACCCGATGTGGTGCTGCTCGGCCGACAGTTCGGCGGTGCCTCGGCGGTCGATCTGACGGCGCAACTGCACGATGTCGACCCCACGCCCTGCATCGTGGGCATCGACCTGCAACTCGATGAAGCGCTGGTGCGCGACATGCTGCGACTGGGTGCCAACGGCTACCTGGTGGCGGACTCCAAACCGTCGGACCTGCGGGCGGCCTTGCAGTGCGCTTCGGAAGGCCGCTTTTACCTGTGCCCCAGCGTCGCGGCGTGGATGGTCAGCCAGTACATTCGGCCGGAACATCACGCCAAGCGCCGCAACGGCAATGGTAACGGTGTGCACAGCCGCCCTGCCGACACCCGCCCCTCCGCCGATGAACTCACGGAGCGCGAGCGTCAGATTCTCCGCCTGCTATCGGACGGGCTGAGCAACAAGCGCATCGCCGATGAACTGAATGTCTGCGTGCAGACGATCTCCACGCAACGGCGCAAGCTGATGGAGAAGCTGCAGGTGGACAGCATGGCGGCACTGACCAAGTACGCCATCGCCCAGGGGATTACGAGCGTCGATCAGACGGCTGCGCCTGATGTGCTCGCGCATCTGAGTTGACCGGGTTCCCGAAGAGAAACGACTTCGTATGTTGAACGATGCCACGAATCCCAGCACCTCGCTCCTGACGCCGACCGCAACGGTTGAGCAGCCGGGACGCTGGTTGCTCGATGCCCTTGGCCGCGACGATGTGGCGTCCGATGCACAGTGGTTCGTCCTGCAGACGCGAAGCCGACAGGAAAAGGCGGTGTGCGCCCAGTTGCAGGCGGTTCGCGCCTCGGTGTTCCTGCCACTGGTGACCAAGACGCGGTACTACGGCCGCAGCAAGCAGCAGGTGGGCCTGCCACTGTTCCCCAACTACGTGTTCCTCTTCGGTTTGAAGGAGCAGGCGTACGCCGCCGACCGCAACAAGCGGCTGGTGAACATCCTGCCGGTGCGTGACCAGGAGCATCTGGATTGGGAGCTGCGCAACCTGCACCTGGCGCTTGCCCAGGAGCAGACGCTTGACCCGTATCCTTATTTAAAGGTTGGCGTGCGCGTGGAAGTGCGGTCAGGCCCCTGCCGGGGATTGCAGGGTTTGATCGAGAAGCGCGGCCGCGCCGACCGGCTGATTCTGCAGGTGGACATGCTCGGCCGAGCCATGAGCATGGAAATCGATGCCAGCCTGCTCGACCCGATCGAGTAAGCCCACCCTCGCGCCTTAAGCCTCAGGCCTCACACAGCGATTCCGTTTCTAACGATCAGGCAAGACTTGCGTCCCGCCGTCTTTTACAACCCCCCGAATCGACATTGTTCGCCGAGAACATTTGCCCCGACCCTCTGTGTATTCCACCCTTGTGGTGACTCACAGATGAGTCGGAGGTTTGCCATGATGATGTTTGGTTCGGTTGATTCTGGAAGCGGTCGCCGATCGGCGGCGGCGCGGTACGGCACGCCGTGCGCCATGCTTTTGGCGATGTCGCTGAGCGGCACGCCCGCAATGGCGCAGTCGGCGGACGATGCGAGCGGCGCTAATGCGGCCCCCACCACCGCCACCCACCGCGGCGCGATCGCCCGATATGAAAACCGTGCCTATCGATTGAAGATCAATCAGCCGTCGATCGTCACCGTTCGACTCAGCGATCTGCAACAGAACCTGGACCTGTATATTGGTCAGGGCGACCGCGTCCTGCACAGCTCGGCTGAACACGACAGCGAGGATGAAACGATTCAGACGCTGCTGAAGCCGGGCGAGTACATCGTGTACGTGGTGAACCGCGATGATAACGATGCGCAGTTCACGATCGCACTGGATGTGAAGCTCGTGGAGACGCAGCCGAGCGAAGCGGCCGCCGAAGCTGAAACGGGCAACGAATCGCAGCAGCAGCAGCAGGCGCAGGCCGCGGCGGCGGACGCGGCCGATGTCGTGCCCGCGAGCAACCCCGTTGCCCCCAACGATCCGCAGGCCGCGAACACGCAACCGGTGAACGGCGAACAGCCGACCGCTCGCACGGTGGATGCGGGCAAGACGCGGCACATGCTCGCCAAGTACGACCAGGTCGCCAACGACACCGCGCGACGGTCGCCGATGAACGAAAGCCAGAACGGCGGCGGCGGCAATGTCAACGTGACGCCCGGCTCCGGTGGCGGAGGCGGTGGCGGTGGCAGCACGACACCGAACCTCGGTGGCGGAAGCGGCGGCGGCGGCGGCGCTGGTGGAGGTGGCGGCGGTGGCGCAACGCCCGGCCGAAACAACCCCGCGCCCGACACCAGCGGCAACAAAAACAAGCCGCGCCCAAGCCTGCCCACCAACCCCAGCGTGCCGGGCGACCCCGACACGCCGCCCAGCCCGAATCTGCCCAAGGAAGAACCCTCGGTTCCTCCCGAATTCCAGCAGCCCGCGCCCGACCCGGAACCGGAACCGCTTCCGCAACCGGAGCCGGACCCGGAACCCGAGCTGACGCCCGAGCCGGAGCCGGAACCGATGCCCGAACCCGAGCCGGAGCTTGAGCCCCAGCCTGAGCCCGAACCGGAAGTCGAGCCCGAGCCGGAGCCGCTGCCCCAGCCCCAGCCGCAGCCGCAGCCGCAACCCGAGCCGCAGCCCGAGACCAAACCGAACCCCCAGCCTCAGCCGGGACTCGTATCGGATGTGCTCGACTACCCCGCGGCCGGCGTGTACGGCACCGTCGTCGGAAGCGTCGTCGTCATCAGCGGCGTCGACATCCTCGCGTGGGATGACAACCCCACCATCCAGGTGCTCCACGGCGTGAAGATCCACCCCGGACTCACGGCTGCACCGTCCCACGATGCACCCTACAACAGCCTCGTGCCCTTCCTTGGCGGAACGATCTTCACCGCCATCCCCGAAGCGCACAGGCGGGAAGCCAACGGCTATGTGGTGCTGCGTATGGATCCCGGTACAGCAACGTTGCGGATCTGGTCCCGCGCGGTCAATCCGCACCAGCCCAGCCGCCAACTGATCGAATGGACCCCCGAGGTGACCTCCGTCGCCGACCCGGCGGCGATGTTCGACTGATTTTTCCCGCGTCACCCAAACGGTGACCCGTCACGAAACAAGAAGCGACGCGACTTGTCGCGTTTCCCCGGAGGCATGGGGAGAATCGTCTTCAACACACCAGGGATTTCGTTGAAGACGCTGTTATGAGAATCGCAATCACTCCAATGCAATGTGTCATGGCACTGGTGTGCCTCGTTCTGGCAACCGCAGCCATTACCGTGCACGGCCAGAGCGGCACGCTCGTTCCCGAGCGCGATGCGCGACTTGTTTACGTCTCGCCCGAAGGCAGCGACGCCAACACAGGCCTCACCGCCGACCAGCCCGTGCAAACGCCCGAGCGCGGGTTCGAACTGTTGCGGCACGGCTACGGCGACTGGATCCTCTTCCAGCGCGGCCACGAGTACAAGCTGCAACACACCATCTCCCGAGCCGTCGGAACCGCCAGCGCGCCGATCGTCATCGCCGCATATGGCGACGGCGAGACCCCCGAACTCAACGTCGGCCCCAACCGAAACGCCTTCAGCTATCAACAGCTCCTGGCCGACTACGTCACCGTCGCGCCCAGTGTGAAGCTCACCGGGCTCGCCGACCCGTTCCCCGTCCTCCAACCGGGCAACGGCTGGAACGGCCCCACGCCTCAACCCAACCCCGTGGGCAACCCCGGCATGCCCGGCTACGACGCCAAAGCCATCGCGCGATGGGACGTCGTCCCCTACCAGACGTTTGACGGTGACTTCCACATCGGCGTCGTCGCCTTCCACATGAACGGCATCGACCGCGTCGAATTCTCCGTCGAAGGCGGCCCGTGGACCCCCGTCCACGACATGCAACTCAACCCCCGCACCAACGTCTGGGAATACACCGCCACCCTCCGAGCCAGCCTCTTCAAAGACGGCCCCATCGAAGTCCGAGCCATCGCCTGGCCCAAA
>CAZEFM010000102.1:0-14130 GCA_964511575.1 uncultured Phycisphaeraceae bacterium | reverse complement strand
CGCGCTTGACTGGGGGTCAAGAGGTCGCAGGTTCAAATCCTGTCGCCCCGATTGCGATGTGCAAGCCCTTTGGCAGACGCCGAAGGGCTTATTTCTTGTCGTCACGTCATTGGCCGCGACGTCGGTGTTCGGGGGGCCCACCCCGTCTCGTGGCCGAGACTCGCACACGTGAGGACGGAAACTGTCGCGAGGACGAGCCTGGCTAAATGCCACCACCATTCAAGTACGGGCGGTGGTCGGAAGTCGACCTACAGTTCCGCAGGATAGCTTGTCAGTTGCACAAGGCCGTTGTCGCTCAAGTGGTAAATGTTTTCGACTCGTATTCCCGCTTTGAGCGACGGATCATACAGGCCCGGTTCGATTGTGAAGACGTCGCCAATCTGGAAGCTATCGTCGTAATGGGGGTTGATGCGTGGCGCCTCGTGTGCGGACAGCCCGATGCCGTGGCCGAGGTGGTGCGTAAAGCGGTACCCGCGATAGCCGTCGAGTTGTTGACGGGCATATTCGAACACGTCACGACACCTGACTCCGGGCTGAACGTTCCGCTCGACATAGGCGAGGATCCGGGTGATTTGCTCGTGGGCATCGCATTGTTCGGCCGTGGGCTGGCCGCCGACGACAAAGCTGCGGCACATGTCGCTGCTGTACCCGCGCAGGACCACCGACACATCGAAGATGGCGATTTCGTGGGATTTCGCCTTTCGACGCCTTGGGGCGCTGCCCACGGCCCCCACCTGAAAGTCGTTGCCGAACTCGCCCAGCGTCTCGCCCGCGTTCCATACGGCCGCCTGTTGAATCCCTGCGAAAAGCCAGGTTTCGTCGACGCCTTCCCCCAGTGCGCTTCGCGCCCAGGACAATCCTGCCTCTGCCGCTTGCGTGGCACGTCGCAGCAGCGACACCTCGTCATCATCTTTGCGGCGTCGCAATGGAAGCATCATCGGCATGGCGTCGGTGACGCGATGTGGCCCATCGAGACCAAGGGGAATCCCCGTGTCGCAAGCGAGATGTTCAGTCCGCGCCAATTGTCTGGAGACTGATGCGAGCGCCACCGATAATGGATCATCCACCAGCGTGGCGCATCGGGTGGCCTCGTATTCGATCACCTCGTCGGCCGCGGCCGGATGCGACGGGATGCCAGCGGGAACGACCAGTGAAGTTGGGCCATCACGCTGTATCAACACCAATCGCTTGAATACCGACCGTGTCCAGTATCCCGTCAGATAGTGCACGTGACCGGGCTCGGTCAGCAGGACTGCATCCAGTGCATGTCGCGACAGTTCCGCGCGCAAGCGGTTCTGCCGAATGCGGCATTGCGTTGCGAGCAGGCCGGCAACCGGCTCATTGTTGCCGGAGCTTGCTCCAGGCGTTTCGGCGATGTTTGGACTTGTGGCCATAATTCTGCACGACAATCGAACGGCGCCGAGATGGGCAAACGAAACTCACAACACGCCGAACTTGTCATACGCCTCTGTCGCCTTCATCCCCGCGCTGATTGCTTCGCGAGTGGCATTCTCCGCATGAACTTTGCTCCAGGCACGGCGGAGCACCTGCTGCTCAAGCGCGCGTGGCACCACGACCACACCATCGAGATCGGCAATGACAATGTCACCTGGAGCAAACAAAACACCGCCGATCTCCACGGGAACGTCCACGTCAATGGCACGCTGTCGATTCAGGCTGTCATAGACGGAGCGGCCACGTGCGTATACGGGAAACTGCATGCTCCGCATCTGCCTCACGTCGCGTACCGCCCCATCAACAATCGCACCGATGCATTGGCTGTTGCGCGCAGCCGTGGAAAGAAGTTCGCCCCAAATTCCCGATCGGGTGGATCCTCCCGCCGCCGCAATCAGGACGTCATCCGATTGGCACGCATCGAGTGCCATCAACTCAAGCTCATAGGGACGCGGATCGGGATGCGCCATGTCGGCCCAGAGGGTCGTCTTGCAGCGACCGACGAGCACCCCTTCGACGGTTTGGGGCAGAAGCGGTACGCGCGGGGACTGGTTGGGATAACCGAGTGCATCCAGCGCGTCGCAGACGACCGCGCTGTACAGTGACGCTCGCGCCATTTCGAGCGTAATCGCTTGGTCAGTCATGAGGTGAATTCTCCGGATGATACAGGGGTGGAAATGGGTTGCGACAGACTGTTGCCGAGCTCGCGGGCTGCCCGGCAAACCGCTTGAATTAGTTCGTGCTGTTCATCGGCGCCAGCACGCACGGTCGGTAGACTGATGCTGATCGCGGCGTTGTATTCGTGAGCGTGGAGAACCGGCGCGGCAATGCATGTCACGCCCAGATCGGTCTGATCGGATTCGACGGCGAAGCCGTCATGCGCCGCCTTGTCGATAATCTCCAGCAGCGCATCGTAATCCACGACGGTCTTGGGTGTGCGAGCTTCGAGCGAGTAGCTTTTCAGATGGAAACGTCGCTGCTCGGGGGGCAATTGCGACAGGATCGCTCGGCCGAGCGCCGTGCAGTGCAGCGGGTCTTGGGAAAAACGCTGCGCCACGCGCCGGAGGGGATAGGTGCTTTCGATGACATCGAGGTAGTGGATGCGTCCGAGCCGCAAGACGCCCAGGTTAACCGTTTCGCATGTTGCCTGGTGGAGTTGGCGAAGGATCGGAGCCGCTGCGTCGAGCAGGGGGCGGCTGTCGGGCGGGGTGATCAATCGCCGAAGTCGGCCCGTCTGCCGGTAAATGCCACCTTCCTCGCGTTCGACATACCCCAGTGTTGTGAGAACCTTGAGGATGCGGTGTGCCGTGGGCTTGGTAAGCGTCAGTTCCTCGGCAAGCTCGGCGAGCGAACGTCCCTCCGGGGCACCGGCAGTCGCCTCCAGGAGCCACATCGCTTTGACAAGGATCGTTGATTCCATTATGCTGATTGTAGCATTCTGAATGACGGAATGCAATTCCGCGGCGCGACCCTTCGCGGGCTACATCAGGATGCATGTCATGCGCGTCGGCATCATTGCTCTGTTGCAGGAGTCAAATACATTTATCAGTGAGCCGACGCTGCTTGAGCACTTCGAGCAGGATCTGCTCCTGCGGGGTGAGCAGGTGCATCGCGTCCTCGAACGCACCCATCATGAAGTTGGCGGCTTCTTCGAGGGTTTGGCGGGCGACAGGGCGGTGGAAGCGGTGCCGATCTTTGCCGCCCGAGCGCTTCCGTTCGGCGTCATCGCGGCCGAAACATTCGAGCGACTGCTGGCGTTGCTGTTCCAATCGCTGGCCGAAGCATGCGCAACCGCCCCGCTTGATGGCTTGCTTGTCGCCGTTCACGGCGCGACCGTCAGCGAAACTTATCCGGATGCCGATGGCTACCTGCTCGGGAGGTTGCGCCGCGCGGTGGGGAGTGTGCCAATCATCTGCACGGTCGATCTCCACGCGAATCTCTCGTCAGCGATGATTCGAGCGTGCGACGCCAGTATTGCCTACCGCACGAACCCGCACGTGGATCAGCAGATTTGCGGCAGAATGGCTGCTGATTTGATGGTGCGCACCTTGCGCGGCGAAGTTCGGCCGGTTCAGGCGGCCTGCTTCCCACCACTGGCGATTGATATCGAGAGGCAGTCCACCGCCGTCTCGCCATGCCGCAGTTTGTTCGAGGTTGCGGACGGGATGCTCTCGTCGCCGCGCCTCCTTTCGAATAGCGTGACGTTGGGATTCCCTTACGCCGATGTTGCGGAGATGGGCGCCGCTTTTGTGGCCGTCGCCGATGGCGATCCTGCCCTGGCGCAGGAACGTGCTGATGAACTGGCATGGGCGGCATGGTCGATGCGCGACGCGTTCGCGGGTACATACATCAGTGTGAACGAGGCACTGTGGCGCGCCGCGAAGTTGCCGGGGCCGATCTGTCTCCTGGACATGGGTGACAATGTTGGCGGCGGCGCACCGGCAGACAGCACGGTTGTGGCACATGCGCTCGATCAGTGGGTCACGCCTGGCCGGCAGGGATTCATGTGCATTTACGATCCCGATGCGGTCGAACAGGCCGTTGCGGTCGGTCCGGGCGCGACTGCGACGTTTTGTGTGGGAGGCAAGGCGCGGAATACGCCTGCGAAACCATTGGAAGGCCGGTTCGAGGTGGTTCGGCTTTGCGATGGCGTGTACACGGAGCCGCAGCCGCGGCACGGTGGCTTCACCCAATTCGACCAGGGCAAAACCGCGGTACTGCAGAACGACAGGGGCCTGACATTGATGGTTACCAGTCGGCGCGCCGTGCCGTACAGCTTGCGGCAGCTGACCTCGTGCGGTGTCGATCCGGCGGTCTTCCACATCCTTGTGGCGAAAGGCGTGCATGCCCCGATCGCCGCCTACGAAGAGGTGTGCGCGTCGTTCATTCGCGTCAATACGCCCGGCGTTACATGCGCGGATATGAAGCAGTTGCGCTATGTTCGGCGACGTCGCCCCATGTATCCGTTTGAGCCGGATACGATCTGGCGACCTGCGTCGTTGCGGAGTGTCACGTGATGGATGCTTGCCGGATTCAAACGAGGCAGATCGTCGGAAAGTCGTCGGGCGCTGTTCTCCTGATCACCGGGGGAATACACGGCGACGAATATGAGCCCATGTCTGCGGTACGTCGGTTGATGGCGTTGATCGACCCGGCCGAGCTGCGGGGACGGCTCGTCCTGGCACCCGTCGTCAATGAGCCGGCCTTTGCACGGCGAAGTCGCTGTGCTGATGACGGAAAGGATCTCGCCCGCACTTTCCCGGGGAGTCCGTGCGGAACCATCACCGAACGCATCGCTCACGCCGTTGCCGGGCTCATTCGCCAGGCGGACTACTACATCGACCTTCACACCGGGGGCGGTGTGGCTTCGATTTATCCAATGGCGGGCTACATGCTGCACGCGAACGCCGATGTCCTCGCCATGCAGCGACGTATCGCGCGTGCGTTCAATCTTCCGATCATCTGGGGGACGGATGGCACGCTCACGGGGCGATCCCTCTCCGAAGCGCGCGATGCGAATGTTCCGGCGATCTATGCCGAGTATGGTGGAGGCGGATCGTGGTGCGCTGATGCGGTTGACGCTTTTGTTGAGGGATGCCTCAACGTGATGGTCGAACTCGACATGATCGATCGATCCCTGCCGCGCTTGCGCACGAAGTACATCGTGGAAGATAGTCGTCCGGGCTCAGGGTATCTGCAGATCCAGAACCCCTCGCCTTCCGCGGGCTGCTTTGAGCCGGCTGTCGCGGTCGGGCAGATGGTGCGGCCGGGCGATCATCTGGGGGATGTGTGCGATGTGATCGGGGATCGCGTGCACCGGATTGAATCGTGCGAGGAAGGCCTTGTTCTCATGCTTCGCACATGTCCTCGTGTGGAGCGGGGCGATGCGCTCGCGGTGGTGCTCGATCTCGCGGGCCAACAGGGGGGCGTCGCGACAGCGTCGCTGAAAGGACGTGCTGATGGATAACAGACCCGTTGCCGTGATCACGGGGGCCTCGCGCGGAATCGGCGCCGCGACAGCCGAGCGATTCACCGAAAAGGGGTATCGCGTCGCGCTGGTTGCGCTGGAAGAAGATGAACTGGAGGAGGTGGCGCATCGCTGCCGCAACAAAAACGGTGCTGCTTTGTGCTGTCCAGGTGATTTGGCGGATCTTGATTTTGCCGAGTCGGTCATCACTCGTGCGATCAGTGAATTCGGGCGCATTGACGTGCTCGTCAACAACGCCGCCTGGCGCGAGGTGGTGAGTATGCGGCACATTACTCCGGAAAGCTGGGAAAAGACAGTTCGCGTATCTCTCACCGCGCCTGCATTTTTGGCGCGTTGGGCGGCCGCGGCCATGGAGCGTCAGGGTGGCGGTGGTGTGATTATCAACGTGTCCAGCGTTGTGGCGAAGCGATCGACGGGGGTATCGCCGGCATATACCGCGTGCAAGGGCGCATTGAATGCGCTCACCTGCGAGTTGGCCTCGCTTTATGGCCCGTCGGGGATTCGCGTCGTTGCCGTCAGTCCCGGCGCCGTTGACACCGAGATGAGCAGCAGCCTTGCCGCTGCGGAGAAACAGGCCATGCGTGCCTTTTCCGAGGACATGATCATGCTCCAACGATGGGCTCACGCCGATGAGATTGCGCGCTGTATCGTTGCGCTTGCCGGCGACGACGCCTCCTACATTACTGGAACAACCATCAACGTCGACGGCGGCTGGTCGAGTCAACAGTTCCCTGTGAGCCTTCGTCGGCGTGCCTTTCCAAGCGAGTTTGCATGAGCATCTGGCGTTTTGACGACCTGTTTGACGCGCCGCCGGCGCATCACCGCGTGACGCTCGGTGAGGGTGGCACGCCGATGATTGCCTCACGTCGCATTGGTCCCGCCGCGGGTCTGCATCGGCTGTTCTTCAAAATCGAATCAGCCAATCCGACCGGTTCGTACAAGGATCGGTTCGCGGCGGCGGCGGTTTCGCACATGCGCGCGACGGGTCGCACCCAGTGCCTGGCGACCAGCAGCGGCAATACGGGCGCCGCCCTTGCCGCGTATTGCGCCGCGGCAGGCATGACTTGTCACATCGCCGCCGTCGAGTCCGCGCCTGAAGGAAAGCTTCGGCAAATGCTGGCGTACGGAGCGAACGTCTTTCGCGTGAATCAGTTCGGCAGGGACGCGGCAGTTACCCGTGAGACGTTTCGAATCATGACTTCGATGGCAGCGCATCCCCAACGCGCACTTCAGATCAGTGCGTTCAGGTACAGTCCCTCGGGAATGCAGGGCGTCATGACGATGAGTTATGAGATCGTCGAGCAGGCGCCACAGAAGATCGATCACGTGTTTGTTCCTGCCGGCGGGGGCGGGCTTTTGCTCGCCTTGGCGCGAGGATTTGCCGTCATGTCCTCCCGAGACCACGCGCATCCGATGCCTGCGGTGCACTGTGTTCAGCCGGAGGGGAACGACACCATCGCCGGGCCCTTGCGCCAGGGTACTGCGAAGGCACGAACCGTGACGTGCACCACCGAAGTGAGCGGCCTGCAGGTTCCTGAGGTGGTTGATGGCGACGAAGTGATCGCCGCCTGCCGCGCATCCCAAGGTACGGGTCACGTTGTCAGCGATGACGCGGTGTGGCGCTTGACACGACGCCTGGCGTGCGAGGAAGGGATCTTCTGTGAGCCCGCCGGCGCGGTCGCACTCGCGGGCGCACTGAAAGCTGCCGAACGCCGGGAGATCGCGCCGGAGGACACAGTCGTCTGCATCGTCACGGGTTCGGGTTTCAAGGACCCGGTGTTCCTCGATCGCATGCTGCGCCAGAATCGCTGCCCCACCCTTGATGTTTGTCAGATTGAATCACACCTGACGGACCCCGATTAACCCTTCCCTGTCCATTCTTACCATTCTTATGTTTGAAGGAGTGTGCCGATGAAATTTCTCAGAACCAGCAAGACCTTTCCGTTCAGTTCAGCTGTCATTACCGAGGGACGGCTGTTCGAGTCGGTGCTCACCGGCATCCCCGAAGGGGAAACGCGACCTGTCGCAGGCGGCGTTGAAGCGGAAATGCGCGAAATATTCAGGCAACTGGACGCATTGCTCGAGCAAGCGGGGTTACAACGCACCCATGTCGCATCCGTCCGGCTTTATCTTCAGGATGTGAACCGTGATATCGCCGCCGTAAACGCCGTCTACAAGGAGTACTTCGGCGATCATCCGCCGTGTCGGCGGGCCTACGGTGTCGATCTTCAGTCGGGGATGCTTGTGGAAGCCGCCTTTGTCGCCGAGTTTCCCCTGCCCCGATAGGCCTCAGATTGTTGCGTGAACAACTGCGGCATCGCCCTTGGGGATGCCAGGGGATGTGGCTTTGAAGGCGAGCGCGGGTATCAACGCCGCAGCAACATGGATCTTCCTGTTGGTGGAGCATCAAGTCTGACGTGAATTGGCAACCCGGGCTCGGGTGAGTTCGCTACCTGTTGGTCGTTTGCGCAGGGAACTCTCTTGAGGATGGCGTGGCAGCGATGTTGGAAGATTCTCAGAACGGCTGGTACCGGCCATGCCGCACTGAGCTCAGCCGTATTGAGCTCAGGAGTTGCTCACACGTGCCGGATGCGCTGAAGCCGAGGGCTCCAGCAACGCCCTGACGATCGGCTCGTCGAGCAGCGTTGTGCGCTCATCACACGTCAGCGCCCGGAACGGCAGCGGGGCATAGAATCCCGGAATCCCACGCGCGTTGAGAATCGCGCTGAACGCCGGATGAACACGGGTCCCACGCACCACATCCAGCAATTGATTCAACCGCGATTGATAACTGGCGGCAGCAGCCCAGTCGCCATCATCGATGGCCTTGCCCATCGCCGTCGTCCATGCCGGGGCGAGCGCAAAAATGCCGTCCAGATGCTCACGCATGCCCTGTTGTGTCAACGTGACAACCTGCTCCGGTTGCGCAACGATCACCCGGAACCGGTCGCCTACCCGAGCAACGAGCTCGGTCGTCCACGCCGCATCGCACGATGCCTTGATGCCGTGGATGTTGGGGTGATCGGCCAACCGCTCCACGAGGGTGTGCGAGAGCTTGACCTTGGTGATGACCGGCAGATCGTACAGGTAGACCGGGTGCCGCGAGAAATCCGCCAGTGATGTGTAATAGTCGAACAGTTCATGCTCGGTGAAGGGATAGAAGTAGGGCGTCAGGATGACGACAGCATCAAGGACTTGCCTGTTCGTGAGTTCGATGCGCTGCCGAGTTCGCTCGAAACTGGTATCGCCGACACCGACCATGACTTCGCATCGGTTGCGCCCCACGCGGCCGGCGGCCTCGACCAGCTCGACATAGGTCCGGTCGGGCAACAACTGCATGAGCCCCATCGTTCCTCCAATCAGCAGGCCGTGGATGCCAGCCTGCAACTGGTCCTCTACATGGTGCTCAAAAGCCCGATGATCCAACGAATGATCTGGGCAAACCGGTGTGCCGATCGCGGAAATAAATCGGGTCGAGGTTTCCATCCGTACTCCTCTATTAGATGTCAGTTCAGCCGGTGGTGGTCGTCTAAGACCCGATTTTGAACGGGGTTGTGGTGAAGTGTGTTCACTGGCATTCATCGGTTCGTGCCGAGCAGATTCTATTTGAAATTATCAGATTTTACTATTGCGATTATAATCTTCTTTTGTTAATCTGCAAGCGTCATGGATCAGACGCTGGCTCAAACTGACGCAGTCAATCGTGTGGCGATGCGGCTGCAGGACGACATCAAAAGCCGCGGTCTCGGACCGGGCGAGCGCTACTACACTGCTGCGGAAGCCGGTGCGCTGCTGGGAGTCAGCGTCGCGACAGCCAGCCGAGCCATGGGCGTGCTGGCGCGTCGGAAGATGCTGATCCGAAAACGCAGCCAGGGCACTTTCATCGGGCCCGGTGCACGAAAGCCCTCGGTGAATGTTCGAACCGTTCACGTCCTCATCGAGGAGGAGGAGCCGACGTGGCAGGTTCTTCGTTTCGACCTGTTGTTGCAGGCGCTGCGACAAGCGTTGGGCGGCGTGAATGTTCAGATATCGTTCATCCCGCGGAACGACGAACTGGCGTTCACCAAGCAGTTGCTGGGAGCGGCACGCAGCGCCGGGCATCTTGCGGGCGTCGTGGCAATCAGTTGCTCGCGCGAGGTGTATGGTTATCTGAGCGAAGCCGCCATTCCAACCGTCGTGTTCGGCACGCTTCACGACGACCATTCGCGTCTGGCATCCATTGATCTTGATTATCGCGAGTCGGGTTTCCGGCTTGGCGAATACCTGATCAACCAGGGGCACAAGCGACTGGCGCTGTTCGCGCACGAACTGCACCGACCGGGTGACAACGCGTTCCTGGATGGGCTCTCCGAGGCGATGGGTGCAGCAGGGCTGCCCGCCAACGCGCTGGTCGTGCGCACGCTGCCGCCCGAGCCTGCCGTTGTTGCCGCTGAACTGCGCCGCGTCGTGAACGGCGACTGGCCGGCGAAGGGGATCATCGCCCGCGCTCCGCGCATGGTGCAGTTGCTGGAGGCGGCGATGGACGAACTGGGCGATGAGAGGCCGGCCGGGTTGGAACTGGTGTTCGAGGGGCACGCCACCGATGAAACGGAACGTGCACGGCACACCCATACACAGTCAACGCTCCCCTTTGTGGAAACGGCCCGACGCATCGGCGCCCTGATGCACGATCTTCTGGCAGGGCAACTTTCAGACGAAAGGCGCGTCGTCATTCCCATGGAACTCCTTCCGCCGTCAGGCGACAACAGCTAGTTCGAGGTGGTCGCGGTCGTCGTAAGGCCGGCGGAGTCAACGTCATATCTTCATGCCCTTTTCAAGGAGGCAAAGCATGGCTCGTACACGAACGCTCGCCAAGGCTGCTCTCGTACTCATCGCGCCGCTTGCCGCCGGGCAGACGGCTTTCGCGATGGACACGCTGATGATGCGTGACTCGAGCGAATTTACGCATCAGATCAACGGCGACACCAATCCATCAGCGATCTTTGGGGACGTCGCCTGGACGACGCAGGACGGCATCATCACCTTGGATCGATCCTTGGGGGTCGGAAACTTCGGTTGGAACGATATTCTGAACCATGCCAATGGCTGGACCGTGGAGTTCCGCTTCAGGGTCAGCGAACCGCACACCACGGGAGGTGGGGTATTCGGGATCATCTTCGCCGACAATTCGCAGGCAGGCAGCTATCACGCCTGGCGGTTCTCCGACGTGAATGTCTTTCATCCCGCCAACGGCTTCGTGCCGATGCTCGACGATCCGTTCGACTTCACCGAATGGACGACCGTGCGCGTGCTTGAGTTACCCGGCGCCAATGGCGCATACATCTGGGTCAACGATGTCCTGGTGGTCGAAGAGCACCTCTCGGCAAACAATGCGTTCAATCGCGTCTGGATCGGACACAACACCGGCCTCATCACGTCAGGCGCGGTGGAGATTGACTACTTGCGTGCCGACACCACCGGCGCCTATCGCCCCGTTCCCGAGCCCGCGTCCTTCGCGGTGCTTTCAGCGGGCACACTGCTGTTGCTGCGTCGGCGCCGAGTCGCTCGTGCCTGATCGGCGCGACAACGAGGGAATGCAAAGCGCCTGACCGTCGAGACGTCCGTTAAGCCAACTGCCATTCAGGAGGCACAGCATGTCACGTCGACGCACTGGATTCACGCTTATCGAACTTCTTGTCGTGATTTCGATCATTGCACTGTTGGTGGCGCTGCTGTTGCCCGCGTTGGCAACTGCTCGCGACGGAGCGCGACGACTCCAATCGTTGAGCAACCTGCGACAGATTGGTGGGGCGATGTATGCCTACCTCAACGATCAACGCTATCGATTCCCCCCGCGAAGCGTCCGCTCGTCGGTCAACGGTGTGGTGTATCACACGCAGTCGGCGTGGGTTGGTAAAGCGGGGGCGCTGGGTAACTACGCGCACATCGGTGCCGATGACCGTTACCTGAACCCGTACCTGAACATCACCGGCCGAAGTTCGGAGGTGCCGGTGGCGCATGCGCCCAATGATGTCGGTTCGGCGACCAATGCGGTGGTCTCCCAATACGACACGACGGGCAGTTCCTATGTTCCCAATACGCGTGAGCCGAAGGATCTGACGCTTTCCAGCGCCGAAGTGGTCGACGGGCTTCGGCAATGCATCAACTACGAGGAAGTGCCCTCGCCAAGTCGCATGATCGCGATCGGGGAAACGGGCATGTACTATCCGGGTTGGATGCAATTGCCGCGGCAAACACCCGAAGGATTGCGGTGGAACGGCGATGAAAAGTCCTTCAACACGGCATTTGCGGATGGTCATGCCGCGCTCATTCACGTGGAGATCAATCAGGGCTGGTCTGATACGTGGACGTTCTACACCGATCGCTAAGCACAACGAAGGGGGAGCGACGGTTGGGGACAAGCCGGGGAGTTGTCGTGAGTATTGCAAGCGTTCATCGGGATAAGCGAAATGTCATGTCGTAAGGAGAGATCAGGATGCGAAGTGTGATTCAAATGGTAATTGTGTTGTTGTTTTCATTGTCGCTGGTGCCGCAGATGGCCTGGGCGGTGGACACCATTCTGTTCTCCGACAATTTCGAAGGCGATTTGGTGGGAGCGCTTCCGGGGATGCAGGGTGGCGATGTGGGGTCCTATACCATCACCGCAGCTTCGGGCGACCCGAGTGCAACGCAGGTCTGGGATGACGGCGCTGTGGGCCTCACCGGCGGCGTTCAGGGATCGGACGGCAAATATGTTTCGGTCCGGCGCTCGACCGCCGCGGCTGGATCACGGCTCTATGCGAACTTCGATCTTCAGGGAGGCGCCATCGACACAACGGGCCAGGCAATCCTGATTTCGTTTGACTTATACCAACCCAGCACAGCCAAAGGGCTGCATATCCTGGGAACAACGAATGGCGGTGGAACGGTGACGCCACGGCCGTTTGATGTGCGGCTTCTGCCCGATGGGTCGGTTCAATACGCTGTGGATCCGAACCAGGCTCATACCATCGAAGATCTCCACCTTACGCTCGATCAGTGGCTGAAGGTTGAGATTCTTGTTGATCTCGGAGCTGGAGAGATGTCGTTGACCATCGGCGGTACGACGATCAACGATCTGCCGCTTTACCATTCTGTGACGACCATGAACTCAGTGCATTTCGGGTCAATGGCGGTTGCCCCGGCCGGTGTTGCGACGCCTCACGCGCATTCGTACCTGGACAACATTGTGATTCGAATGGTGCCCGAGCCGGCCAGCATCGTCTGCATGGCGATAGGTGGCGGCGCACTGATGACGCGTCGGCGACGTTTGTGATCGATGCGCAAGACGGGGAATGCACCTTCTCGCAAAGTCGACGCGGAACTGGAACAGAGCTATGTTCAGGAAACGCGCATTCACGCTTATTGAGCTGCTCGTCGTGATTGCCATCATTGCGCTGCTCATTGCGCTGTTGCTTCCGGCGCTTGCGCGAGCCCGTCAGGCGGCGATTCGGGTTCAGTGCGCCTCAAATCTTCGACAGCTTTGTGTTTCCTACATTACCTGGGCGACGGACCGCGAGGGTCAGTTACCGCCGATCTACGGGAATCCGACACCCGTTCCCGCACCTTCCAATATCGATCCGACGCTTGCCGAGGAAATGATTGCCTCGTACGGAATGCTGCAGTCCAATTGGGTGTGTCCGACCATCGATCAGGATCTGGGGACGACCGGGACGTTCGGCTACTTCGGCGATCTGCGGCCTTCAAGCCCGGTGTGGCGCATCGGTTACGCGGTGGTCACGAACTACGAGAAGACGAACGTTGCGGCATTCCCAACGGTGCCGCGTACCGCTGGTCGCCTGGACGCGCCACCGCTGCATGTGATTGGTGCGGATCTGGCGTTCCGTGTCGACTTCGGTTGGAGCAGCCCCGTGTTTGGCAATGTATTCGCCAGTCATGCTGGACCGGACAACGGAAGTCCGGAGGGCGGACACACCGCCTTTCTGGACGGACACACTGCCTGGTTTCTGCCGAATCAAATGGGGCCGGACGGCCTCGGGTTGAACGCTCCGATCGGCCGGTATGACTATGCCGGTAGTGGAACCAGATCGTATTTCTGGGGTCGTCCTGATGATCTATGAATCGAGATGCGCGATGAGTCGCGGGAGGTTTGTAATGCGCCTGCTCTTGATGGTGCTCGTGCTATGGCAGACGCTGCCGACGCATGCGGCGCATCCGGTCGAGATTGGTTCGCGACTGGAACTGATGGTGGATGAATACCTGATCGAACGTCTGGAGGGCGGGGCAACACGGCGGCTGCACCATCCTGTTGCACGGGATGTGGCGATGGTGACCGATGCCCCTTGGGAGGGCAACGCATGCCACTACCGAACCGTGTTCGCCGATGAAGGTGAGTACCGGATGTACTACAGCGCCAACCATTATCCGGTTGGGCAACTGGTGAACCCACGCACATCGAACGGACCGGTGCTTGCGCTTGCGACAAGTCCCGATGGGATTCGGTGGATGCGTCCGACGTTGGGGCTGGTGCCTTTGGAGGAGTCCACGGCCAACGGAATTGTGCTGGACGCCAAAACGGCTCCCGTGCCTCCCGGGTATTACATCGCGGAGATGGGCGTGACGGTTTTCAAAGATAGGAATCCGCAGGTTTCACCGGATGCACGGTACAAAGCGGTGGCGATCGGCCGACGAAACGGGGCACGCCATAA
>CAZEFM010000101.1:0-14570 GCA_964511575.1 uncultured Phycisphaeraceae bacterium | reverse complement strand
CGAAAAATGTTGGGCAATTAATGCGGCACGCCGCCGGACCGGCGGTATGATGAAAATGCCGAGGAGGGAATCAATGACAGGATGGACGGTGCAAAGAAAACGGACAGGCCGAATGGCTTGCCTCGTCGCGGCGGTCATGACCTCCACGATGGCGACGGCCGCGCATGCGGACGAGTGGTATTGGATGGATCCCAATGGCGGGTTTTACCAGTTCGGCCAACACTGGCTCGGCCCCACCCCGCCCCCGGCCACTCCCGGTCCCAACGATGTCGTGCACTTCATCCTTAACACCGATTACACGGTCCAGTTCCTCGCGCCCGCCGTCGCCCAGCGTATGCTCGTCCACCACGGCACAGTTCAACTGAACCTCATCAGTTCGTACCACCTGATGGACAGCGACAACCCCTCGCTCGTCCTGGGGCTCCTGCCGGGAAGTTCCCCCGCGCTGGCCATATCCAACGGAACACTCGTGACGAATGGCGCTGTGCTTGCCGATGCCCCTTCCTCCAACGTGGTGCTCCAGCTCTCGAACACGACATGGACCAACGAGAACAGCGCGATCGTCATCGGCGGTCATGGCACCGCGCTCGCCATCGTCGATTCACCCGTCATCAACAACACCAGCACTATCCTCGGTGACACGATCACCGGGAGCGGCACGCTCCTCGTGCAATCCAATCAGTGGATGAGCGTAGGCATGACGGTGGGCAAACAGGGCACCGGTGCGGTCCAGGTTTTCAGCGGAGCCACGCTGCGCGGCATGGGCAACACCATCATCGGCGATCAGGTGACGTCCGACGGTCGAATCAACGTCATCGCTGGCACCTATCAGAATGTCGGCGGCTCCGTCGTGGTGGGCAAACTCGGCGACGGCAACCTGAGCCTCACATCAAGCACGGGCAACAGCATCGGCATGCGGATCGGCGACGGCACGACCGGCCACGGTGAGGTCAGCCTCACCGCTTCGAACTGGCAGAACATCGGCGATCTCACCCTGGCAAACCAGGGGCAGGCCACGCTGCAACTCACCCAGTCCACATTCAACAACCTCGGCCATGCGACCATCGCCTCACACGGCGAAGCCACTGTAAACTTGCTTGCGAACTCGTCCTTCTCCAGCACCAACACGACGTTGGCGGCCAAAGCATCGGGCAACGCCAACCTGTCGCTTTCAGACTCGCAATGGGTGACATCGCAAACGCTCATCGTCGGCGAGATGGGCACTGCCAGAATCACACTCACCGGCAATTCGAGCATGCAATCCCACGAAGCTTTTGTGGGCAGGCAGGCGAACAGCGATGGGCAGGTCCGGGTGAATCACTCCCAATGGGACGCTGGGGAGAACCTCATCGTCGGAGAAAGC
Organism: uncultured Phycisphaeraceae bacterium; assembly: GCA_964511575.1. GTDB lineage: Bacteria > Planctomycetota > Phycisphaerae > Phycisphaerales > Phycisphaeraceae > CALKHT01. Next base: position 13,207 of record CAZEFM010000101.1, on the reverse strand, counting down.
GGCAAAGGTGAGGTCACTGCTATCAATAATGCGACGCTGAGCGCCAGGAATGCGCAGCTTGGCCTTTATTCTCAGGGCGAGGGCACCATCACCCTGCAACTTTCGAAGTGGGAGGATGCGGAACGGATCGAAGTGGGATCCCAGGGCACCGGCACGCTGAATGTGCATGCCCAATCGACGCTCACAGCCCAAACCATCATCGTCGGTAAGCAGGGCACAGGCACGCTCGAACTGGATCTCAACAGCCAGGTCACCGCGGATACGATCATCCTAAGCGATACCGAGAACGCCAGCGGCACGCTACGCATTCAACCCTTCGGGGCGATGCTGACGGCGGGGCAAATCATCGTCGGCGAAAAGGGTATCGGCACGCTCGAGATCAACGCTGGACAGGTCACCGCGGACGAGATCATCGTCAGTCGTCACGGCAGTGCCAGCGGCACGGTGCAAATATCCGGGGCGATGGTCACCGCCGGCCCCCTCATCGTCGGCGGCGCCTCCGGAAGCACCGGCACGATGCTCATGAACAAGGGGGCGACGCTCACAGCCACGATCGTCGTTGTCGGCGACCAGGGCACAGGCACGTTCCACGCGCAGGACAACGCACAGGTAACCTCGGAAAGGCTCATCGTCGGCCGCGAAGACAACCTCAATAGTGGTTCGGTCACCATCGATGGAAGCACGTGGACCAACGCTCTGGACATCGTCGTGGGCGAGTCCGCCGACGGGTGGATGACGCTCAACAACTCGAACCTGACAACCCACATGTTGTCGCTGGGCAAACGCGGATTCGGGTCCGTCACGTTACAGGCGCAATCGCAGGTGACAACACAATGGCTGGAAATCGGCCTGAACGGCGATGCCGAGCTGACCATGGTCGACAACTCCAGTCTGTCCGCCCACGAAATCACGGTCGGCCGCTCCGGCGCCACTGCCGAACCAACGTCGCGCATCCTCGCCGAGAATAGCCACCTCGTTGCCGACCGTTTGAATGTTCGCGACTCCGGATTCGTCGATGTGCGGGGCGGCACGCTGCTTCTGCAGGGGCAAAACAACATCGGCCTCTTCGTGTATGACGACGCCCGCATCGACATCGACAATGCCGACGTTCGCATTCATGGCGCGCATAACACGGGGCAGTTCAACGTGCAGGGCTCCATCGAATTCTCCGCGCCCCTGTTCAACGAAGGCGCTGTGACCCTGGACGCCCGTTGGCTGCGCGGCGGCATCGTCATGACCGAATACGGCTCCATCGACATCGCCACCGACATGCGTTTTGAACGCTACAACGCGTCCGACACGCTCATCAACAACGGCGTCATCACCTCCGCCGGCACCACCAGCTTCCTCCTGCCCGTTTCCGGTGCGGGAACGTTCGCCGGCAGCGGCACGTTCGTCTTCCACAACGGCTTTTCTCCGGGCAACTCCCCCGCATCCGTTCGCTTCGACGCTGATGTCGCCTTCGCCGATTCCAACCTGCTGACCATGGAATTGCACGGCCTGCTCGCCGGAAGCGAATACGATCAACTCGTCATCACCTCGCCCGCCGGCATCACCTTCGGCGGTTGGCTGGAAGTACAACTCAGCGAGGATTTCATTCCCAGCCTCGGCGATCAGTTCACGCTGTTTCAGTTCAGTCGCTCAACGGGCACATTCGACATGATCGTCCTGCCCAACCTGGGGCCGCTCTGGTTCGACACGAGCGAGCTGTACACCACCGGCCGCATCACCGTGGTGCCCGAACCCACCACCGCAGCGCTGCTGAGCCTCGCCGCCCTCGCCCTCATCGCCCGTTCGCGACGATCCCGCCGGTAACAATCGCAAACATCATCAGGCAACGCCGAGCACGCCCCGCGCCTCCGCGATCAATCGCGCGGCATCCGATTCACTCACCGCCTCGGCAATGAAACGCACGATCGGTTCCGTGTTGCTCGGCCGCACATGCACCCATCGGTCCAACCAGTTCACACGCACCCCGTCCTGCGTGTCGATCGTCTGCTGCGCATACGCCTCTTTCAACAGGGGCCCGATCTTGGCGATCAGCTCCCCGTTCGCCTCGGCCTTGTCCTTCACAATCGCATAGCTGGGCACTTCGCGCACCAACGCGCTGAGCGGTTTGCCCGTGACAGCGAGCATTTCCAGAACCAGCGCCATGCCGATCAGGCTGTCACGCACCAGCGTCACCGGCGGATAGATCACCCCGCCGTTGCCCTCGCCTCCCGCCAGCGCGCCTTCCCGCTGCATCGCCGCTGCGACGTTCGCCTCACCCACCGGCGTGCGAATCACCTCCGCGCCAAACCGCCCGGCAAGGTCGTCCACCATGCGGCTTGTCGACAGGTTCGCCACCAGTTTCGCCCCGCGTGCCGCCGCCCCTGCCCGATTCAAGAGGTGCATGCACGCCAGCGCCAGCGTGTACTCCTCGCCGATGTACACCCCCTGCTCATCAACGATCGCCAATCGATCCGCATCCGGGTCCTGGGCGAACCCAATGGCCGCGCGATGCTCGCGCATCGCATCGCACAGCGACACCAGGTTCTCCCGCGTCGGCTCGGGCGTGTGTGGGAACCGCCCCGTCGGCTCCTTGTAAAGATGCACGAGTTCCACGCCCAGCGCGTCCATCACCGCGGCCGTCTCCGCGCCGGCCGCGCCGTGGACCCCGTCCACCACCACCTTCAGCTTCGCCTGACGAATCGCCGCCACATCCACATGCTTCAACACCGCATCGGCATGGACCTGCGGCCCCGTCGTGTCCTCGCCCGGCGCAACCAGATCCTCCACCAGAACGTAAGGCACATCGTCCGCGTGAAACCGCGCGATGATCTCATTCGCCTCACGCACCGGCGGCGCTTGAATCCGGCCCGCCACCCGAAGCAGCGGCTTCATCCCGTTCCATTGAATCGGGTTGTGGCTCGCGGTGATCACCATTCCGCCATCCGCCTGCAGGTGCTCGACCATAATCGCGACGCCCGGCGTCGACAGCACCCCCAGCCGTGTCACCCGGCAACCCACCGCCGCCAGCGCCGACGCCGCCGCCATCTCGAGCATCGCGCCCGAAGGCCGACTGTCGCGCCCCAACACCACGTGCACCGGTCCCGTTGCCCCCGTCGCCTTCCGCTGATCCCTGAGCCACCCTCCAAACGCCCCGGCGAACCGCGCCGCCACCACAGGCGTCAGCGACCGCCCCACGATCCCCCGCAACCCGCTCACACTCAACATCAAAGGCGCATCAGACATGCCGTGATCCCGATAAGAAAAAGGTATTCCCCCGCGAAGCCCACCCACGCCGTGGGTGGCCCCCGTTCTACCCCCTATATCAGCAATCCTCCCCGCCCCCCTTAAACCATTCTCGCAACTCCGCCACCCCCACCCCGGCCAGCGAGTCCACCACCCGGACCCCCAGCGTCACCCGGTCCGCCGGCAGCGTCGTTGCCACCGCGAGCGTCATCAGCCCCGCCCCCCCCGCCGACAACAAACCCACCGTCGTGTCCACGATCGCCAGGCACCGGCCGGGCGTCAGGTTCCGTCGATCGCACAACTCCCCCAGCCGCTGTACCGCCAGTCGATACGCCGTCGGGTCGGGCTTCGACTTCGCCACATCGTCCGCGCTCACGATCGTCACGAACCGATCCGCAATGCCAAGCCCCCGACAGATCAGATCAATATCAAACCGCCCCGCCCCGCTGGCGATCGCCAACGGCATCTCGGCGGACAACGCCTCCACCAGTTCCACGGCGCCGGGCATCGGCTTCACCTTCCCGGCCGCCTCCTCGAACGCCACCTTCTTCCGCTCGATCAGGTCCCGCACCTGATCGCTCTCGGCGGGCGGCTTCACCCCCGTCCGGGCAAACAGCACCTCCCGAAAACAGTCGCGATCATCGAAACCGATGTACCGCGACATGTACTCCTCCAGCGTCAACGTGATGCCCATCTCCGCCAGCACCGCGGCAAACGCCTCAAAGTGCACCGGCTCGGAATCCACAATCACACCGTCAAAATCAAACACAACCGCATCAATCATGCCGCCGAGTGTACCCATTCTCCCCGTCACCCGCCCCTCCCCTGAAGCCCGGGGACAGCCGTCCCCCGGGAAGCCCCCCTTGACGAACACCGCACATCCCGCAACCCTGCACAACATGCGTATCCTCCCCAAAACCCGCGGCGGAAAAGTACGCACCGCATTCATCCTCGCCCTGCCCTTCATCCTCCTGCTCGGCTACGTCATCCCCACGTGGAGAACGTCGCCAACGCCCTGCAGGGGCTCCACGCAGCACTCGCGACCCGCCCCCGCCTCCCCGCCAATTACCGCGACATCGCCCTCTACAGCGATTGGACCACCGATGCCGCCGAGTGGCAGTACCTTCGTCGAACATTTCCTCGCCCCCACCCACCAAAGCCCGGGCACAGCTGTCCCAGGGGATTGACACCCATCTATTTTTGCAAGATATCAGGTACAAATTCGCTTCCCGAACTACAAATCCCCCCCGCGATGACCCTCCGACGGTTTCATAACGCCCCGTTCTCAACCTCTGCACCGCTTCACCTGCCTGTCGAATCACCCGCACCACCCCTCCCCCGCACGCCAACGCACGCACCACGTGCTACACTAGGGGGCTATGGCTAATGAGACGGCACCTATGGATACCGCGGTCAAGGATCGGATGGCGACCTCCCATCGCTTCTTCGAACGCGCCCGGCAGCTCATGCCCGGCGGGGTCAACTCCCCGGTCCGCGCATTCTCAGCCGTCGGCGGCGAGCCCGTCTTCATCCGAAAGGCCAAGGGCGCACGCGTCACCGATGTCGATGGCAACACCTACATCGACTACATCCTGAGCTACGGACCGCTGATCCTCGGCCACGCACCCGACCAGGTCGTCGTCGCCGTCAACAAGGCCGCCTCCAGTGGCACCAGCTTCGGCATGCCCACCGAGTGCGAGAACACCCTCGCACAGATGATCATCGACGCGGTGCCCTCGATTGAACTCGTCCGCATGGTCAACAGCGGCACCGAAGCGGTCATGAGCGCGATCCGCCTCGCCCGCGCCGCCACCAACCGACCGAAGATCGTCAAATTCATCGGCTGCTATCACGGCCACAGCGATGCGCTGCTGGTGCAGGCGGGCAGCGGCGCGACCACGCTGGGCGTGCCATCAAGCCCCGGCGTCCCCGAAGCGATCACCAGCCATACGCTGCTGGCACCGTATAACGACCTCGACGCCGTCGCCGCCATCTTCGCGGAGCACGGCGACCAGATCGCCGCCATCTGCATCGAACCGGTTGCGGGCAACATGGGCTGCGTCCCACCGCGCGACGGTTTCCTGCAGGGGCTGCGCGACCTGTGCGACAGGCATGGCGCGCTGCTCATCTTCGATGAAGTGATGACCGGCTTCCGCGTCGCCTACGGCGGGGCGCAGGAGCTTTACACCGTCCTGCCTGATCTAACGTGCCTCGGCAAGATCGTCGGCGGCGGACTGCCCTGCGCAGCCTACGGCGGGCGCGAAGACCTCATGCGACAGATCGCGCCGGACGGCCCGGTCTATCAGGCAGGCACGCTCAGCGGCAACCCCCTCGCGGTCGCCGCGGGCATGACCATGCTCGAAAACCTGCGCGACGGCGAACCCTACGCGCAGCTCGAACGTACTTCCGCCTATCTCGCCGATGGATTGCAGCGCGCCGCCGAACGCTTCGGCGTCAGCGTCACCCTCAACCGCGTCGGCTCGATGCTCACCGTCTTCTTCACCGAAGGTCCCGTCGAGAACTACGAACAGGCGACTGCCTGCGACACGCGCGCCTTTGCCACCTTCTTCGCCAGCATGCTCGAACAGGGTGTCACGCTGCCGCCCAGCCAGTTCGAAGCGTGGTTCCTCAGCACGGCTCACGACGACGCGTGCATTGAAGAGACGATCGCCGCCGCCGAGACCGCCTTCAAAGCTGTCAGCGCGTCGCGCATGAACGATTGATCGCTTACGTTTCCCCGCGGACATTCTCACGCACACCATTAACACTGTTGCTTATGACCATGACCGACACGACCACTGCCACCGGCACCTTCCGCATTCTCGCCGCCGACAAGCTCGCCGAGCAGGGGCTGGCTTATCTGCGTGCTCAGGACGATGTTGAACTGACCGACAAACCCGGGATGAGTGAGGACGAACTCGCCGCGATCGTGGGTGAACACGACGGCCTGATCGTGCGCAGCGGCGTGCAGGTCACCGCCCGGGTGCTGGAAAATCCCGGTCGACTGAAGGTGATCGCCCGCGCCGGCGTGGGGGTTGACAACATCGATCTCGATGCCGCCACCGCCAAGGGCATCCTCGTCGTCAACACCGCTGAGGCAAGCACCATCACCACCGCCGAGCACGCCTTCGCCCTGCTCATGGCGCTGGCACGCAACATCGGCCCCGCCTATCGCAAAATGACCGAGGGCGGATGGGATCGCAACAAGTTCCAGGGACGACAGCTCGCGGGCAAGACCATCGGCATCGTCGGCTTCGGCCGCATCGGTCGCACCGTCGCCCAACGCGCGCTGGCGTTCGACATGAAGGTGCTCGCGTTTGACCCGCTGGTGCGCAGCGAGACCGAAATGGACGGCGCGGTGAAGATGTACAGCGTCTTTGCCGACATGCTGCCGCACGTCGACATCCTCACCTTCCACGTGCCGCTCAACGATCAGACACGTTCGATGCTCAACGCGGACACATTCGCCCTGTGCCGTGACGGCGTGCTGGTGGTCAATGCGGCACGCGGCGGCGTTGTCGATGAACAGGCGCTGCTCGATGCGCTCAACTCGGGCAAGTGCGGCGGCGCGGCGCTGGACGTCTTCACCACCGAACCGCCCCCCGCTGACAGCCCGCTGCGCAACCATCCCAAGCTGCTGGTCACCCCGCACCTGGGCGCCAGCACCTATGAAGCTCAGGAAGCCGTCAGCCTCAACGCCGGCGAAGCGCTGCTGGATTACCTGCGCGGCAAGGACATTCGCGGCGCGGTCAACGCCGGCGGGTTGCGGCTCGACCTCAATGCCGACCAGTTGGCGTTTGTCGATCTCGCCGGACGCATGACGCAGCTCATCGCGCCGATGATCACCGGCGGCATCGAATCGGTCACCTTCGAGCTGTCCAGCTCCAAGCTCGCCGCCGCCGCCCCCACCATCGAACGCATCGGGCTTATCGGCCTGCTCAACGAGCACATGACCATGCCGCTCAACGTCGTCAACGTCACCCACGTGGCGCAACAGTACGGCATCAAGCTGCGCACCGTGACGGAGGAGAACACGCAGGAGCACGGCCGCAAGATCACCATTCAGGTGCGTTCCGCCGACGGCAGGGAAGTGCGTCGGGTCGTGGGTTGCGTGTATCACGATCGTCGGCCGCGCGTCATCGAGATCAACCGCTACCACATGGACATGGTGCCGGCCGGTCACATGGTTCTGATTCAGAACGAAGACCGCCCGGGCATGATCGGTGCGGTGGGCGCGGAGTTTGGTCAGGCGGGGATCAACATCGCCGACATGGCGATCAGCCGCCGCGACGCCACCGCGCTGATGGTGCTGAAGGTTGACCAGGCACCCTCGCCGGAACTGCTCGAGAAGCTGCGCGGCCGACCGGGTATTCTCAAGGTCGCCGCCGTCAAGCTTCCGCCTGAACAGCACTGACGCCACGCGCGAAGTCGTTGATGAAGACGCCTTACGCCGGCTGCCACACGTCGAGGTAGTGCGGCACCATGACCTCGTGGCCCATGTCGCGCATCGCGGTCGCCAGCGACAGGGCCGCATCCTCCTCGCCATGCGTGAGGATCACCTGTTGCGGCCTGGTGGTGAATCCCCCGAGCCATTTGAGCAGGTCCTCACGATCGGCATGCGCGCTGAGCCCCTGCAGTTGTTCGATGCGGGCATTAACCCGGTGCATCGCACCGTGGATCCGCACCTCGCGATGCCCATCGACAATCTGCCTGCCCAGCGTTCCGTGCGACTGGTAACCGGCAAACAGCACCGTCGATTCCGTCCGACCGATGTTCGCGACCAGGTGATGCTTGATGCGTCCGCCGGTGCACATGCCCGACCCTGCCAGAATGATGCACGTGCCCTTGATGCGGTTGATCGCCTTGCTCTGTGCCACCGTCCGCACCAGTTCCAGTCCCGGGAAGCGAAACGGCGGCGTCCCGGCTGCGTAACGCGCCTGCGCCTCGGCATCCATGTACGTCCGGTGACGACGAAACACATCCGTCACGTCCACCGCCATCGGACTGTCAAGGTAAACCATGATCTCCGGAACCTTCCCCTCGTGAATCAATTCACCCAGGTAATACATCAGCAGTTGCGCCCGCTCCACGGCGAATGTTGGGATGATCAGATTCCCGCCGCGTTCGATCGTGTCGTTCACCACCGCCGCCAGTTTTTCCGGCACATCCTGCACCGTCGCATGGTTGCGGTTGCCGTAGGTCGACTCCATGATCACGATGTCCGCCGACTCGACCATGATCGGGTCGCGCACCATGGGGACGTCCCACTGCCCCAGGTCGCCGGAGAAAAGAATCCGCCTTGTTTGGCCGTTCTCCCGCACCTGCAGTTCCACCATCGCCGCGCCGAGAATGTGCCCCGCGCAGATGAACCGCACGCTCACGTTCTCGTTGAGCGTGATCACCTCATCGAAATGCGTGACCTTGAACAGCGGCAGCGCCCGTTCCGCCGCCTCGACGGTGTAAAGCGGTCGCACCGGCCGCGCCGGTTTGCGCCCCTCGCGCTGATGACGCTTTTTCTTGTACGCCGCGTCCTCTTCCTGAATGCGTGCCGCGTCCAGCAGAATGATGCGTGCGAGTTCCGCCGACGGCGCGGTCGTGTAGATCGGCGCACGCAGCCCTTCCATCACCAGCTTGGGAATGCGCCCGCAATGATCCAGATGCGCATGCGTCAGCAGCACCGCGTCCAGCCTGCTCACATCCACCGGCGCGTTTTCCCAGTTGCGGTTCAGGTGTTCGCGTTCCTGGAACAGGCCGCAATCCACCATGAGCCGCAACCCGCCCGCCTCCACGTAGTAACACGAGCCGGTGACCTGCCGATTAGCGCCGAGAAACTGTATGTGCATGGGTGGAATCCGATTGGAACCGCAACGAACACGAAGGACGGCGAAATCAAACGAACGTGATCCATCGCGCCCCGTCCGTGCCTTCGTGCCTTCATCCCTTCCCCCGTTCCTGCCTTAGGTTAGCATATCGCCATGGCTCAGTCGTACGACCTGACGAGTTCGGACAATCCGCGGATGAAGGCGGTGGTGAAGCTGCGCGAGGGCAGGCAACGGCGCAAAACCGGCCTGTTCGTCGCCGAGGGGGTGCGCGAAATCAGCCGCTCGCTGCAATGCGGCCTTACCCTGCGCGAGGGGTTCTGGTGCCCCGACCGCTTCCGCCCCACCGATGAGCAGGCGGAGCAATGGCAGTTGCATGCATCGCGACCACGTCGATGGTTCACCATCACCCCGACACTGCTGAGCAAGGTGAGCTACATCGAGAATCCCGAAGGCGTGCTCGCGGTCTTTGAGCAGCCGCAGGTCACGCTGGGGACGCTTGCGGCACGGATGCGGGAACACGCCGACACGCCGCCGCTTTTTCTCGTGGCGGTGGGTGTGACGAAGCCGGGCAACCTTGGTGCGATGCTGCGGACAGCCGAGGCAGTGGGCGCAACGGGTGTGCTGGTGTCCGATGGCGTGGTCGATCTTTTCAATCCCAACGCCATTCGCGCCAGCACCGGGGCGGTTTTTACGCTGCCGGTGGTCGCGGCGACGGGCGAGGCGATACGGCGCTTTCTTGCGGAAGCGGGTGTCAAAATCATCGCCGCCGATCCTGCGGGTGTGACCGAATATCATCGCGTGGACATGCGTCAGGGCGTCGCCATCGTGATCGGCGCGGAGGACACGGGGCTGGACGACGCCTGGCGCGACGCGGCGGATGTTCTGGTGCGCATTGCGATGCGCAGCAGCGTGGTCGACTCGCTCAACGCCTCCACGGCCGCCGCCGTGATGCTTTTCGAAGCCGCCCGTCAGCGTGGGGAAGAAAAATGAAGGCGTGGCTCATGCGAGATATTGAGAGCGTGCGCCCTTCCGGTTAGATTGTGTTGGATCATTGGGTGGGTTTGCTTGCCGCATCGTGGAGGCAGGTCCCGTGGGCTCAGCAATCTGCGACGGCAACGGGGGCAACGAGCCGCGTCTGTTCCGAACCCCAATCAGGTTGCACCGCGCCGCGCCACAACGAGCGACTTGCCAACCGGTTGCAGTACGTCTGCGACGGGGCCGATGCCGTCGCGCAAGAGGTGAATCGTATGCGAGTGTTCATGCTGGGATGGGAATTTCCGCCGTTCATCTCCGGAGGACTGGGCACCGCCTGCAGCGGCTTGACCAAGGCGATGAGCCGTCAGCAGATGCAGATCGTTTTCGTCCTGCCCAAGGCCATCGGCGCCGAACACACCTCGCACGTCAAACTCCTCGCTCCGCAAGCACCCCGCGCCGCTTTCGGTGATCGGACACCCCACGCCGTAGCCAGCACGTTTCAGGTCGAACCGGGATATGAAGGCGACCTCCAGACCGAGACCTACGAACGCATCACCTTCAAGGCTGTCCCCTCCCGCATCACCAACCCCTACCAGTCGTTCCGTCCCGAGGAAGAGCGTATCCGCGAGCAGGAATCCCGCACCACCCGAATCGGCGCGACCGACCCCACGTTCACCGCAACGCCCGTCGGCATGATGGCGGCCGCCAACCCCAACGCCGCACCCTACGAGGGCGACCTCATCGCCGAGGCGCAGCGTTACGCATCGCTCTGCGTCGACCTGGCACGTGGCGAAAACTTCGATGTGATCCACGCCCACGACTGGCTCACGTTTCCCGCGGGCATGGCCGTCGCCGCCGTCACCGGCAAACCCCTGGTCGTTCATGTTCACTCCACCGAGTTCGACCGCGCCGGCGACAACGTGCATCAGCAGGTGTACGAGCTCGAACGGCGAGGCATGCACGCCGCCACCCGTGTCATCTGCGTCAGCTATCTCACCCGGTCCATTGTCCAGCATCGCTACGGCATCCCCGCTTCCAAGATCGACGTCGTCTACAACGGCATCGAAAACGGACACGACCCCGCGATCAATCAGCCCGTGCCCGGCATGCGTATCCGCAAGGCTGACAAGATCGTTCTGTTCCTCGGCCGCATCACGATGCAGAAGGGCCCGGAATACTTCGTCCGCGCCGCCAAGAAAGTGCTGGAGAAGTATGAGGATGTGAAGTTCATCATGGCCGGGTCGGGCGACAAGGTGCCCGATGTCATCGACCTGGCAGCCCGGGAAGGCATCGGCCACAAGGTGCTCTTCACCGGTTTTCTCCGCGGGCCGGACGTTGAACGCATCTTCAAAATGGCGGATGTGTATGTGATGCCATCCGTGTCCGAGCCGTTCGGCATCGCGCCGCTCGAGGCGATCAGCCACGATGTCCCGGTGATCATCTCCAAGACATCCGGCGTGGCGGAGGTGCTCTCCCACGCGCTGAAGGTTGATTTCTGGGACACGGATGAGATCGCCAACAAGATCATTGCCGTGCTGCGTCACCCGCCCCTGAGTTCAACGCTGCGTGAACACGCCGACATGGAAGTGCGTCGCCTCACCTGGGACGATGCCGCGCTGAAGTGCCGCGAAGTCTACGAACGAGCCATGGCAACGATGGGTGCGTGGTGACGAATGACAACGTTCTGAGTTTCGTCTTTAGACATTCGTCATTTTCCCGCGCCGCAGCACCGCTGATGCACAATCCCACAACACGAAACGGCTGACGCATGACGTCAGCCGTTTGCGCGATCCAACCGCGGCGCACGAGGTTGGTCGATGAGATCAGGCGATCGCGCCGTCAGCGCCGGCGGAGGCGACGGCGTGGTCGTTTTCCACCGCATCGCCCGACACGCCGATCGCTCCGATGATCGTGCCATCGTCCGACTTGATCGGCACACCACCGGGGAAGGTGATCAGCCCGCCGTTGGAGTGTTCGATGTTGTAAAGTGACCCGCCCGGCTGCGACAGCTTGCCCACCTCGCCGGTGGGCAGGTTGAAATAGCGTGCGGTGCGGGCCTTGCGGATGGCGACATCAATCGAACCGAGCCACGCATCGTCCATGCGGGCAAACGCTTTGAGATTCGCGCCGGCATCGACAACGGCAATGTTCATGCGGCAACCGATCGCCCGCGCCTTTTCCAATGCCGCCTCAATCGCGGCCTGAGCCTGCTCGAGGCTGATGTCCTTCGTCGAAAGTGAATCGACCATCGTCGGCCCTCAAGAATCATCCATCGCACGCGACACACCGATCGCGTTGCACAACCGTTGCACGACAGGTGCTCGCCCTCGCGCGAACCGTCACATGCAAGTGTACCGGCGTACCGTCAGCGATAGAACGATTTCAACGTACGCGCATGAAATTTGCTGCAGCGACAGGAACGCGCGCCGAACGTGAACGTGCCGACACACTCACGCCTCGCGGCGGCGATGCAGCTCGTGCAACGCATCGTCGATGAGTTCGGTGATCTGCGGCGGCGGAGCATCCGGCGCGAAACGATCGCGCAGCGCGCCAGCGTGCTTCTCGATCAGCACCTGCGCCCGATCGATGCCAAGCGCCCGCTCATCCGGATCGAGCTCTTCCAGATGCTGCAGCGCGAACCAGACGGCCTGCAGCGTGATGATGTCGACCACCGAGTCGCGCAGTCGCTGACCCGCTTCATCGCGCGGCAGCGCCACCGCGCTGCGGGCGAACTCCACCCAGCGGCCGAGCAACACCGCCCAGGTCAACTTGTCGCTGTCGAGTGGCTGGTTCATAAGCGATTGAAAATCAATCGGCGGGGATGGATGAGGCGGCACGTTGCTGTCGCACACGCTGCACCAGGCCCAGGGCGTAGAGCAGCAGGCCCGTCGCAAAGAGCAGTTCCTTGTGCTCTTTCATCTGTTCGACAAAGTCGATGTAGAACGCGCTTTGAGCACGTTCGGCTTCGGTGGTGGCGGCCAGGTACATCGACTTGAGCCGTGCCCACGCAAAGGCGCAGAGGAAGGTGAAAACGACCGGCCCGCTCGCGATGGCGCTTCGCCAATCCGAAGGCAGCGGCACGAACCGTCGCAACCGCCAGGCCAGCGGCAGTCCGATGAACATCACCACCAGGAAGAGGCTGCCCAGCGACTGCACCGAGATCCAGGTATCGGCGT
>CAZEFM010000100.1:1526-14825 GCA_964511575.1 uncultured Phycisphaeraceae bacterium | reverse complement strand
CGGCTCGCCGAGCTTCCCTGGGGGCCGATTACCCCGATCGTGATGAGCTTTGGGCGGCACGATTCGCTCGCCCATCTGATCGACGCGGACGCCGCCGTCGCGTTCGACCTCGACGGCACCGGTCGGCCGCAACGCTGGACCTGGCCCCACGGCGACACGGGCATGCTCGTCTGGGATCCGGGCGACACCGGTCGCATTACCTCCGGTCGTCAGCTCTTCGGCTCCGTCTCGTGGTGGATCATGCCGCGCGACGGCTACCACGCCCTGGACCTGCTCGATGACAACCGCGACGGCGAGTTGGCCGGTGACGAACTGCAGCACCTGGCACTCTGGTTCGATCGCAACGGCAACGGCCGGAGCGAACCAGGCGAAGTCATCCCGCTGCACCAGTTGCCCATCGATGCCATCGTCACCCGCAGCAGTTCGATGGATGGCGACAGCCCCATGAACGGGCGCGGCGTGCGGCTGACGAGCGGCGACTGGCTGCCCACCTACGACTGGCTGGCCCAGCCGAAATAGCCCAGCCAACATTCAACCGACATTGCTCATTCCACACCGCCGGACAAGCCGCAACGCCGGCCCGTCCCATAAAAGCCCCTCTTTTGAACTGACAGCCAGATCGTCCGCGCCCCACGGGTAAAGACCACGGGCGATTCGGTCGAAGGAGAGGGTGGGTCGTGTGCGACGCGATGAGGCGGCGCAGCCGACCCGAGGGTGAGAATGTTCGATGAGTAAATCCGAATTCAAGACCGATCTTGGGCTCTATCTCAAGCAGATCGACCAGACGCCGCTGCTCACCGCCAGGGAGGAGCGCGAGTTGTGCTGGAAGATCATCCACGACAACTGCCCGGCGTCGCGCGATCGCATGGTGCGATCGAACCTGCGCCTGGTGGTGAACATCGCCAAGCGGTACAGCAATCGCGGCCTGTCGCTGCAGGATCTCATCGAAGAAGGCAACCTCGGTCTGATGCGCGCGGTGGAGGCGTTCGACCCGGAACAGGGGGCGCGGTTCAGCACCTATGCATCGTGGTGGATCAAGCAGGCGATCAAGCGCGCGCTCATCAACGCCGTGCAGCCGGTGCACATCCCCGCGTACATGGTCGAACTGATCAGCAAATGGAAGCGGGCGTACGGCGAACTGGAGGAAAAGCTCGGCCGCACACCGTCGATCAACGAGATGGCCGAGGCGCTGGACCTGCCGCCACGCAAGGTGCGCATGATCCGCAAGGCGGTGATCGCGTTCAACCGTCCGGCCCAGACGGGCGGCGACGGCGAGAACGGCATGACGCTGTCGGAAATGCTCGCCGACCAGCGAACCCCCCTGCCCGAAGACCACGTGCTCGCCAAGGACGACCTGCGAACGGTGCAGGCGCTGCTCGAGGCGATCGACCATCGCGAAGCAACGATTCTGCGACTGCGGTACGGCCTGAACGGCGCGGAGCCGTTGACCCTCAAGGAAATCGGCCAGCAGGTCGGCCTGACCCGCGAGCGCGTGCGGCAGATCGAAATCGAGGCGCTCAAGAAGCTCAACCGCCGGCTCAACAGCAACCGCCCGCTGGCGTTCGCCGCCATGCGCAAGCAGACCAAAACCTCCGCCGCCTGAAGCCGGGGGGACGCCATCGCCGGAATCTGCCCTCACCGCTCCCAATCCGCCACCGGGGCGCCACGGCTCGCCCCTGCCCGACATCCAAGCTAGAATGCGGGCACTATGAAGATTGTTCTTGCCAATCCGCGTGGCTTTTGCGCCGGGGTGAACATGGCGATCCAGTGCGTCGAGGAGGCGCTCAAGATCGTCGGCTCGCCGCTGTACGTTTACCACGAGATCGTTCATAACCGCCACGTGGTGCAGCGCTTCGTGAAGGAAGGCGTCATTTTCGTCGACCACATCGACGAGGTGCCCGCCAATTCCACGGTCGTCTTCAGCGCCCACGGCGTCAGCCCCGAGGTGCGCAACGCCGCCAAGAGCCGCGGCTGCAAAATGATTGACGCCACCTGCCCGCTGGTCACCAAGGTCCACATGGAGGCGATTCGGTACGCCCGGCAGGGGTACAAGATCCTGCTCGTCGGCCATGCCGGACACGATGAAGTGGTCGGCACCGTCGGCGAAGCGCCCGATGCCATCACCATCGTCGAATCCCCCGAAGACGTCGACAAGCTCAACTTCAGCGATGATGAGCGACTGGTTTACCTGACGCAGACCACGTTGAGTATGGACGATGCCAACCGCATCATCAGCGCGATCAAGAAGCGGTACCCGCATGTCAAGGCGCCGCCCAGCGAGGACATCTGCTACGCCACCACTAACCGGCAACTGGCGGTGCGACAGCTCGCCGAGGATGTCGACCTGGTGCTCGTCGTCGGCTCGCGCAACAGCTCCAACTCGCTGCGCCTCACCGAAATCAGCGAGAACTCGGGCACCCGGGCCTACCTCGTCGACGACAAGAGCGAGATCGACCACGGCTGGTTTCAGGGCGTCGACTCCGTGCTCGTCACTGCCGGGGCGTCTGCGCCGGAATACCTCGTGCAGGAAATCGTCGAGGACCTCATCAGCAATTACGGCGGCGAGGTGGACGAATCGCACGTGGTCACCGAAGACATGCACTTCGAGCTGCCGCTGAGCCTGCGCATCCTCCGCGATGGCAAGCCCGCACAAGTGGTGTCCTGAATCCGATCTGGTCGCTTCAGCGACTCACACGTTGCGTGTCGACCGTATCCAGATCCACCTGCACGCCCGGCTGATGGGCGCGCAGCAACCGTTCAAAGTCGAAAGCGGTGTCAAACGCACGTTCGATGGCGCGGTCGCCGCGGCCGTCGCGCACGGTACGCAGCTTGAGTGTGACCTGCGTGTCTTCGCCGAGCACCCATGCCTCGATGCGTGAGGGCACGGTCGGCGTGGCACTGCTCGTCGTGCCGCCCTGTTGGACCGGCACAGGATCGTGCAACCGCACTGCGAGCGTGCTTCGGCCTTGCGGGTCGAGCAAATCGATGCGGATCGGTCGCGCTGTGCGCGGATCGATGAGCATGCGTGTGTTGGTGCCCGGCGGCTCGATAAGGTAATAGCCGCGGTGCCATTCGATGAGCGGCCCGTTGGACGTGACGTTCGGATCCAGCGGTACGACGCCGAGCATCCACGGCAACTGATGCGGGTAGATGGGCGAAGGCAGCGATTCGGTGGAAGCGCTGCCGATCATCGCGCGCGAGCCGAAGTAAACCGGTTTCTCGTCGCGCAGGTGGAACACCCAGTAACGTTCAGCATCGCCGCCGATCCACAACACCGGCGGGCCGATCCCCCCCACCGCGAGCGCCACCTCGTCGGGCAGACGCAGCAGCAGCTTCGAATCGTCGCCGCGATCCGACCGCCAACGGCCCTTCTCATCCTTGTACCGCAGCGTCACATCCGCACGCGCCCACAACCGGTCCAACCCCGCAATGTTCGCGTTGTACCGCTGCACAAGCTCGGCATACGACGGCAAATCGCCGCGCTGCGCGATCGGCTGAACCATCGGTCCGCCGGGCGCCGCGGTGTTGCAACCGACGACCGGCAGGAGGCAGAGGAAGAGGAGGAAGCCACGAAGAGAGGGCGCGAAGGAACGGAGGCACAGAGGCACGGAGGCAGGGAGGGACGAGCAATCCACGCGCCCGCGCCATTGCGAACCCTTCGTGCCTACGTGCCTCAGTTCCTTCGTACCTTTGCCCGCGCCTGCTTCTCTCATCACAACTCCGCTTCCAGGATCTCGCCCAACTGCTCCGTCACCTGCTGAATCTGCGCTTCGTCCAGCTGGGGGTTGAGCACTTCGTATTGCTCGCTGTCGTGCCACTTGCCCATCGGGCCTTTGCTGACGTCGAGTTTGGGGGTGACGATCCAGATTTCCTCGGTTTCGGGTGTTCCACCCGCTTCGGGGGCGGGCTTCGGGCGGCGCTCGGTGCGGTCGTAGCGCAGCAGCTTCTTGCGCATCAAAATGAGTGCCAGAACGAAGCGGAATGCCAGTCGCTGCGGCTCCTCGGTGTCCGCCAGTCGACTGAGCAGGTTCATCAGCACCGCATCATCGACGAAGAGTTTCTTCTTCTCGGTGGGTTGCGGCACGGTGGAGATCCAGTGGCTGAACAGGCGCTCGGGTCGGCTGCCCTCTTCCCAGGCGGCCATGCAGACGTCCAGCCGTTTGAACGGCAGCGCGCTGCCGGGCTTGGCGTCGCCCTCGACGGGTTCTTCCAGCTCGATCAGCGTGGCAACGTAACGCTCGCCCGGCTCAAGCTGCCGCCCGGTGAAGGCGCACGTGCCGGTCGGGCGTTCGATGTCGTACGTGGGGGTGTTGAATTGGGACATTCGATTGCGGTTTTCGGATTGCGGATTTATTGAGTTCAGCGCGCCGGGCGGGTGGAAGGTTCACTTCGTCTCGGCGGTTCCGCTCAACCGTTCGGCGGCCAACGCGGTCTGTTCGATCAAGGTGGCGATGGTCATCGGCCCCACGCCGCCGGGCACGGGGGTGATCAGCGACGCACGCTCGGCGACGGGTTCATAGTCGACATCGCCCACGTTGCCTTCGTTGTAGCCCGCATCGAGCACCACCGCCCCTTCCTTCACCCAATCGCCCTTGACGAAGCGTGCCCGGCCGACGGCGGCGACAACGATGTCCGCCTGCCGCACGATGCCCGGCAGGTCTTTGGTGCGCGAGTGGCAGATCGTCACCGTCGCATGCCGCGCCAGCAGCATCATCGCCATCGGTTTGCCGAGGATGGGGCTGCGGCCGATGACCACCGCGTGCTTGCCGTTGGGGTCGACGTTGTACTCATCGAGCAACCGCATCATGCCCGCCGGGGTGCACGCGCCAAAGCCGGGCAGGTCGAACGCCGCCGCCCCGAAGCTGTAGATCGTCACGCCGTCGACATCCTTGGCGGGGCTGATCGCCTCGAAGGCGGCCCGCTCATCGATGTGGTGCGGCACGGGGTGCTGCAGCAGGATGCCGTGCACCGTCGGGTCGTCGCTCAACGCGGTGATCTCAGCAACGAGGTCTTCGGTCGTGATCGTGTCGGGCAGTTCCACCCGCAGCGACCGCATCCCCACCGATTCGCAGCGGCGACGCTTCATCTTCACGTACGTCACCGAGGCCGGGTCGTTGCCCACGAGCACCGTCGCCAGACACGGCTGCACACCGGTCCTGTCGATGATCGCCTTCACCCGCTCGGCGGTCTGCTCAAGCACACGATCCGCCAGCGCCTTGCCGTCCATGATGGTTGCACTCATGGCGGGATTATACGGGCGGAACCGCGCGTGTGGGCAGCACGGCCGCGGCAGTCACCGCATTTGGCGGGATCGGTCCCGCCGGAGCAATCGCTGGCAGTGCCGCACCCAGCGGAGTACAATATGGTCTGACCTTTCGTTTCCCCGGGAGCTTGCCATGCAACGTCCATCCTGCACGTCCGCGGCCGTGTTGTGCCTCGTGTGTCTGTTGTGCGGCGGGTGCCTGATCAGCAGCAGCGGCGAGAAGATCGTGCAGGCCGATGCCAAACGGCAGGCGGTGGAGTTCGCCTCGGAAGCAGGCATGATCGATTTCACCCAGGCGGTCGAGCAGCGATATCCCCACAAAAGCCACCTGGGCAACTCGAGCTTCGCCGTGCCTTTCCTGATCGGCATCAGCGAACGCAAGGTGCTGTCGGAGAATGCGTTCTTCAACCTGCAGGTCGACAACGCGGACCTGAACAAGGACGGCATCCTCAGCGACGCGGAGGTCAACGCCTACCTCGGCCGACGACCGCAGAACGCCGAAGAGGTCGTGTCGCAGCGTTGATGCGGCCGCGCCAGCGCCAACGAACGCGACGCCGCTGATACAATCCGCGCCCATGCAGGCGGTCATCCTTTCCATCGGCGATGAACTGGTGCTCGGCCAGACGGTCGACACCAACAGTGCATACCTCAGCGAACAGCTCGTCCGTCGCGGTATCGGCGCGCTGTACCACCAGACGGTGGCCGACGATCTGCCCGCCATCAAGTGGGCGATCGAGGAAGCTGCCCGACGCGCCCAACTGGTCATTATCACCGGCGGACTGGGGCCGACCGAGGACGACCTGACACGGCAGGCACTGGCGGCGGCGCTGGGCGTGGGCCTCGTCGAAAACCCGCAGAGCATGCAGCAGATCACCGAGTGGTTCGCCCGTCGCGGCAGGCCGATGAACGAGCGTAACCGCATCCAGGCGCTGCAGCCGGTCGGCACGCGGATGCTGCCCAACACGCGCGGCACCGCCCCAGGCATTGCCGCACGACTCGGCGATGCCCGCATCTACGTCATGCCCGGCGTGCCTTCGGAAATGAAGGGCATGTTCGAGCAGTCGATCGTGCCGGAGCTGGAAGCGAGCATGGCCGGGCGGGCGGCAATCCTCGCCACCAAGATCAATACGTTCGGCTGGGGCGAAAGCAACATCGCCGAGAAGCTCAGCGACCTCATGGTTCGCGACCGCAACCCGAAGGTTGGCACGACGGTGTCCGGCGGGCTGGTGTCGGTGCGGGTGCGCAGCGAGTTTCCCGACCCGGACGAAGCCGCCCGCCAACTCGAAGCGACCGCGCAGGAGGTGGAACGCCGACTCAGCCCCACTGCGTTCGGCCGGGACGATGACTCGCTCCAGGAGGCGCTGGTCCGCCTGCTTGCCGAGCGGAAGCTGACCGTGGCCACGGCGGAAAGCTGCACCGGGGGCATGCTCGGCTCGATGCTCGCCGATGTGCCGGGCGTCAGCGCGGTGTATCTGGGCGGCTGGGTCACCTACGCCAACGCGATGAAGACGAGCCAACTGGGCGTGAGCGAAGCGTTACTGGCCGAGCACGGCGCGGTGAGCGAGCCGGTCGCCCGCGCGATGGCGGCCGGGGCGCTCGCCCGCAGCCATGCCGACCTGGCGGCGGCGATCACCGGCATCGCCGGCCCCGGAGGCGGAACACCCGAAAAACCCGTCGGCACCGTCTACATCGCCGTCGCCGACCGACACCAAACCCGCGTCATGCACTACATCTTCCCCGATGGCAGAACCCTCATCCGCGACCACTCCGCCCGCTGCGCCATGGCCATGCTCCGCCTCCACCTGCTGGGCGAAAGCTTTGAGCACATCCGCTGGGGCCGGGAACTCGACTGAACCGCAGCACCACCCCGGAGCAGCCGTCCCAGCCGGACACGGGACGTTCAGCGATTGTCTGAATCATCAACCCTCCCCGGCCTGACCGATGTCTATAGTTAGGCATGCAAGATACGCCCTCACAAGAATTAGGCCGCATCGACATCCACAGCCACCTGCTGCCGGGCCTGGACGACGGCTGTCGTGATCTGGATGAGAGTCTGGCGTGTGTACGCCGCCTGCAGGAAGCGGGCTTTGTGGGCACGATCTGCACGCCGCACGTCTGGGTCGACATGTTCCCGCAGAACGTGCCCGACCACATCCGCGCCCACACGCAACTTCTGCAACAGGAGTTGCGCCATCGAGGCATCGACTACACCCTCTGGCCCGGGGCGGAGGTGCGGCTGTACGACGGCATCATCGACTGGTTCAAGCGGCACGGCGTGCCCACCCTCGCCGATTCCCGCTGCGTGCTGGTCGACTTCTGGGAAACGACCTGGCCCCACTGGGCCCGGGGCGTCTTCGACTGGCTGCTCACGCAGGACTATCAGCCCATCCTCGCCCACCCCGAACGCATGCCCGCCCGGCAGAACATCGATGCCAACCTGCAGGAACTCGAAGCCATGGGCGTGTGGCTGCAGGGCAACGCCCTGTGCATGACCGGCGAAGAGGGCTACCACGCCGACCACATGGTGCGGCAACTGTTGCGCGAACACCGCTATCAGCTCATCGCTCTGGACATGCACCGCCGCGAAACGCTCGACGCCCGGCTCGATGGCCTGGAACTCATCGACATCGAACTGGGCCAACCCACCCTCGACCGCCTGACCATCCACGCCCCGCGCGAGCTGATCCTCGCACCGGCACAGTCGCCGCGGTGACTCAGACGCCGCGACCCGGCAGTTGCCGTGCCGCCACCTCGATTTCGATCTCCTGCGAGGAATGATCGTCCGGCTTGGCGATGGTCAGCGTCACGGTGTCGCCGGGCTGTCGTTGGCGGATCATCCGCAGCAGGTCGTCGCGGTAACGGACGGGTTCGCCGTCGAGCGCGGTGATCACCACCTCGCTGCTGAGTTTTGCCTTGGCCGCCACGCCGTTGTCTTCGATGATGACCGGCACCACGCCTTCGATGCCGGCGGGGAAGCGGCCGATGAACTCGGTCGAGCGTTCCCACAGTTCCTCACACGCCAGGTTCAGCGTCGGAGTGACGGCATCCTCGCGGGTGGCGATCAGTCGCGCGATCGGCTGCGGCGGAATGACGAACACCACGCCCGTCTGAGCGCGGTTGTGCATCATGAGCCCCGACTGATTGCCCACCACCCGGCCGCGCCGATCCACCCAGCAACCGCCCGAACTGCCGTGCGGCGCAGCGCCCACCACGTTGTACGTCAACACATACTCGCCGTAGCCCGGCAGATACTCGTAGCTCGGCCGCGCACGCGCCACCCGGCCGTGCAGCGTCACGCCGTGACGAAACATCGGCGTGCCGAAGACAAACACATCTTCCCCCAGTCGCGGCGGCGCGGCGGCCACCTGCAGGTAAGGCGTCGCCACCCCTTCCAGCCCGTCAACCTTCAGGAGCGCCAGATCGTGTCCCATGTCGACGGCCACAAGCGTCGCCGATCGACGCCCCACCACCGGCGAGACGACCTCGATGGGCTGCCCCGGCTTCGCGGCCACGATGTGCGCCGCCGTCACCACGTGCCCCTCACTGTCCGCGAACCAGCCCGAGCCGTCCAAGCGACCCGACACCAGCACCTCCACCGATGCCCGCTCGACGCGCTCATACACCGACTGCGCCGGCGCTAAAGGCAGCGAACCGCATCCTCCCGTGGCAAGCAACAGCAGCAGCATCGCCACGCACGCCACCCATCGACTGGACTCACTCATGGCAAGCATTCTGACTTTCACCGCGACGTTGAGCAAACCTCGCAAGGGCACGACAACAGCTGCACCGAGTATGGACTTATGCCTCCAGAAGTCGCCGCACCGCCGCCCGGCCTGCGATGTGCCCCGTCGCCCATGCCCACTGGAAATTGAACCCGCCGATGCGGCCATCGCAGTCAAGCATTTCCCCCACGAGGTACAACCCCGCCACCCGTCGCGATGCCAGCGTGCGGTAGTCGACTTCCTCCAGCGGCACGCCCCCCGCCGTCACCTCCGCATAGTTCCACCCGCGATCCTGCTGCACATCCAGCGGCAACGCGATCAGGGCGTGCACCAGCGTTCGCCGTGTCTCGCGCGGCAACTGCCCTATCGGCTGATCGCCCGCCACCCTGGTCCAGCCGCACAACGCCTCCACCACCCGCCGCGGCAAACGCTCAGCCAACACCGCGCCGATCGGCCGACGCGGTTGACGCTGCGACGATGCCACCAGCCAACCTTCCACCGATTCGAACGTTTCCCCCGGCAGAAACGAGCACACGAGCTTCACCTCGCCGCCCTGCGCCCGCGCGATGATCCAGTGCCGACTGGCATCCATCACCACCGGCCCGCTGATGCCAAAATGCGTCCACAACAGGCTGCCCGCACGACGATCCACGCGCTTGCCGTTGAGGAACGTCGACAGTTCCGCCTCGTGCGACACGCCGGACAACTGCACATGAAACATCGTCGGCTGCAACACCAGCGGCGCAAGCGCGGGATACGTCGGCGTCACGGTATGCCCCAGTTGCGCCACAAGCTGCCATCCGGCGCCATCGCTGCCGGTGCGCGGAAGCGAACGCCCGCCCGTCGCCATGATGATGCAACGCGCAACCATCGCCCCACGCGCATGCTCGATGCGCCAACCCTCCGGCATCGGCGTAATCGCCTGCACACGGTGATCGGTGAGCATCTCAACGTTGCATTCACGGCACCGGGCAAGCAGCGCATCGAGCACCGTGGCCGCCCGATCGGTCACCGGAAACAGCTTGCCCGTCTCCTCCCGTTTCAGTTCAACGCCCAGGTCGGCAAACCATCGCACGGCGGCTTTTTCATCGAACGCGCGCAGCACGTTGCGCACGATAGTGCGCGGACCGTTGTAGTCCTCGGGGCGAACGCGTTCGTGGGTGACGTTGCAACGCCCACCGCCCGACACGAGGATCTTCGCGCCGATGCGTTTGGCGCCGTCGAGCACGACGATGCGCAGGGCGCGTTGCGCGCGGCGTGCTTCCTCGCCGGCGAAGATTGCCGCCGCCAGTCCCGCCGCCCCGCCGCCAATGATTGCCAGATCAGCCGTACTCATGTCGGGGGACGCGCATTGCGCCGTCGGCAGCGCGTTGCGGTGCGGTTGCTCAGGATCAATAAGGCCCGCGAATGTGGGCGGCCACCTTGTCGCGATAGAATGTGCGCAGTCTGGCGTGCAATTCGTCGCCCAACGGTGGCAGATCGCTCGCCGCCGCGTTGTCCGCCGCCTGCTGCGGACGCGATGCACCGGGAATCACCGTCGTCACCGCATCGTGATCCAGAATCCACCGCAACGCAAACTGCGCCATCGTCATCCCCGCGGGCACATACTGCTTCAGCTCGTCCGCCAGATCCACCCCCAACTCGAACGGAAGCCCCGCAAACGTTTCGCCCACGTTGAACGCCTGCCCGTCACGATTGAACTGGCGGTGATCCTTCGCCGCGAACGTCTGACCCTTTGTCATCTTGCCCGACAGCAAACCGCTGGCGATCGGCAGACGAATGATCAACGCCACGTTCTTCGCCTTCGCCTTTTCAAAGAGCACATCGATCGGCTTCTGGCGAAAGATGTTGAAGATGATCTGCAGCGATGCGAGCCCCGGCTTCTCCAGGCACACCAGTGCCTCATCCATCGATTCCACGCTCGCGCCGAACGCTTTGATCTTGCCCTGCTGCTGCAACCGGGCAAGCCATTCCCACGGCTCATCGCGCTGCATCCACCGCATCGGGATGCAGTGCAGTTGCGTCAGATCCAACGTTTCAATGCCCAGTCGTTTCAGCGAATCCTCCGTGTTGCTGGCGAACTGCTCATAGGAATAGCCATCGGGGTAGCCGTACCGCCTGCCGAGCTTGCTGGCGATAAAGATGTCGTCTCGCTTGACGCGTTCACGCAGAAACTGGCCGATGAGCGTTTCGCTGCGGCCCAGCCCGTAGATGTCCGCGGTGTCGAAGAACGTGACGCCCGCATCGTACGCCGCCTGCAACGTCGCCAGCGCCGTGTCATCGCTGATGTCGCCCCATTCGTTGCCGCCGAGCTGCCAACAGCCCAGCCCCACCTCGGAAACGTTCGCGCCGCTGTTGTTGAAAGGTCGTTTGTGCATGGGAAGCATGATAACGCATGGGCGCGTTACTTCACCAGCACCGGCCGAACAACGCTCGCCACCAGTTCCGCCATGCGTGTGTGGCCCTGGTTCGTGAGATGGAAACCATCGGTCGTTGCGTCGGGGGCGTGCAGCACATCCACAAACGCGCGCCGCGGGATCAGTTGCACGCCATGCTTCCGTGCCAGCGTCCGCTGCGAACGCAGATACGCCGCCTGCCACGGCGGAACGGGCAACTCGAACATGACAATGACGCGGTCCGGCTGCTTCAGCGCGCCAAGCAGTTCATCGAGTTCGCGGTGGAACTGTTCGGCAGGCTTCTCGCTGATCAGGTCGTTGCCGCCGATTTCCACGATGACGACACCCGCATGGTGTGCCACCACCGGAAGCTGCCGATCAATCGCGCCATCGACCGTCGCCCCGGGGAAGGCCGCGTTGTTCACCTCGACGTTCAGCGCCCGGGCGATCTGCCACGGCCAGATCTCATCGCCGGGAGACAACCCCGCGCTGAGTGAATCACCCACCACCAGAATGGCATCGTACGTCCCACCGGCCAGCCGCGGCATGCGCCACCAGGGCAGCTCAAACGCCGCCGTCACCGTCGCGATGACAATCAGCGTCACCCGGCTGACGATGCGTGTCCGTCGCACCCAGCGTTGCGGCGTCTGCTCCAGCGTATACCAGACCACCCAGACACACCAGAATGCGACGATGACGGCGAACGGCACACCCGGCGAGGCAAGGTAAACCGCCGCCGCCGCCACCATGGCCGCCACCGACCCGAGCAGCCGAAGCCGCCCGTTGTTCGTGCATGCGAACAACCCCACCGTTGCCAGCAACAGCAGCACGCCGGGCAGAAAGGTCCACCCGCCCAGAAGTCCGTAAACCACCGGTGACATCGGAGGGTATTGTAACGCCGTTCACGCAGAACGCGCGAAGCCGCGAATGACGAATGCCTCATGACGAATGGAAGCCGGCACAGGTGCGTCACCCTTTCCGGATTTCGTGCTTCGACATTCGTTCGTCATTCGTCATCAGGCATTAGGATTCCGCCTCCTCAGTGTGCCACGTGCATCATCTCCATCAGTCGCATCGCATTGAACGGGGCCTGCACTTTCACATCGTTGTCGAAATACATGTACACATCGCGGTGCTTGCGGCGTGGCGGCTTGAGCGAGGTGATCCGCACCGCATCGTCCGGCTCGCCGCCCGACTGCCAGGCGTGCAGCCGATCCGCCCACCGCTCCAGCTCCTCATCGCTGTAGCCACTGGTGTACAACTCCGTCGCCCCGTGCAGTCGCAGATAGATGAACGATGTGGTCACCTCTTCCGCATACGGCCAGCGTTTGGCGCCCTGCGACATCACCCATGCCGCATCGTGCTTGCGCAGCAGACGGATGAAGGCATCGTTGAAAAAGCTCTGGTGCCGCACCTCGATCGCATAACGCAGCGGCCGATCCGCATCGGCTTTGGTCCACACGCGGTCGGCAAGCCATTCATCGTGTTTCCGCGCCAGTGTTGCCGCCTCGCGCGTGGTGCGAGGCAACATCTCCAGAAACGCTTCAAACCGCTCATGCTCATACGTCATGTTCGGCGGGAACTGCCAGAGAATCGGCCCCAGCTTCTCCTTGAGGCACAACACACCCGAGGCGAAAAAGTTCGCCAGCGGCTGCTTCACGTTCTTCAAGCGTCGCAGGTGCGTGATGTATCGTCCGCCCTTCACGGAAAAGACAAAGTCATCCGGCGTCTGCTCGTACCACGACTGGTAACTGGTCGGCCGCTGCAGCGAATAGAACGAACCGTTGATCTCAATCGAGTTCAGGTGTTCGCTGGCGTAGGCGAGTTCGCGCTTCTGCGTCAATCCTTCCGGATAGAACGAGCCGCGCCACCCGGCGTACGTCCAGCCCGAGATGCCGATGCGCAGTTCCATGGCCTG
>CAZEFM010000100.1:0-1426 GCA_964511575.1 uncultured Phycisphaeraceae bacterium | reverse complement strand
GAGAGAGAGAAAACCCCCGGGCACGGTGTTAACGCGCCTCGGGGGTATCGTTCGGCCGCATGGCGCTGTCTACCCTCGACAGCGTCAGACTCCCGTGGGCGGGGTGGTGCCGGTCGAAGGCGGCGGGTTGTGACCGTGCGTCCGGTCGTATCCATGACGGTGATGCGATTCGGTGAGGCTGCTGACGTCTTCGGGCGTTCCCAGCCAGCCGCCACCCATCGCCGCCAACGCACCCAGCAGCGTCGCCAGGAACGTTGCCCACGCCAGGCCCGCCGCCGTATCGGTGGCTTCCTGCGTGGCAGCCATCATTTCCGATGAACCCTCGCCTTCATACAGGCTCACCCATCGATCCACCTGCATCCGTGCTTCGCTTTCCGACATGTTGCCGCGTGCCGTCAGTTCCTGCACCAGCAGGTCTTCGTTGACCGGCTCGCCGCGCTGCAATCCCGCGATGAACTGGTCAAGCGTTTGGTTGAACTGCTGATCGGGCGACTGCACGTACTGGCGTGCCTGCTGGCGGATCTGTTCCGCCGCAGAGCCGCCCTGCTGCGACGTCGCCTGCTGCATGCCCTGCTGCCCCGCGTCCGTCTGCGCCATGCCCGTTGCCGCGCCGAAGAGCTGCCCCAGCGCCGTCCCGGTGAGCAGCAGCGACGCCACGATGATCAGCCCCCACGTCGCAGCACCGTGCAGCATGCTATCGACGGAGCGCGGCACGCCAGCCAGTCGCCCAGCCACCATCCCGCCGACGAACAGCGCGATGATCGTCGAAAGGATGTACCAGATGCCCGCGCCCCAACTCCACGCCTCAGCATCACCCGGCGAGGCGACGTTCAGCACCGACAGCCCGATCGCCCCGCCCAGCAGCAGCAACAGCACCATCGTCGCAAACGCCACCACAAAGCCCGCGAAGATCGCTCCCCAACTCACACGCAGGAAGCGTTCCAGCGACCAGCCCCGACGCACCGAATAACTCGAATCATCACGGATCGGAATGTTCTCTGCCATTGTGCACCCTGCCTTTCCCTTGCGGTCTTCTCAACCGCAGACCCTTTGTCATGCGGCCTCTCAAATAATTACTAGGACACACGTGCGCTGGGATGCGGTCAGTTCGCTGCTGATTCGCCCGTGGTGGCCGCCCCGTCGCACCGTGCCCAGAGCCGCCGATCCCGTCAAAGGGTTGGCCGCACCCGACCGCTCATCCGCCGCTAGAATTGACGCATGCCCCATGCCACGCCCGTTCATTTTTTCGATCTCGACCCCGATGCGCTGCGCCGGCAGTTCGCCGCGTGGGACATGCCCGCCTACCGCGCCGATCAGGTCAGGCAGTGGGTCTATGAGCGTGGCATCGCCGATCCGCAGCGCATGACCAACCTCAGCAAGGCCGACCGCGAACAGCTCGCCAAACGCATGGTCTTCACCGCCGGCC
>CAZEFM010000099.1:0-14940 GCA_964511575.1 uncultured Phycisphaeraceae bacterium | reverse complement strand
GGGCACGTCGTCATTGGTACCATGCAGGATGCCAAGGGGCTGGAATTTCGTGGCGTGGCGGTGATGGCGTGCGATGAGGGAGTCGTTCCGTTGGCCGCCCGCATCGAGGCGCTCGTGGATGCGGCCGACCTGGAGACGGTCTACGAAACGGAGCGCCATCTGCTCTACGTCGCCTGCACCCGAGCGCGGGATCACCTGCTGGTCACCGCGGTGAGTCCGGGCTCTGAATTCCTCGATGACCTGCAGGTGCCGTTGGAGAAGGCTGACAACGCGTGATGGTTTAGCCTGATCAAGGGCATCGATTGACAGGCCCCGATCGCCGCAAGCCTTGAAGCTATACACACCTGATCCATCGCGGACCTACACCCTTGGCGGCTAAGAAAAGGGTGCCGATATGGACCCAAAAACCCCGAAAACCCACCGCCTCCTTACATTGCGCACCTCGCTCTAACTGAAGCGTTCAGCGCCCTTTACCGGGCATCGCGGCGGTCCATTCCGAATGAAGCGCTTCCAGGTCGGGTAATGCTCGCTGCACTGATGCGACGAACTGAGGATCCTGCAGGGTTTCGTAGGTGACGCCTTTGTAGCGCAGCTCGACCTTGGCTTCGCTGAGCAGGTCGTCGGCGTTGCCGATGAGGGCTTTGAGTTCGTCGCGGAGCAGGTCGTCAGGGTTGCCGGGGAACAGGTCTGACCAACGCTTGGGTGGGTTGCAGGTGACGGCGGGGAGCAGGGCGTTGACCAGGGCGTCGCGGTGACGATCGATGGCGGCCTGCAGCTTCTTGCGCTTGCGCAGCCGCGCACGTGCCACGAGCTTTCGCAATGTCTTCACGGCAAGCTCGAAGCGACGTTTGTCCTCAACGCGCAAAACGTAGCCAAAACCAGGCAGGAGCACGAGGAATCGCCTGACGATAAAGTCCTTGATGGCGCGCAGCTCCTGGCCCCACACGCCCGTGTCGCCCTCGGCGAGAATGCGGAACTTACTTTCGAGCAGGCGGCGGGTCTTTTCGTCGGTGAGGCCGACGAGGTCAGGAGGGATGGCGATCGTGCGTCGGCCGATGTTGCAGCCGGTGAGACGCAGCTCGACGAACTCGATGTGTGCGGCATACACCCGCAGGCGACGCGTGAGGTCGAACGGTTGCGGTGGGCACTGCTTTAGTTGTTGCTCGACTTCCTTGATCGTGCCGCGTGGTGCTTTGTCGAGGCCGATCGTCTGCGTTCGCACGCCGTCGGGACCAATCCCCAGATCGTTCGCCAGTTGCGCCGGCGGCTGGGACAGGTGGATGGCGTTGGGTTGCAGGGGCCTGTCGCTGTTTGGTTCGCCGGGTCTCGCCTGCATCGCCTGCACGCATTCGATGGTTGGCGAGTAGATGAGCGTGTCGCTGTCCGAAACAATCACCGCGATCCGCAAGCCCGGTTGTATGTTCAGCGTTGTGCCCAGGGCGTGGGCCGTTGTCTCCAGCAGCTTGACGGCTTCGAATTCCCCCATGCCCAGGCGGAACACCTCCGCGTCGACGTCGACTGTCACATGCACGTTGTCGGCCCCCATCAGCCGCCACTTGTCTGCGAGGATCTCGGCTACGGACAGGCTCATGCCCGGCGTGACGACGACCAGACGCGTGGTCGCGCGCTCAATGACGCGGCAGAGCACATCGTCATCAACGGTGAGAATGGCTCCGGGATGGTTCATGGTTGGCTCCCTCGGGTAAGCGGTAGGGCAAATGTTCGATGTCGTAGCCGCTTTCGTCGCCGGCGCGCGCCAGTCGGTGGTAGCCGGCGGTGGTAAGCCAACTTGCGTGGCCGACGCGCTGCTGCACCTCGTCGGGTTTGCACCCCGCACGGATGAGGCTGAGAACGTAGGCGCGGCGCAATGCGCGGGACGTCACGCCGGTAAGGCCGGCGCGGCGGACGATGCGGCTGAGAATGTCATACACCGCCTGGTCGGTGAGTCGGCGGAACTGAATCAAGCCCGAGCGATCCACCGGCAGGATCAGCGGGCCCGGCTCAACGCTGCGAATGTCGAGCCAGTGGTCGATCGCCTGGCGAGCGGCGCGGCCGAGTTTCGCGGTGCGTTGATATTCGGGGCGTTCGCCGGCGATGAAGAGCGTGCCGGCTTTGTTGTCGTAATCGGTCACGTTCAACGCCACCACTTCAGAGCGGCGGAGGCCGGTGCTCAGGTAGATCGCGAGCACGGCGGCGTCGCGGCGACTGGCGGCATGGTCGTCGCGGGTGCAGGCGGCGAAGAGTTTTTCGATGACCTGAGGGGTAATGGGCAGGTCGGCTGATGTGTCCGCCGCCGCGGCGCGTGGGGCGGGTTCAAGGCTTGCCGCGGTCTGATAGTCACGTTCAGCGATGAGTTGCATGTCGCGTGCGGTGCGCAGCACGCTGCGCAACGCGGAGAGCATCTTGTTGACTGTGGCAGGCGCCAGTCGCTCGATGAGTTCAGCCCGCATCCGGACCGTCTGCTCACGCTGCAGCTTCTCCCATCGAAAGCGGTAGGGATCGGCGCCCTCGCCTGCGACCAATGCCGCCAGGGTGGTAAGCGACTGCTCCATACTGCGGCGCGACCCGGCGCCGAGACTTTGAATGTACCTGCCAGCGGGTGAACGCTCCGGCGTCCGGTGCGGGTCGATCCACTTGTGTGCATTCGCCTTCACGCGGTCAGCTCCATGTGTTCGAGCGGGTGGCGGCTGCCATCGTCAAACACCAGTTCCGCCTCAGGCCAACGCATCGCAGCGAGACGACCGCGGAAGGGACCATTCGGCTTGCCCCTGGCGCGCTCGGCCGCACGACTGCCCACGCCGTAGTCCACGCACATCGCTCGGCCACCGGCAAGGCTTGCATGCGGCGCGACACCGTCAAAGAGACCGTCACCGCTACCGGCGCTCGCCGTTGCCGGCCGCGAGTAGTGGCCGAACACGATCATCGGGCCCTCATACACATCCCACCAGCGGGTGCGTGCCTCGTCGCGCCATCGGCCGCCGGCGAAGAATCGCTCGTTGGCGCGATGCTCCGGGCCCGACGTGATCCGCTTCACCGGGTTGTCGTTCTGGATGACAAGGTTCCGCTCAATGGGGTCGTCAATCAGCTCAAGAGCATCAGCGATGCGTTGTGCGTGGCTGTCGTGGAGGTCAACAACGTTGGATGCGCGGGTAAGTTCGTTGACAGCTTCATCGCTCCAGGCCGCATGCACCACCCGCAGGTCGTCCCGCACCAGAGCGAGCGGCAACGTTGCCAGCAGCGCTCGCACCTCATCACGTTCGCCGTCGCTCGCCGCACGTTCACCCGGCGGCACGGGACCGTGTCCGAGCAACCAGGTGTTCTCCGGCTTGGGGGTGCCCAGCACCGCGTTCAGATCGTGGTTGCCCATCACCGCATGCGCCCGGCCACGATCGATCAAATCCATGATCCACCGCACCACGCCCATGCTGTCCGGCCCGCGATCAATCAGATCACCCACAAACACCAGCCGCCGACCGTCCCGGTGCGTGCCGTCGGCCTCATAGCCCAAGACTCGGGTGAGATCGCGTAAGGCCTTCATTTCACCGTGGATATCGCCCACGATGTCCAGCGGCCCCTCATCGATCGGATCAACCAGCGAGTTCTTCACGTTGTACCTCCGTAACATTCTCATAAGTATACTACTTTAAAGTCACTCTTGGAACAACCGGTTCTCGAGGTGAAAACTAAGAATCTTGGTACAACCTGTTGAGGTTTGCTTCGGCCTCAAGCCCCGAGGGCTGCAGTCCATCAAGATCGGGAATGGGCGCGATTCCGGCGACTTCCGAGCGTCGCCGGCGTATGCTAATTCGTGTGATACCAACGGGATGGGGGCGGCAGGAACCGAGCGGCGCACTCACGAGCGAGGCGTCACAGACGCTCAGCAATGCCGACCTTTTCCGCGCGATGCAGAACCTTTCACCGGAAATGCGAGAAGCCATCGTCGCAATAATCAACGCAATGAACGGGCCAGGTGACAAGTGAAGCGGATGGTGATCTCGACGCGATTGTACCGCTCATGGAGGATCAGAAGCAGGACGAGTGGGGCAGATCGATTTGATGATTCAAGGAAATGCGTTGGTACATATGCGTGAGAGGGGGTGGGAAAATTTGCCGGCAAAGCATTGCGTGACTAACGGGACGGGAATCAAAATCCGTCCGGCTCAGTTCCAGGCGGTGTAGAACCCCGCAACGGATCTCGCATTTGGCCGGCAGGTCGTCGCCGATAAAGTCGTAACCCAGCGGGTGATCCAGTGACGTAACGATCAACTCTCCGGTTCACGCAATCCGCGGCCAGAAGCTGCAATGCAAGTTGAACCTTCGGACGATCCCCCCGCGCGTGCAGGACGCTCGAAAGCCTGCCACGGGGGATTCGGCGGATGGGGGACTCATTGCGGGTTCGGCAGTACTGCTGGTCGATCGGTGAGTACCACTACTCCTGCGGCTCAACCGTGTGCAGGTACTCCCAAACCGCGTCGAACTGGCGATGAGCGTCGCCGTCGAGGACAGTGTTGAGAACGGTGTGACCTTCGCGATCGGCGTAGGCGGGCATGGGGGTGAGTGGGTCGATACGTTGGGGGTTGAGCAACCAACGGTGGTAGAACTCCAACCTCAGCCGCTGCCGCGCGTGCGCCAGGTTGATGACACCGAAGTGCAGTTGCATCTGGGCGGCTTCGCTCGCGACGCTGTGACAGGAGTTGCAACTGAATCCATCGGTGCCGATCAGCCGTTTGCCGATCGCAATGGCACTTGCGTCATTGCGTGCGGCATCTTTGTCCTGCCGATGCGTGAGTTGTCCGTGTTGATGGGTGATCCCCTCGGCGAGCAGTGCGGCGTGTGTGGGGAAAGCGGGCATGCGCGCATCGAGCCAGGGACGCAGCGTGTAAGGCAACTCACCGGCGAGGAAGTCGCTGAGCCAATCCGTATGCAACTGATCGCCCGTGAGCGTCAGTGCGGGCCGGCTTTGCAGGCTAATTTCCTCGGCCTCGCCTTCTTCGGCGAAGTAGTAGCCATCGTCGGGTTGATCTTTCTTGGGCAGCAGGTGTGCCACTTCGCTTTCGACGGACGACCATCGCGAAGCGACGCCATCGCGATCGTGACAATTCATGCAGCCGAGTTGTTGGAACTGTCGTGTGGCGAACTCTGCGGGGATGCGGCGATTCAGCGCGTCCAGTTCCGGTTGCATCGCACGGACGGCCTGTCGCTCATCGGTGGTGAGGCCCAGGTTGGGCGCCTGTCCGCCGACATGTTCGTCGGCGACACAACCCGCGCGAAGCCAGTCGGCTTGTGCGAGCGCTTGCCACGGTTTGGCACGGAACTGATTGGGGAGGTTGCGGTCGATATTATGGCAGTTGATACAGCCAAGTGTCTGGACGAGTTGTTTGCCGCGTGCGGGTTCGCCCATGGGCGGGTTTGCAACGAGCGGTTCGTTGGTTGCGCCTTCGAGGAGAAACGCCGCAAGCTGCGTTGCCTCGTCATCGTTGAACTTGAAGTTCGGCATGCGCGACCACTTGTAATGATCATGAGGCGCTTTGAGGAACTGGACGAGTGCGGCGGGCTTCCATTTGCGCCCCACATCGCGCAGCGGCACGCGATCGTCCCCTTCGCTCAGCGTCGCCTCGGGCAGTCCATGACAGGAGAAGCACCCCAATCGCGCGAACAGTTCGCCGCCCTTGTTGACAAGCGCAGCGTCGGCAAAGTCGCGTTGATTCGCCCCGGCGGCCTGGGTGGTGAGGGACGCCAGGTACGCGGCGATGTCCCAGGCTCGCGTATCGTTGGCTTTTATGGCCTCAGCAGCGTCGCTGTGCCCCAACAACCCGGGCATGCGCGCGGTCGGGCGCAGCGCTTTGGGGTTGACGATCCACTCAGCCACCCAACCCGCCCGGAGCCGATCCCCCAAATTCGTCAGGTCGGGCGCATCGGCGAGCAGTTCGGGCATGACCGTCGCCTCGTTCAAAGCGAACGCATCGCTGGGCGTGTGGCATTTGATGCACTGCATCGTCGCAATCAGTTCACGGCCGCGACGCATCTGCTTGCGCGCCGCAAGCTGCGGATCGTTCGGATCATGCGTGAATGCGCCGGCGGGTACTGTCTCTCGTGCGAACTCGGGAGCACTCCAGTACAGGCGAACGAATGCGTCGCCACGTTCCGGCGAGGCGTAGTGCATCTCAAGCCGTCGCTTGCCGGCGGGCAGGCGAATCTGCGCCTCATTGATCTTCGAAAAGTCATCGCCGCTGCCTTCGAGGACGACCTGATCGTCGATGATCAATTTAAGACTGCCGCGACCTGCGGCGGAGAAGGTGAGCAGGCTTCGGTTGGCGAGATCGAGGTTGCCGCGCCACGTTGCGTTGAACGCGCCTGCGGGGACGAACGCGCTGGGGGCGGCGCCCTGCGGCACCGTGAGCGCCGCCAATCGCGAAACGCGCATGTCGCGCTGACTGCCAACGCGCGATTCAATGGTCAGCACCAGACCAGAGGCATCGCCGATACCCTGTTCGACCTCCTCGATCGGTTCGGATCGGTGAAAGGTTGAGATGTCGAGTGCGGGGCCGACGTTGTGAATCGTGCCCGCGGTGTGCAACGGCATGAGCGCGCCTTCGCGGGTCTGGAGCGTGGCTTTGATCTCCAACTGGTGAACCGGGGCAATGTCAGGGATCTGCAGGAACAGCGTCTTTCCATCCTGCGAAAGATACGCCGCGCTGACGGAAACGGGATCGTGCCCTTCGACGTTGGGATGGCGGGCCGAGTACTCCTTGGAGCCGTACGTCGCGGCGTACTTGTAGTTCCACTGTTCGATGGCGTAGCTCTGCGGATCGGTCGCTACCTCGGGATCGAGCGCGACGTCGAAGCGCATGCTGATGCCGTTGGTGTGCGTGTTGAACGCAACGGGAAGGTGAATGGGTTTACCGGTGTAGCGCACGCGCTGGAAGCATCCGTCCCTCACCGCGTTGGTCACCCAGCCCTGCGTTCCGGTCACGTAGAGCTGACCATCGTGCGGACTGAAGCGACCACGATGCACACCGGAAAGAAAGCGACCCGGCATCGGTACGATCGTGCCCTGCGGCTCACCGTTCACCGTCTCGCGCAGGACGAGCTGCATTGAACTCATGCCGAACGAGAGGTTGAGCAGTTGCCCTTTGAGTGGCGCCCATGCGTCGCTGGTGACCCACACCTGGCCACCCGTTGAGTTGTCGATCAGCCGCGGAATGTAGAGGAGCGGCTGGTCATAGCCCAGCGGGCGGTCCGCCGTGACGCGTGGCCCCCCGAACCCGTAGTATCCGCCTTCACGCACCTGATGGATCATGGATGCGGGCGTCCATTCGCCTTCCTGTGGTGCGACGGTGACGACGCCATCGGGGCCTACTGAAATTCCGTTAGGATTGCGAAACCCTGTGGCGATGGTGTGGTGGGTTCGACCGTCGGGCGAAACGCGGTGCACACCTTTCGGATCGGCGTAGTAGAAATTGCCCTCGGCGTCCGTTTCCAGACACGTGACATAGTCGTGACCGTTGGGCGAGGTCTGAATAACGTCGCTGAAACATTCGTAGTGATCCGCCTCACCGTTGGCATCGGTGTCGTGCAGACGCACGATCTGATCGCGGCAGAGCAC
Source organism: uncultured Phycisphaeraceae bacterium (assembly GCA_964511575.1). Taxonomy (GTDB): domain Bacteria; phylum Planctomycetota; class Phycisphaerae; order Phycisphaerales; family Phycisphaeraceae; genus CALKHT01. Next base: position 7,334 of record CAZEFM010000099.1, on the reverse strand, counting down.
ATACACTTCATCGTTGACGATCTTCAGTCCCAGCGGCTGATACAACCCGGTGGCGTAGCGCTTCCAGGTGATCTTTTCGAGCATGTCGTCGATGCCCGTGACGATCCAGACATCGCCGTGCAGCGTGCAGACCGCCGCGTCACCGTTGGAAAAGAAGTCGTGCCCGCCGAGGAACATCAGCGCGTTGTAGGGGTTGTCGTATGGAACGGTGATGGTGTCGATGGCAAAGGCGGTGTCTTGCGTGCTGCGCTGCCCCTGGGTGGTCAGCGCGTGGGGCCAGCGGACTTGATCGTTCTGTGGCAGCGCATCGAGCGGCTGCGGCGGCGCGCTGCGGCGGGCGAGGTTCTCAAAGAGCCCCACGTCACGCCCATCGCCCGACCAGTTGAGCAGTTTGATACGCGTGGTCTGACGCCGCGGCGGAATGATCAGGACGATGGCCGCGTTGTCCGCACGCAACTGGGCGCCTCGCGCCGCGACCATGGCCACACCCGTGATGCGATCGCCTTGTGTCGCCGTCGCGATCCTGCGACCCGCGGCGCCCTTCACCTCGGCGGCGCCCCGCCCCTCGGTGACAACCAGCCGCAGTGGCTTGTCGCCAGGACCAATTTCCAGCGTACGTGTCACGGCGAACGCATCGCCGACTTGTTCGACCCAGGGCGATTCGCGTACCGGCGTCTCGTCGACCGTGTACGCGACCACCACCCGGTTCTCTTTGAGTCGAAAACCCTTGTGTGCAACCGCCGCGCTTCCCCATCCGGCCGCGGCGCCCACGAAGGTGACGTCGCCTCCAATGCGTGGCGTGCCGATCAGGCCGAAACGCCCGGGGTTGAAGGCGATGAACGCGTCCGACCAGGCGACGCGCATCGCCGCCTTTTGCGTATCGTAAGCAACCGAAACCTGCTGTTGCTCGCCAAGGCGCACGGACAGCGCGCGAACAATCAGCCCGTTGGGTGTGCCGAGCGAACTGTGGAACACCGGACCGATGTCCATCTGGTCCCAGCGTGCATCCTGCCAGTCTGCGTCGTTCTTGATGCCCCAGTGCCCGCCCTCGCCGCCATCGAGCCCCTCGCTCGGAGGCAGCACCTCCGGCACGCCACCGTTCGCTTGGGGCACATCCTTCTTCACGTCGTCGTCGGCGGTCACCGCCGCACCCGGCAACGACAACGCCGTCGCGGCGCACAGCAGCACAGACCAAAGCGAAATCTTCATGACGTACTCCAGCACAAACACACCAAGCTGAACGCGTTACGCATCTGCAGTTCGAACGGAGTTCCCGTACAACAAACGGAGCACGAACGGGACGGCTGGTCAGACGCTTCGAATTCCAAATGTGCGTATCGGTGTCACCGCCTGGAGTACGTGCGTGCGACCGGTCGTTCGCCGGCGGCGTTGCCCTTCATCCGCTGCACCAGCCACTCGAGCCCTTCGAGGTTGTCGAGCAAACGCTCTTCGACATCGTCGTCGGTGTGGCCCAGGATGCCGATCGGTCCGGTGTACCCGCTGTCCACGATCTGGTTCAGAACCTGCTCATCGAGTTCGCCGTGGCCCAACGGCACGATTTTCTGGCCCTTGGCTTCGCCGTCGCGCACCATGCCGTTGAGGTTCAGGCAGTAGAGGTGCGGCTTCATGATTTGCAGCAGTTCGGGCAGGCGATCAAGGTGGGCGTGGGCATGATGCAGGTTGTAGACGATGCCAACGTTGGACATGCCGAGTTCCTTGATGATCGCAACCTGGTTTTCGGGCTCGCCGAACCATCCCCCGTGGTTGTACAGTGCGAGGCGGCAACCAACGGCGTCGGCCGCCTCAGCGAGCGGGCGGAGCAGTTCCGCGCCGTTCTTCGCCTTCTCCTGCGTCGTGCTTCCCGCCGGTTCGCCGATGAGCACCCACAGTTCGGTTTCCACGTCGTTGCGATCAAGCACATCGAGAATCAAACGCGAATGTTCGTTCAGCACGCCCGGGTTGACCCAGAAGCTCTTCAGTGCAATGTCGTGCTCCTTGAGCGCTTCGATCTCCGCATCGAACGTGGGGATGTGCTCAGCGCGCCAATCGTAGGCAAGCTGCTTGATGTTCAGCTTGTTGAGCATGTCGGCACGCTCCTCGGGGCCACGCCTCTTTCCGTCGAACGGTACGATGCACCAGGCGACGAGATTGTCGCGGCTGAACAGTGCATCAACGCGCTCTGCCCGTGCGTCGCCGCTGAGCTTGGCCTGCTCCATCCCATGCGCCGCAAGCCCGCACAGCATCGCCGACGCCAGGATAAGTGTTCCAATCTTGATTGAATGCATGTTGTTTCCTTTTCGTTGAGTTTTTGCGGACGCAGGCCGAGGGCGAACATACAAGTGCCGCAAGGCCTGTCCGATCATCGACAAGTCATCATCCAAAGAGCCTTCGCCCGTCGTCCACCTCCATCATTACGCCGTCAAGCGTGGGCCGCGATGCGTCATCCGTGAATCATGCGTGGCTTGAATGGGCATTGAGCGACAAGCCGGACGGGGGCGTACGACGCGTCGCGGGCAGCCGATTGGCCATCAGGTTTACATCCTCTGCCTTCTCACCCGGATCTCTGAAGCGATCACGCTGTCCAGCCGCCAGATATGATACGTACAAACGGTCTTTAGTTCAAACTGAATCGGCGCCGCCGCAGGCGGGCGTGTGATCGCCGGATCTCGAATTTGAACCTTTTCCCGGGACGCGATGCGGACGCATCGACGGCGATTTACCGCCTTAGCTTGATCGAAAAACTGTAATGATCGGGAAGGTAAACCGCCTTCACAGACTCGATCGGCCGATCGCCCGGGGCGTACGTCACGCGTTCCATCACCAGCACCGTCTGGCCCGACGCGATTTCCAGCAGCATTGCTTCCTTCTCCGTCGCCTTTCGCGCACAGATACTCTCCTCTGCCCAGTCGATCGGTATCCGGTATTTTTGCTCAATCAACTGGTAGAGCGAAGCCTCGAAATCCTCTTCGGGGTCAATCCCAAGCGATTCGGGCAACTGAGAGTGCAGATAGACAACCGGAAAGGTCTGCCCCGTCCCGCGGAGCCGCTGAAGCGACAGGACCTGCTCACCATCTCGCAATCCGAGCTGCTCCCTGGCCACAGCAGTCGGCCGGCGTCGCCCGACCGACAACACGCGGGTGGTGACATCCTGGTTGTTCGAAGACATCTGCTCCGAGTAGCTGCGCAGCCGCCCCAAATCTTCCGCAATCGTCAGCCGAACGATTCGAGTTCCAAGCGCACGCTTCTTTTTAATCAGCCCCTTCCCCGAGAGCTGCGCGGTGGTCTTCTTCACCGTTGCCCGGCTCACACCGAAGATTTCCATCAGGTCGGTTTCGCGAGGCACCGCTCCACCCACCACGCCGCGCTGACGAATGCGGTCGATGAGCACCTGCTCCATCTGGTGGTAAAGGGGGATCGGCGACCAGGGGTCCAGCGAGAGTCTTTCACCCGGTCGGAACAACCGGGCAGAGGTGTCCGTACTGTTCATATCGGCTTTAACTCAAAGCGGTTGCGCTATTTCCTCCAGCTTGAACCGACAACATCATAATGTCATATTGTAGAGAATGCCATACTTAACGTGCGAAAGTGTGACGAAAACCATTGACATTGGCGAGCCACAAGGTATATTCGCCTAAAGTCATGACAAACGGTCCTACTGCTTGAAATGGGCTTTACTGGCTGGAGGATTGGCTGGGTATGAGGGCGGCGCTGGCTTTGGGAGTTCGCAGCCGCTCGGTCAGAGAAGAATCTTAACAAGGAGGAGGTGCTTTTTCTTGGGGCCGGTAACCATTTGTTTAGCTGCGATTTAGAGCCGTACAGCAGTGTTCACTTCTACACAAAGGAAAGTAATATGAAAATCAGTCAGTTGGCCTCGTGTGTTGCATGTGTCGCGGGCGCTTTTGCGATGGCAACCCCCGCCGACGCCGTCATTGTCGTCACCAACAACGCGAACATCACGCTCGCCAACTCTCAGGTCGAGGTCGGCGGCGATCTCACGGAAAACCCTGACGTGACCGGCGGTGCAGCCGGCTTCCTGGTGCCCTACACCGCGACCGGCGAAGAAGTTTACGGCGGAGATTGGGGCCTGAGCAGCTTGAGTGACGGCGACGTGGGCCTCGGCAATCCCAGTGACGGGAGCTACACGATCTTGACCCAGAATTCGCTGCTCACGCTCGACTTCGGCAGCGAGCAGCTTATCACCTCGATTGCCATCTACAGCGGGTACAACAACTGGGATGATGGCGACTACGTATTGCTGGACGGCTCGGATACGGTCCTGGGTGCGTATTCGATCCAGACCGAGTCGCCAGCTGCCGATAACGACGGCGCGGATTCGTTCTGGCTTACCTTCAACACCCCGGTCGTGACCGACAGCATCAGAATTCAGGCCGAGAATACAGCGGACTTCGGTGTCTCCTTCCGCGAAATCCAGGTCTTCACGGCTGTGCCCGAGCCCGCCTCCTTGGCGCTGATGGGTGTGGGTGGTCTGCTGATGATGCGTCGTCGACGTTCGCAGCACTAATCAGAAATGACGCGGAGGCCGTGAAGGAAATCTTCGCGGCCTCCTTTTCGATTGATTTGAGCAACGAATATCACGGATGGAGTGCATGATGAAACGGCAGGGATTCACGCTCATCGAGCTCTTGGTGGTGATTTCAATTATCGCGCTGTTGATTGCACTGCTGCTCCCGGCACTCAGCCGCGCCAAGAGCTATGTCTCGCGCGTCAAGTGCGCCGCCTGGCGACAGCAGTCGCTGGTCGCGTATACCGCGTATGCCGTGGATAATGACGGGCAACTGCCGAACACCGAGTGGGTTCAGATCCACTGGACCAGCCGTCAAGCATGGGAAGATATGATCGACTACATCAAGGATCCCCGTGCGCTGGAATGCCCTGATTTCAACCTGACCACGGATCCGACTCACGAGATTGGCCACTATACCGATGACGCGACCGCGTTTGACTGGGGCATTTTCTATCTGGCCCAGAAGGACAATTACATGGGCCACTGGTTGAACCTGGTGCCGCGCGGGGAGCCGCTGGTTGATCCGTTCGACTGGCACAGCCCCCGATCGCTCGATGACTACGGCAACCTGGCCGTGACCGCGGATCGAAGCGAGTACAGCGTCCGGCACTACAACGGGTATTTCGTGCACAGCCAGGCGTCGCAATGGTCGAAGACGCCTGAAGCGGTGCACATCAAGGACCTGGGCTGGGAAGGCGGCAACGTGGGTTACCTCGACGGCTCGGTCAAGTGGAGAAGCGGTGAGGACATGTTGGAACATATGTTCTGGGACGCCAACACCCGCTACTTCTGGTAGAGGCGAGATCAAAACATTCAACGTGCACCGCAGCGCGAAGCGGCAGCAGTTGGCTGGGCCTTGAGCGTGCCCCGTTTGAATGGGAGCGGTGGCGCCGGTGGTGGGGGGCTGTCAACGGCGAACTTATCCACTGCGCCGAATTGCGGGATTTCGATTAAGCGTGACTACATCGCAGATCGTACACACCTGCACACGCAATTCGGTTGAATGACGAAGAGAATCGTGGTTGTCAATCGGCAAGAACAGCTTTCGTATTTTCTCTGGCTCGCGCACCCTTTAGTGTAAAACTACTTACATCAAGCGTTGCCAGCCCGGTCCCACCCAAAACGATAAATCGCTCATACCGGGCGCACAACCTCACATCTTCAGCAATCGCAACACGGAACTGATCTCTCGCCTCAGGCGGATGACTTCGGCGGACCGTTCACCGTGCTTCAACGCGTTAAGTCGCACGCGGGCCTTTCCTTCGGGTGTTCGCGGGCCGGTTGATTGTGTCCAGGGCTTTACCTTCCGGGCATTGCGGCGCAGCGACTGCAATCCCTCGGGCGTCAGGCGGTAGCGCCGCCGCGGTGTTGGGGAGGAATCCTTGTTCGTTTGACCCATTTTCCGTTTTTCCTTGTTGGAGGTTCTGAATCACTTGCTGCCCGCCGATGTTCGCCTGCTTGATCGCAGTGAAAACATCCGAGCGCGGCGGCTTCCGGTACTCGGCCAGGGCGAGCATGTGTCGACGGAAGGAGTTGGTGGCGCGATCTGCGGCCTCATTGACAATCCGCAGGGCATCCCGGTCTTGTTGGCCAACGGCCAAATCATTGAGATGAGCAATCCGGGCGTGGGTCCACAACGCCTGCTCGATTAACATCTTCTCGAGCGCATCTCGCGGTTTCATAGAATTGTCGACGTCGACACCATGCTGCACGGCGGTCGCGATGGTTTCGTTAGTCAGGCCATCGCTCTTCCCCCAAGTCTGCTCAATCATTTTCCGCACCATACCAGCGTAGATGCCGCCGGCGAGCACCCCGCCATGGAGCTTTTCGCGACTGGGTTTATGCTTTCGCGGATCATTCGCCGATGAGAGTGGGATGATCATGGCCGCAGGCTTGCTACGCTCCGACTCCGTTGCGATCATATCCTGCAACTCCTGCAAGGCCTTTTGCGCTTCCTCACTATCCGCACCGCATCGCTCGGACACCTCGTTGTAGGCGCGGATTGCGATCGGGATACGAGGACACTGTTCGGCGAGTTTCTTTACCGCATCTACAGAAGCCTGTTCGTCAGGTTTGAGGCGATTCATTGGAGGCTGAGAAACGTTGTCTGCCGTCATGGCACTCTCCTTGTTCTAAACGGGGAAGAGATCGAGGTTTCAACGGGCTCGCGTCAGTCGTTGCGTGCACCATTGCGACGATGCCTGCACGGATCGCCGGGAGTAGGTGGGGCCACCGGCGCACCAATTCAGCAAGTTGCTCATCCGCCTGGTCGTTGCGCGCACCGGATGGCGCACCAGAGTCTACGGGCGCCCGCTGTAACCTACTGTCACCACAAACTGTTACGCGAGATGGTTCTGCCCCTTCGGGGGGCATTGCGCAAAAACCGTTCTGCTTGGGTGGCAGAACGGTTTTCTCTTTGCAACCAAAGGGTTTACCAACGCCGCCCAATGACAAGGACCCCGTGGTCCATTGTGTAGCCTTCCATGGCTTTGTGTCCCTACTACGGGGGATATAACGGGTGGTGTAACGAAGGGATCAGTCGCCGTCAGTACCCGTAGCGGAGAGTTGGGGAAGCAGTTCGACGGCCCGTCGAGTGTCCGCCAAGCTTGATCGGTGATAGTGGCGCTGTAACGTTTCGATGTTGAGATGTCCGGTGATCCGGCTGGCTAGACTCGCCGAGACCCCGACCTGATCGAGCCAAGTGCTGCACGTGGTTCGGAGGGCATGGAAATCAACACGACGTCCTTCCCGATCGACCTCGGCCAAGAACTCTGCTCTGGTTCCCACTTTGGTTACTGTAAAGTCAATC